>NZ_JABBWW010000003.1:0-375352 GCF_014161385.1 Microbispora sp. H10670 | reverse complement strand
GGTGCACACCCGTCACCAAGGAGTCGGGCAAGCATCGCGCGGTGCACTTCCGCTGGGCCTGCAACAAGCGCTTCCGCCAGGCGATGACGACCTTCGCCGACAACAGCCGGCACGCCAGCCCGTGGGCGAAGAAGATCTACACCGAGGCTCGGGCCAGTGGTAAGGACCATCCACACGCGGTGCGTGTCCTGGCCCGCGCCTGGATCCGCGTGATCTACCGATGCTGGCGCGACGGCACACCGTACGACCCACGCAGACACGGCGCCGCTGCCGCCCTCATCGACCAGATCGCGGCCTGAGGTTGACACAGGGGGTGTCATCGGCCCTCCAGGTAGCGGTGGACGAGCGAGACCGCCATCGCGCCCTCGCCCACGGCCGAGGCGACGCGCTTGACCGATCCGGCCCGCACGTCGCCGGCCGCGAAGACGCCCGGCATGCTCGACTCCAGGTGGTAGGGGTCTCTGGACGGCGCCCATCCGGCCGGGCGGCTTCCGTCGGCGAGCAGGTCGGAGCCGGTCAGCACGTATCCGTTCCCGTCGCGGGCCACCACGTCGCCGAGCCAGTCGGTGCGCGGCTCGGCGCCGATGAAGACGAAGAGCCACGACGTCGGCACGGTGGCGACCCGGCCGGACCGCCGGTCGCACAGGGTCAGCCGCTCCAGGTGGTCGCGTCCCTCGCCCCCCACGACCTCGGTGTTCGGGTGGACCTCGATGTTCGCGATCCCCTCGATCTGGTCGATCAGGTAGCGCGACATCGACCGGGTGAGGTCGTCGCCCCGGATGAGGATGTGCACCTTCCGGGCGAAGCGGGAGAAGTACACCGCCCCCTGGCCCGCCGAGTTGGCCCCGCCGACGATGTAGATCTCCTCGCCGGAGCAGTTCGGGGCCTCGATGGCGGCCGAGCCGTAGAAGACGCCGCGGCCGGTCAGATCGGCGAGGCCGGGCGCGTTCAGGAGGCGGTACGACACGCCCGTGGCCAGCACGACCGTGTGCGCCGCGACGGCCGTGTCGTCGGAGAACCGCAGCAGCGTGACCGGGTCCTGCCGTTCGAGGCCGACGACCTCGCGGGTGGTGAGCATCTCGGCGTTGAACTTCTGGGCCTGCCTGCGGGCACGGTCGGTGAGCTGGGCGCCCGAGACGCCGTCGGGGAAGCCCAGGTAGTTCTCGATCCGGCTGCTCTGCCCCGCCTGGCCGCCGGTGGCCCGCTGCTCGACCAGCAGGGTCCGCAGGCCCTCGGAGGCGCCGTACACCGCCGCGCCGAGCCCGGCCGGGCCCCCGCCGATCACGGCGAGGTCGTAGAGGTCGGAGGCGGGGGTGGTGGCCATGCCGACGTGCGCGGCGAGGTCGGTCTCCGTGGGCCGGGCCAGGGCCTTGCCGTCCGTGGTGATCACGACCGGCACGTCCGCCTCGGCCAGCCCGGCCGCGGCGAGCAGCCGGGCGCCCTCGGCCTCGTCGGCCCGGATCCAGCGGTACGGCACGAGGTTGCGGGCCAGGAAGTCGCGCACCGCGAACGATCGCGCCGACCAGCGGTGCCCGACGACCTTGGTCTCCGGCATCGTCACGGCGGGGGTGGCGAGCCACGCCTCCAGCAGCGCGTCCAGCACCGGGTAGAGCTTCTCCTCGGGCGGGTTCCACGGCTTGAGCAGGTAGTGGTCGAGATCCACGATGTTGATCGCGTTTATGGCCGCGTCCGTGTCGGCGTACGCGGTGAGCAGCACACGGCGGGCCAGCGGGAAGACGTCCATGGCGGCCTCGAGGAACTCGATGCCGTTCATTCCGGGCATCCGGTAGTCGGCCAGGAGCACGGCGACCTGCTCGCCGCGCAGCTTGATCTCCCGCAGCGCCTCCAGCGCGGTGGACCCGGATTCGGCCCTAATCACGCGGTAGCGGTCGCCGTACCGGCGGCGTAGGTCGCGCGCCACCGAACGCGAGACAGAGGGATCGTCGTCGACGGTGAGGATCGCGGCGTTCTGCACCTCTCCAAGGTACTGGCGATAAACATGATCCGGTTCATCCCCGAAGGGCCATAGGTCCCATGTCAGGGGGACGTTCGCCGCTCGCCGCACCAATGGGTATGACGAAGTCTGAGGAGGGACGGGGAGGAAGATGCGATGCCCATGACCGTCCGGGACGTCATGAACAGGTTCGTGGTCGCGGTCGAGGCGGAGGCCTCGTTCGGCGAGGTGGTGACCGCGATGTGCCGGTTCCACGTCGGAGCGGTCCCCGTCGTGGACGGCGACCGGCGGGTGCTCGGCATGGTCAGCGAGGACGATCTGCTGCTGAAGGACATGGACCGGCGGATGGGCGACCTGCTCTTCGAGGGGCCCACGCGTCACCGGGAGCGGAGGAAGGCGGCGGGCCGGCTGGTGCGTGATCTCATGAGCACTCCCGCGATCACGGTCACCGAGGACACCCCGGTGCGGCAGGCGGCCTGGCTCATGCACCGGAACAGGATCAAGGATCTTCCGGTGGTGGACGAGCAGACCGGGCGCATCACCGGGCTGGTCCGCAAGTCCGACCTGATCAGGGTGTTCTGCCGCTCCGCCGAGGACATCCGCGACGACGTCCTCGAAGTGATCGGGCCCTGCTCCGGACGATGCTCACTGCGGGTCGAGGACGGGATCGTCTACCTGGAGGGCAGTGTGGAGCGGCGTTCCCAGCTCAGGGCGCTGCTGGAGGACGTCTGGCGGGTGGACGGCGTGGTGGACGTCGACTCCGACGTCTCGTTCGAGATCGACGACCTGGGCCAGATGACCCCGCCCGTCACCCGTCCATGATCAGTACGGCGGCTCCCTCCACCCGGTCGGCGGCGAGGTCGGCCAGCGCCCGGTCGGCGGCCGAGAAGGCGTAGGGCGTGGTCGTGACCTGAGGGCGGTGGAGGGACGCCAGCCGGAGGAACTCCCGGCCGTCGGCGCGGGTGTTGGCCGTGACGCTGCGCAGCGTGCGCTCCTGGAACAGATGGCGCCGGTAGTTCAGCACCGGGATGTCGGTCAGGTGGATCCCGGCGACCGCGAGCGTCCCGCCCCGGTCGAGCGCGGCGAGGGCGACCGGCACGAGGTCGCCCACCGGGGCGAACAGGATGGCCGCGTCCAGGGGCTCCGGCGGCGGGTCGGCGCTGCCCCCGGCGGAGGCCGCGCCCAGCCGGAGCGCGAGTTCCCGGGCCGCCGCCGACCTCGTCATCACGTGCACGGTCGCGCCCTCGGCGATCGCGATCTGCGCGGTCAGGTGCGCCGAGGCGCCGAAGCCGTAGATCCCGAGCCGGCCGCCGGGCGGCAGATCGGCGCGGACCAGCGCGCGGTATCCGATGATCCCCGCGCACAGCAGCGGCGCCAGCGTCTCCGCCGGAGCGTCCTCCGGCAACGGGTAGACGTACGCGGCGGGGGCGGTCAGCAGTTCGGCGTAGCCGCCGTCGGCGTCCCAGCCCGTGTAGGCGGACGCGGGACACAGGTTCTCCGCGCCCCGCAGGCAGTAGCGGCACCGGCCGCAGGTCGAGCGCAGCCACGCCACGCCCACCCGCGAACCGGGCGGCGGCCCCGCCGTGTCCGGGCCGAGGGCCGCCACCCGCCCCACCACCTCGTGCCCGGGAACCGTACGGGGCCGCCTCGGGGGGAGATCGCCCTCGGCGAGGTGCAGGTCGGTGCGGCAGACGGCGCACACCTCGACGCGGATCAGCAGTTCCCCCGGCCCGGGCACGGGATCCGGCAGTCCGGCCCGTTCCAGGGGCCCCGTCGCGACCGGCCCCGGGCGGGCCACGACCCAGGCGTCCACGGCTAGCCGTGCCGGATGCGCCGGCCGCTGATCTCGACCGGCTCGATCCTGATGTAGAGGGGGCGCTCGCCGCCCGCCCACGTCTCGACCTCCTTGTGCACGTCACCGGTCACGTGGTGGGCCCCGCCGCGGACGAGCACGCTCCAGCCCTCCCGCGTCCTCTCGTCGATGCGGTCGACCTCGAAGGCGACCATGAAGTCGGCCCCGGTGACGCCCGTGCGCAGGTCGGCGTCCATCGGGCCGCCGAGCGCCGTGCGGAACAGCACCGCGCCCTGCTCCACCGTGTAGTTGACCGGCAGGATCACCGGGCCGCCGGGGTGGGTGAAGGCGATCCTGCCCACGCCCCCCGGGGAGATCAGCCGCAGGCAGTCGTCGCGGTCCAGCTTCTCCAGGTGCGGCAGGCCGGCGGGTGCGGTGTTCTCACTCATGCGTTCCTCTTCTTCACAGTCGGGTCCTACGGCCTCGTTCGGCACGCGACCAGCGTCCCGTCCCCGGCGCCGGCGGCGGCACCGCCGTCCGTCACGTTCCGGGGGACGAAAGGCCCTTGGCCGCGTCTCCTCCCTTGGCCGTCGTTTGCCGTAATCCCTCCTTTAGTCGCATGCCCCGGATGGGCACGACCGTCACGTGACTCCCGCCGGGGGAGCGCCACGGGGAGGACTCCCCGTCATCACCACAACGGGAAGGACGCCGCGATGAGGCCGTACGGACAACCACACGCCGATCACCCGGCGAGGCCCTGATGGAGGTGCTGAGCGGCCGTGTGCTCCTGCGCTCCGCCGACCGGGCCGCGAGCCGCCGCTTCTACCGGGACGTCCTGGGTCTGGCGGTGAGCCGGGAGTTCGGACCGGCCGAGGACCCCGGGGTGGTGTTCTTCCTCGGGGCCGGATTCCTGGAGGTCTCCTCGCACGGCGGCGGCGCGCGGGAGAGCCCGGCGCTGTGGCTCCAGGTCCGCGACGTCCGGCGGGAGCACGAACGGCTGGCCGGCGCGGGGGTGCGGGTGTCGCACCCGCCCCGGCTGGAACCCTGGGGCCTGGTGGAGATGTGGATCGAGGACCCCGACGGCCTGCCGATCGTGCTCGTCGAGATCCCCGAGGGACATCCGCTGCGGCGCGATCCCCGATCCTTCACCCCTCATCCCACCTGACCAGGATGAGTGTGATCCGGGTCTCACCTCGCCGTAGGCTTCTACTGGGAGACGGTAGCCTTAATTTCCTACCGGATTCGTGGGAGAATCGGGCGATGAGTACCTGGCCATGTGAGACGCCGACCACCGCCGCCGTCATGGCCGCGCGCTGGGTGAGGTCGGCGGCCGTCGACGACGCCCTCGGACGGCACTGGCTGGCCAATCCCGATCCCCGGGGCCGGTCGGCCGGCGCGGGGAACGCCTCCTCCCTGTACGCGGGGGCGGCCGGCGTCGTGCTGTTCTTCCTGGAGGCCGCCGCCGCCACCGGCGACCAGACGTATCAGGACGACGCGCTCGCGGGGGCGCGGCGGCTCGCCGCGACATGGCGGGAGCAGCGCGATCCGACTTTCTACCACGGCCGGGCGGGGATGCTCTTCGCGATGGCCGAGACCGGCTGGGCGACCGGCGACGAGGAGGTCCACGAGGCGGCCCGCGCCGCCGCCGACGGCCTGGTGCGCGACGTCCGCCGGTTCGACGACGGCGTCGGCTGGACCGGGGACCCGGCGCTGCGCGGCGACGGGGGGATCGTGCTCGCGCTGCTGCACGCCTCGGGCCTCCTTGGGGTGTCGGCGTACGAGGAGGTGGCCGTCGAGGCGGGCGGGCGCATCGCGGCCCTCGCCGTGCCCGGCCACCGCTTCGGCGGAAAGGCCTGCCCCGACCTGCCCGTGGACGCCGTCACGCCGGGGTTCCTGTCGGGTACGGCGGGCACCGCGTTCCTGCTCGCCCGGCTGCACGGCGTGACCCGCGACGCGCGGTTCCTCGCGGCGGCCCGCCGGGGGGCCGACTTCGTCCGCACGGTCAGCGTGGTCACCGACAGGTGCGCCCGCGTCCCGCACCACCTGCCGCAGGGGCGCCGCCTCCACTACCTCGGCTTCTGCTCCGGCGCGGCCGGGGTGGCCCGGATGTTCCACGAGCTGCACCGCGTCACCGGCGATCCCGGCGACCTGGACTGGGTGGAGCGCCTCGCCCACGGGATCGTGCAGAGCGGGCTGCCGGAGCACGCCCCGCCCGGCCACTGGGACGTGGCCTGCCTGTGCTGCGGCACGGCCGGGCTGCTGGAACTTTTCACCGGCCTGTACGCGGCCACCGGGCGGGAGCCGTACCTCGCCTTCGCCCGCACCCTCGCCGCCGATCTCATCGGACGCGCGGCCGGGGACGAGGAGGACGGCTTCCGCTGGTACCAGGCGTACCGCCGGCTGCGGCCGGAGGAGTTCACCGCCGACACCGGCTACATGGTGGGCGCCGCGGGGATCGGGACCGCGCTGCTGCACCTCGCCGCCACCGAGGCCGCCACCGAGGCCGCCACCGAGGACGCCGCATCGGCCGCGGCGGGGGGTGGGGCGCAGGGCGGCCCGCGCCGTCTGATCCTCCTGCCGGACAACCCGTTCCCGGCGATCCCGGTCCCCGCCGCCGTTCTGCGCGGGGGCGACGCCTGAGCGGCGCCCCTTGGCGGCCGGCTCCACAGGTCCTTCGAAGGTCGTCTTCGGAGCTCGTCTCAGGGCCGTCGCCGGAACGGGGCGAGCGTGGCGCGCACGAGATCGGCGGCGCCCCAGTCGGGGTCGAACTGGGCGATCACGGCCAGGTGCTGGCGTAGCTGGAGGATCGGCATCCGTTCGCGCCAGTCGCGGTCGAGCCCGGTCAGCTCGGCGTAGAGCTCGAAGAACACGTGCGCCTCGGGCGGCGGCGCCGTCGTCCACAGGTGGGCCAGGTCGACCTCGGCCCACGTGTACGACACGGCCGGGTCGATCAGCGCGGGCCGCCCGTCAGGGGTGGCCATGACGTTCAGCGCCCACAGGTCGCCGTGCGTCAGGCACGCGGGCCGCACGGGCAGCAGCTCGGGCAGCCGGTCGCACAGCCGCTCCAGCGCCGCCCGGTCCGCGACGTCGAGCGCCTCCCGGACGCGATGCTCGCCGAGCCAGCGCAGCAGACGGTGCTGGGCGAAGAACTCGTACCCGTCGTCGTCCCACGTGTTGACCTGCCGGCGACGGCCCAGCCAGTTGTCCCTGTGCCACCCGAATCGGGGGTGCCGCGTGGTGGTGTGCAGGTGGGCGAGCGCATGTGCGAGCTGCTCCCAGAAGGCCCCGGTGCCCGGCCGGGGCCGTAGCACGGACAGCACGAGCAGGTCGCGGTCCATCAGGATGATCTCGGGCGTGGCGACGCCGCCCGTCTCGCGGAGCACGGTGAGCCCCTCGGCCTCCGCGGCGAAGGCGTCGTCCGACGGCGGCTCGCCGAACGCCTTGACGAACACCGGTGTGCCGTCACCGCGGCGCGCGAGCCCCGCGATCGCGGCGAGGCCTCCAGCGGCCGGCTCGACCGCGACGACGTCGGTCAGACCGGCCGTGTGCAGGCGTTCGAGCAGGACGGACGTCGTGTCTGTCACGGGTGTGCTCCTGTCTGCCGGCCGCGCGTCATGGCATGTCAGGGCCGAGCCGGCGGCGGCGCACTCATCGGTGCCGGCTGTGTGCTTCTGTCGAGTGTGCTCGCCTTGTCGAGTCGTGCCGCTGGACGGTGCCGTGCGTCGTGGGGGAGCGCCCGGCGGCGGGCCTGCCGCCGAGGTGAAAATGTCACCACCTCGTCCGGCGTCATGGGGGTCAACCGGTCGGGCGGCGAGTTCATGTGCGTCCGGGGGCGCGGAGTGCTCCACCGGGCCGTCCCTGATCAGCGACTACAACGGGACCCCGACCGGGTTCGGGACGGGACTGCGGACCCGCCTTCTGTCGTCCTGATCGTCCGTACGTCCTGATCTCTCGTACGTGGCGTGCCCTCCTCCCGCTCCGGCCCCCCTGGGAGGATGGCGCGTCCACATCTGACTTTGACACGCGATGGGGTGTTCGTCCAGAAAGTAAAACTTTCGTCCGCAATGTCGAGATTTGGGGTCTTCTTGGTTTAGTGTCCGGTTACCCAACCGTGACCAGTCAGGAGATCCCCCATTTCCAGCTACGCGGACCCCCATGAGCAGCACGTGACCCCCCTCTCCCTCGCGGCGGCCTCCCTCCCCGCACAGGCCGCCGAGACGGCCGAGACTCCGGCCGTTCCCGAGGTCGGCTGTCCCACGGCCGACGGCCGGACGGTGCTCTACGCCGGCAAGACGACCGCGTCCTACTTCTGGGACGACGGATCGGGCGTCAACGGCGACACCGGAGCCCCCGCGTCGGGCGAGCCGATGCAGAAGGGCCTGGCGGCCAGCCCGAGCTGGCCCATGGGCACCAAGGGCTATGTGATCTACCAGGGCAAGAAGGCCGAGTTCTTCGTCGGCGACCGCGGCCCCGGCGTTCCCTCCAGCAGCGGGGTCATGCTCGATCTCGACGGCAAGACGTTCGCCGAGCTCACCGGCGGCACCTGGGACAGCGACTCGCTCACCGTCGAGGGCGCGGGCGGGCTCGGCCACATCCCGGTGAAATACGTGATCACCGAATGGGGCAAGGGGCGCGGCAAGACGGGCGCGCCCAAGCCGTTCTCCACCGGCGCGTACGGCGTGCGGGACCAGGCCGAGCCTCCGCCGCCCTGCCCGACCGCGGCCCCCGCCCCCTCCGAGGAGTCGCAGACCACCGCCTCCACGCCGGCTGCCGAGGCGGCCCCCGAAGCGGCCGCGAAGGCGGCCCCGGCGCAGCCGCTCACGCCGGCCTCTCCCGCTCCCGCCGACCAGGCCCAGGCCGCCGCGGCGGCCATGGCCCCCTTCGCCGGCGGGCAGGACGCGGCGGGCGGCGCGTCCCCGGCTGCGCCGGCGGGCGGCGCCGGGACCACGCCTGCCGCCACGACCGGTACGGCGTCGGTGCAGGCCGTCACCCCCGTGTCCGCCACCGGCGACCCGTCCGGCGGCGACGACGCGGCTCCCGCCGTCTCCGCCGCGATCGTGGTGTGCGCGCTCGTCGCGGTGGGCGCGAAGGCGGTGCACAGCCGGGTCACCCGCCGGCCGAGCGGCGAAGAGGCCCAGTAGGGGCGCGCGGGAGAGGCGGGGCTACCTCCTGCGGCCCCGCAGCGCTCCCGCCACCCGGTTGAACACCCGGTCCCACTCGGAGCCGAACGGGTTGTCCTGCACGAGATAGGTCCAGGTCGCCGTGGGCCGCTTGAGGCCCTGGTCCGCCAGATCGCGGGTGACGTCGGCCTTCTCGAAGGTCTCCCGGGAGCGCCGTTCGACCTCGTCCAGCATCGCCCGGTAGGCGGGGACGGCCTCCCGGTTGAACTCGTCCAGCGGGTTGAGCCGCCCGAGCGCGCGCAGGTGGATCCCCTCGCGCAGGTCGGACAGGAAGCCGAGGTGTTCGGTCCAGCACTGGTCGAGGTGGTACAGCACGATCTGCCGGGCCGCCCGCTCGACCGCCTCCTCGCCCGCCGTCTCGCACAGCTCGCGGTAGCGCTCCGGGCAGGCCGACTCCAGCGCCCGTGCCCCGGTGTCGCCGTTCAGCACCCGGTCGCGCTGTTCGAGCACCTCGGCCCGCTGCCGCTCCAGCAGCCGGGTGTACCGCCAGGTGTTGCGGTGGATCTCCAGGTTCACGCCCTCGGCCACCCGCTGGGCGTGCGCCACGAGCGCGTGCGCGTCGGGTTTCCGTACGGCGCCGTCGGCGTCGGCGGGCGGCAGCGACTGGTCCGGCGCGTAGACGGTCAGGAGCGGGTCCTGGCCGCTGACGAAGAACACCGAACCGCCCGGGTCGCCCTGCCGCCCGGCCCGGCCCCGGAGCTGGTCGTCCAGCCTGCTGCTGTCGTGCCTGCCGGTGCCGATGACGTAGAGCCCGCCGAGCGAGGCGACCTCGTCCTCCTCGCCGGGGCCGCCCGCGCCGAGCCGGATGTCGGTGCCGCGCCCGGCCATCTGGGTGGAGACCGTGAGGGCCCCGCGCCGTCCGGCCCGCGCGATGATCTGCGCCTCCTCGGCGTCGTTCTTCGCGTTCAGGACGGTCGCGGCGAGCCCTCTGGCCTCAAGGGCCCCGGCCAGGCGCTCGGACTCGGCGACGTCGAGCGTGCCGACGAGGATCGGCTGCCCGGTGGCGTGCCGGGTCTCGATCTCGTCCAGCAGCGCCCCCTCCTTGTCCTCCACGGTCGCGAAGATCCGGTCGGGCTCGTCCACCCGTACGCAGGGACGGTTGGGCGGGACGACCACGACGGAGAGGTCGTAGAACTCGCGGAGCTGCTCGCCCACGGCGACGGCGGTGCCGGTCATGCCGCACACGCGGGGGTAGCGGTGGATGAGACCCTGCACGGTGATCGAGTCGAGGATCTCGCCCGTCTCCGACGCCTGCAGGTGCTCCTTGGCCTCCACGGCGGCCTGCAGCCCGTCCGGCCAGCGCTGCAGCGCCGCGACCCGGCCGCGCGAGGTGTTGACGAGCTCGACCTTGCCGTCCCTGACGATGTAGTCGACGTCCCGGGTGAGCAGCGTGTGCGCGTGCAGCGCGAGGTTGACCTGCGTCACCACGCCGGGGTGCTCGTAGAGGTCGACGCCGAGGGCCTTCTCGACCGTGTCGGTGCCCTTGGGGGTGAGGAAGACGGCCCGGCCCTCCTCGTCGATCGTGTAGTGGTAGCCGCGCGACAGCCGCCGTACGAGGGCCGCCATCTCGGGGAGGGCCGTCCCCGCGTCGGCCGCGCCGGCCAGCACCAGGGGCACCCGGGCCTCGTCCACCAGCACCGAGTCGGCCTCGTCGACGAGCGCGACCTCCGGGGCCGGCACGACCAGCTCGGCCGGGTCGGTGCACAGCCGGTCGCGCAGCACGTCGAAGCCGAGCTCGCTCACCGCCGCGTACGTGACGTCGCACGCGTACGCCTTCCTGCGCTCCTCCGGCGTGGAGGTCTCGGCGATCCATCCGGCCGTCAGGCCCAGCGTCTCGTACAGCGGGCCCATCCACTCGGCGTCGCGGCGGGCGAGGTAGTCGTTCACCGAGACCACGTGGACCCGGGCGCCGCGCAGCGCGTACCCGGCGGCCGCCATGGCCCCGACGAGCGTCTTGCCCTCGCCGGTGGCCATCTGCGCGACGTGGCCCTCCAGCAGCGCCAGCATGCCCGCGAGCTGCACGTCGTACGGCCGTTGGCCGAGCGCTCGGACGGCCGCCTCCCGCATCACCGCGCAGAAGTCGGCGGTGCCGACCCAGGCCGGGTCGGCGACGGCGGGGCGAAGCTCGTCGCGCCGGCCGGCCTCGGCCGCACGCCCGGCCGCCTCCGCCGCGACCCGCTGGAAGGGGGCGAGATCGACGCTTCCCGGCTTCTCCAGGAACCGCCTGATCCATCGACCTACCCGCGTCACATCCGCTCCAACGACTCTTGGGTCCGACTGGTTCCACATGCCCGGTTCATGGTCCCACTATCTGGGAGGTGCGACAGGTGAGCGTACCTGACACTCCCTGACAGGTACGGACGGCAGCATGGCCGCATGACAACGATCGCGAAGCTCATCGCCGTGACCATCGACTGCGCCGAGCCGAAGAGGCTCGCCGACTTCTACTCCCAGATCACCGGGCTGCCGGTGCAGTATGCCGAAGAGGAGTACGCCGGCATCGGCGACGACACGACGACCGTCTACTTCCAGCGGGTGCCCGAGCGGAGGGCGCCGTCCTGGCCCGGCGCGGACAAGCAGTTCCACCTGGACTTCCGGGTGCCCGACGTGGCCAAGGCCGTGGAGGAGTACGTCGCGCTCGGGGCGACCAAGCCGGAGTTCCAGCCGGGCGACTGGGTCGTGCTCGCCGACCCGGAGGGTCACCTTTTCTGCGTCTGTCCGGAGAGGTCCTGAATCGGGCACAGTGTGGCCGACTCTCCTGACGATGCAAGAAGCGTGATTACATCGCGTGATCGAATCTAGTCTCTCCGTGATCGATTCCCGCGGGCAGGGGGCCCGCCCGATGCGATGCGGAGGCATTCATGACGACTCGATCAGCGGCCCGTCCCGGCCTGGTTCTCCTCGCGGCGACTCTCGCCTGCACGGCGGGCCTGCTACCGGCCGGACCGGGGACGACCGCGGCGAGCGCGCTGTCGCGGGCGGCCGTCGCCCCGCCCCGGATCGGCGTGCTCAAGGTCGGCGGCGACGCCCTGGTCAAGGAGGGCGGTCTGTCGGCGAGCTGGGTGCTGGAGCACGACGGGGTCGTCCAGATCGCGCTCGCGGGTGACCGGATCGGCGTCCTCACCGGGGACGGCAGGGCCTGGGTGAAGCAGGGGGGCCTGTCCACCAACTGGGTGCTGGAGCACGACGGCGGCGTCAAGCAGCTCGCGCTGGCCGGCGACCGGATCGGCGTCATCACGGGGGACGGCAGGGCCTGGGTGAAGGAGGGCGGTCTGTCGGCGAGCTGGGTGCTGGAGCACGACGGCGTCAAGCAGCTCGCGCTGTCGGGTGACCGCATCGGGGTGCTGACGACCGACGGCAGGGCCTGGGTGAAGGAGGGCGGTCTGTCGGCGAGCTGGGTGCTGGAGTACAACGGCGTCAAGCAGCTCGCGCTGGCCGGTGACCGGATCGGCGTGGTCCGGGCGGACGGCGTCGCGCTGGTCAAGGCGGGCGGGCTGTCCGCCACCTGGGTGACCGAGCACACGGCGGTGAAGCAGCTCGTCCTGGCCGGCGACCGCATCGGGGTCGTCCGGGGCGGCGGCGCGGCGCTGGTGAAGGAGGGGGGCCTGTCGGCCACCTGGGTGACCGAGAACGCGGACGTCCTCGAACTCGCGCTCGCGGGCAAGCGGATCGGCGTGCTCAGGGTCACCGGAGAGGCCCTGGTCAAGGAGGGCGGGCTGTCCGACGCCTGGGTGACCGAGAACGCCGGGGTCGTCGGCATCGCCCTGTCCAGCGGCACCGACTGATCGGACGCCGTGGGTTCCCGGGATCCTCGGGTCCCGGGAGCCGCGTGTTCGAGGACGTGGGGAGTGGGCCCGGGAAGGTCCTGAGAGTCGCGGGTTCCCGTGGCGCGGACCCACTCCCCCTAAACTTGCGTGGTGATTTCTGGACACACCGCCGGCTCCCGGCACCCCGGCCGGCGCCCATGATCTGGGCGGGAGTGGCGATCGCCCTCGTCGGGGCGCTCGGGTACGCGCTGGGCGCGGCGCTGCAGCAGTTCGAAGCCGTACGCGACGGGGCGACGCTCGCGCTCGTGCGCAGGCCCCGCTGGCTGATCGGCGGGGTGATCGGCTTCGCCGGCGCGTCCCTGCACGCCGTGGCGCTCAGCGTGGCCCCGCTCGTCGTCGTCCAGCCGGTGAGCGTGGCGACGCTGGTCTTCGCGGTGCCGCTCGCCGCCACGCTGCACGGCAGGCGCCCGCGGCGGGCCGAGATCGCCGGGTCGATCGCGGTGGCGGTGGGTCTGCTCGGCCTGATGCTGCTGGTCCCGGCGCACAACGTGACCCCCGTGCTGTCGGACGCGAACGCCCTCGCGCTGATCGGCTGCGTCGCCCTGGTCGCCGCCGTCACCTTCACCGCCGCGCGCCTGCTGCGGGGGCCGCTCAAGGCGCTGCTGATGTCGGTCGGCGCCGGAGCGGTGACCGCGACCGTGTCCACGTTCGTCCGGGTCGTCGGCGGCGGGCTCAACGGAGACCTCGGACGGCTGCTCCACTGGTTCACCCTGGCCATCCCGGTGCTGCTGGTCTGCGCCATCGTGCTGCTGCAGAAGTCGTACGCCGTCGGCTACTTCGGGATCGCCTACGCCGGAGTCCAGGTCGTCGATCCCCTCACGTCGGTGACGGCCGGGGCCGTGCTGCTGGGCGAGTCGCTGCCCACCGGGCCCGACAAGGTGGTGCCCGCGCTGCTGGCCGCCGCCCTGCTGATCGCGGGGACGGTCACCCTGGGCCGCCTGGCCCCCGACCACTCCAAACCCGCTGTCGTACGCGGCGAGCCCGGCCCGCGCGAGGAGCCGGTGAACGCGGCGACGCCCGAGGCGGCCTGACCCCTCGGCCGCCCGGTGCTGGCGGCGCTCAGGCCGGCCAGCGGAAGACGTCGTCGAACTGGCGCACCGCGACGGCGGGCCCGAGCATGCCCGCCGCGCGCAGCGCGCCGTCGCGCAGGGCGACCGCCAGCGGGGCGCGCCAGCCGCTGACCCGCCCGACCAGCCGCGACCGCCGCACGATCGGCGTCGTACGGGCCAGCCGCTCCCGGCTGTACGCGGCGAGTCCCGCAGTGAGGTCCGGGGCGGGGCCGCCGCCCGGTGAGACGTGCCGGGCGAGCACGACGGCGTCCTCGATCGCCTGGCAGGCGCCCTGCCCGAGGTTGGGCGTCATGGGATGCGCCGCGTCGCCCAGCAGCGCGATCCGCCCGGAGTGGAGCGCGGGCAGCGGGGTGTCGAGGGAGTAGATGTCGTGGCGCAGCACCGCTCCGGGCTCGGCGGCGGCCAGCAGCGCGGGGATCGGGTCGTGCCAGCGGCCGAACAGGCGGATCAGCTCGTCCTTCTCGCTCTCCGCGCGCAGGCCGGCGGGGACCGGCGCGGTGGCGTAGCAGTAGACCTGGCCGCCCGCCAGCGGCATCACCCCGAACACCAGGCCCGCCCCCCAGGTCTCCGACGCGCCGACCGGTCCGGGGAAGGGGACGAGCGCCCGCCAGCTCGTCACGCCCGCGTAGCCGGGCTCAGGGCGGCCGGGGAACAGCGCCGCGCGGGTCCGCGACCGGATGCCGTCCGCCGCCACGACGAGATCGGCCTGAGTCGTCTCCGTGCCGCCCGCCGGGGTGGCGAGGGTGACCAGGCCCGTCCGGGGGTCGGCCGACTCGGCCCTTGTGCCCAGGCGCAGGGCGCCTCGCGGCAGGCGCGCGGCGAGGATGCCGACCAGCGCCGACCGGGTGAGCAGCACGATCGAGTCGCCGTACCGCGCGGCGGCGTCCTCGGCGGTGGTCCGCGACAGCCAGCGGCCGGACGGCCGCCGGAGGCCCGCCTCGCCCTGGATCGCCGAGAGCTTCCTGACCTCGTCCCCGAGGCCGATCATGTCGAGGGCCCGCAGCGCGTTGGGCGCGACCGCGAGGCCCGCGCCGACCGGCTCGATCGAGGCCGCCTGTTCCAGCACGGTCACCTGCCAGCCGTTCCGCGCCAGGGCCAGCGCCGCCGTCAGCCCGCCGATGCCCGCTCCGGCCACCACCGCGTGTGCCATGCCCGGCCTCCTTCACTACAGGTGTAGTCACACGCTACTACGCCTGTAGTGCGCCCGTACGATGGGGGCCGTGAACAGTCAGCGGGCGGTCCTCGTCGCGGACGCGGCCATCGCGATCCTGGCCGAGCGCGGCATGCGCGGGCTGACTCATCGGGCGGTCGACGAGGCCGCCGGCCTCCCTCCGGGGTCCACGTCGAACTGCGCCCGCACGCGTGCGGCGCTGCTGGAGCTGACGCTGGCCCGGCTGTCCGAGCGCGAGGCTGCGGCGCTCTCCACGGTCGTGTCCGCCCTCCCCTTCGGCGAGGGGGGCGCCGCCGACCTGACGGAGCTGCTCGCCGCCTTCGCGTACGCGGCGATGACCGAGCACCGGGAGACCACCGTCGCCCGGTACGAGCTGGCGCTGGAGGCGAGCCGCCGGCCGGAGCTGCGCAGGCTGTACGACGAGTTGGGCCGCCGCATCCGTGAGCCCGCCGTCGCCATGCTGGCCGCCGCGGGCTCGCCCGACCCGGTGCGGCGGGGCGGGCAGATGGTGGCCTACGTCGACGGCCTGCTGTTCGACGCGGTGGCGGGCGCGGGCGGCGTCCCCTCTCCCGAGGACCTGCGGGCCGCCTGCGAGGACCTCATGAGCCTGTTCCTCCGCGGCTGAGCAGCGCCTCCATCCGGCCTTCCAGGCGGGCGCGATGGGCCGGCCACTCGTCGTCCAGGATGGAGTAGAGCGGGCTGTCGCGCCAGGTCCCGTCGGGGCGGCGCAGCTGCCGGCGGAGCACGCCCTCCCGCACACCGCCGATGCGCTCGATGGCGGCCTGCGACCGCAGGTTGCGGACGTCGGTCCGCAGCACGACACGGGTGAACCCGAGAGCGAAGGCGTGGTCGAGCAGCATGATCTTGCAGTCGGTGTTCACGCCCGTGCGCCAGTGGGCCCTGGCGTACCAGGTGGACCCCACCTCCACGCTCTCGTCGAAGCCGCCGACGTCCCAGTAGGCGGTCGAGCCGATCGCCCGCCCGGTCGCCTTGAGGATCACGGCGAACTGGACGGTCAGCGGCCTGGCGAGGAGGCCCGCCACGTGGCGGCGCATCCCCTCCTCCGAGGCGGGGAAGATCCGCGGACTGAACCGCCACACCTCCTCGTCGTCCCGGCCGGCCGCGTACAGGTCGGGGACGTGGCCGAGGGTGAGGGGCTCCAGCCGTACGACGCGGCCGTCGAGCACGACGGGCGCGGGCATCTTCGCGGTCATGCGGCCGACGCTACCGAGAGCGCGCGGCGCGGAGAACGGCCACTTCGGAGCCGTCGCCGAGGACCACTTGTGAAGCCGTGTCGACACGCATACCGGCTGGTCGGTACGCTCACGGGGTGGACGCCGACCCACCCGGCCTCGATCTCGCCCGCCTCGCCGGGCACCTCCAGCGCGCGGGCCTGACCGAGGGGCCGCTCACCGCCGAGCTGATCGTGGGCGGAAGGTCCAACCTGACGTACGTCGTCCGCGATGCCGCGCGGACGTACGTGGTGCGCCGGCCGCCGCTCGGGCACGTTCTGGCCACGGCCCACGACATGGCCCGGGAGCACCGGGTGATGAGCGCCCTGCGGGACACGCCGGTCCCCGTGCCGCGCATGTTCCATCTGTGCCGGGACGCCGAGGTGATCGGCGCGCCCTTCTACGTGATGGAGCACGTCGAGGGCGGGCAGCCGCCGCTCACCCCCGCCCTCGCCCACGCGCTGGTGGACGTGCTGGCCGCGCTCCACTCGATCACTCCCGGGAGCGTGGGGCTCGGCGACTTCGGCAGGCCCGAGGGCTTCCTGGAGCGGCAGGTCGCCCGGTGGAAGCGGCAGCTCGACGCCTCCCGCAGCCGGGACGTCCCCGGCTTCGACGACCTGTACGAACGACTCGCCCGCGACGTGCCCGCCGAATCGGGGGCTCCGGCGATCCTGCACGGGGACTTCAAGCTCGGCAACACGCTGGTCTCCGACGGCGAGGTGCGGGCCGTGCTCGACTGGGAGATGTCCACGCTCGGCGACCCGCTCACCGACCTGGCGCTGTTCCTCCTGTACGGCGAGGTCTCCGCGCTCGACCCCGCCGCGGGCCGCGCGGTCGGCGCGACGGGTGAGGCGGGCGGCGAGGCGCCGCCCCTGCCGATCGAAACGGGGGCCGACCTCGCCGCGCGGTACGGCGAGGCGTCCGGCCGCGATCTGTCCCGGTTCGGCTGGTACGCCGGCCTCGCCTGCTTCAAGCTCGCGGTGATCGCCGAGGGCATCCACTTCCGCCACACGATGGGCCTCACGGTGGGGGAGGGCTTCGCCGGGATCGGCGAGCAGGTCGCCCCGCTCGTCGCCCGCGGGCTCATGGAGGTCTGAATGCACTTCGCGTTCGACGACAGGACGGAGGAGCTGCGGGCCCGGTTGCTCGCCTTCATGGACGAGTGCGTCCTTCCGGCCGAGCGCGCCTTCCACGAGCAGGCGGCCCAGGTCCGGGCGGCCGGCGGCTGGGGCCCGCCGCCGCTGCTGGAGGAGCTCAAGGCCGAGGCCCGCTCGCGCGGCCTGTGGAACCTCTTCCTTCCAGGAGAGCAGGGCGCGGGGCTGACCAACCTCCAGTACGCCCCGCTCGCCGAGATCATGGGCAGGTCGCCGGCCATCGCCCCGCCCGCGACCAACTGCGCCGCCCCCGACACCGGCAACATGGAACTGCTGGCGGAGTTCGGCAGCGAGCGGCAGCGGGCGGAGTACCTGGAGCCGCTGCTGGCGGGGGAGATCAGGTCGGCGTTCGCCATGACCGAGCCCGAGGCGGCCTCCTCCGACGCGACGAACATCGCGACCTCCATCACGAGGGACGGCGACGAGTACGTCGTCAACGGCCGCAAGTGGTACATCACCGGCGCGATGAACCCGAACTGCCGGGTCTTCGTCGTGATGGGCAAGACCGACCCCGGCGCGCCCCGGCACCGGCAGCAGAGCATGGTGCTCGTGCCGCGCGACACCCCCGGTCTCACCGTACGGCGCGGCATGACCGTCTTCGGGTACGACGACGCCGACCACGGCGGCCACGCCGAGGTGGTGTTCGAGGACGTACGCGTGCCCGTGGGCAACCTGGTCGGCGAGGAGGGCGGCGGCTTCGCCATCGCCCAGGCGCGGCTCGGGCCGGGACGGATCCACCACTGCATGCGGCTCGTCGGCATGGCCGAGCGGGCGGTGGAGCTGACGTGCCGCCGGGTGCTGTCGCGCGAGGCGTTCGGCGGGCCGCTGGCCCGGCAGGGCGTGATCCAGGACTGGATCGCCGAGTCGCGGGTGCGCATCGAGCAACTGCGCCTGCTGGTGCTCAAGACGGCCTGGCTGATGGACACCGCCGGCAACCGGGGCGCGCACACCGAGATCCAGGCCATCAAGATCGCCGCACCCGCGACCGTGGAGTGGATCCTGGACAAGGCGATCCAGGCGCACGGCGCCGCCGGGCTGAGCCAGGATTATCCCCTCGCCGCGCTGTGGGCGGGGGCGCGGGCGCTGCGCTTCGCCGACGGTCCCGACGAGGTCCACAAGCGGTCGCTGGCCCGCCGCGAGCTCAAGAGACACATGGGGTGATCTTCTGGTGACATGGGATGAGGCGTCGGTCGCCGAGCGTGCCGCGGCCTTCCTCGCGGAGCACGACCCGGCGGCCACGGACCGCCTGGAGTTCCTGCGCGCCCGGTTCGACGCCGGGCTCGCCTGGGTGCACTTCCCCGAGGGCCTCGGCGGCCTCGGGGCCCCCCGAGAGCTGCAGGCCGTGGCCGACCGGGAGCTGAGGGGCACGCCCGACAACCAGCCCGGCCGCATCGGCATCGGCCTCGGCATGGCCGCCCCGACGATCCTCGCCTTCGGCACCGACGAGCAGAAGAGGCGTTTCCTGCGCCCCCTCTGGACCGGTGAGGAGGTGTGGTGCCAGCTGTTCAGCGAGCCCGGCGCCGGTTCCGACCTCGCCACCCTGGCCACCCGCGCCGTACGCGAGGGCGACGAGTGGGTGGTGGACGGCCAGAAGGTGTGGACGTCGAGCGCGCACACCGCCCGCTGGGGCCTCCTGCTGGCCCGCACCGACCCCGGCGTGCCCAAGCACCGCGGGCTGACCTACTTCGTCTGCGACATGCGCGCGCCCGGCGTCGAGGTGCGCCCGCTGCGCCAGATCACCGGCGAGGCCGAGTTCAACGAGGTCTTCCTCACCGGGGTCCGCCTGCCCGGCGCGCTGCGGCTGGGCGAGACCGGCGACGGCTGGCGGGTCGCGCAGGCCACGCTGATGAACGAGCGGGTCGCCATCGGTGGCATGCCCGTCCGCCGCACCATGATGGAGGTCGTCGCCGACACCTGGCGCTCCCGGCCCGAGCTGCGCACCCACGACCTGCACCAGCGGCTGCTGCGGCTCTGGGTGGAGTCGGAGGTCATGCGCCTGACGGCCGCGCGGCTGCGCGAGCAGCTCGCCGCCGGGCACCCGGGACCGGAGGGCTCGGGCATGAAGCTCGCCTTCGCCCGGCTGCACCAGGAGCTCTCCGGCCTGGAGGTCGAGCTGCTGCGCGAGGACGGCCTCGGCTACGACGACTGGACCTTCCGCCGCCCCGAGACGGTCGACTTCCTCGGCCGGGAGGCGGGCTACCGCTACCTGCGGGCGAAGGGCAACTCGATCGAGGGCGGCACCTCGGAGATCCTGCGGAACATCATCGCCGAACGTGTGCTCGGGCTGCCCGCCGAGCCGCGTGCCGACAAGGACGTCGCGTGGAAGGACCTCCCCCGATGACCCTGCTGTACACGGAGGTGGAGGAGGAGCTGCGGGCCGCCGTGCGCGACCTGCTCGCCGACAGGTGCTCCCCGTCCGCCGTGCTCGGCCGCGTCGAGTCCGGCACGCCGTACGACGCGGAGCTGTGGAAGACGCTGGCCCGCGAGATCGGCGTGGCCGGGCTGCTGGTGCCCGAGGAACTCGGGGGCGCCGGGGCGTCGGCCCGCGAGGCCGCCGTCGTGCTGGAGGAGCTGGGCCGCGCGGTGGCGCCGGTGCCGTTCCTCGCCAGTGCCGTCCTCGCGACCCAGGCGCTCCTGACGGCGGGGGGAGAGGCGGCCGGCGAGCTGCTGGGCCGCCTGGCGGCCGGGGAGGCGACGGCCGCGCTCGCGGTGCCGTTCGCCGCCTCGCCGTACGCTCCTCCGGCCCCCGCGGCGGTCCTCGGCGAGGACGGCACGGTGACGGGCACCGTCGGCGGCGTGATCGGCGCGGAGATCGCCGACGTGCTGCTCGTCCCGGTACGGCTGACGGGGGGCACCGCCCTGTGCGCGGTGGAGGCGTCCCCGGCCGGATCCGCCGGAGGGACCGTACGGGTGACCCCGGCCACCTCGCTCGACCTGACCCGGCCGATCGCGACCGTGTCGTTGGCCTCGGCCCCCGCGCGCGTCCTCGCCACCGTCGGCGGCCCGGAGACGCCGTGGGTGCGGGAGGCCCTGCTGCGCGGCGCGGGGCTGCTCGCCTCCGAACAGCTCGGGATCGCCGAGTGGTGTCTCGCCACCACGGTCGCGTACGTCAGGGAGCGCAGGCAGTTCGCCCGGCCGGTGGGGTCGTTCCAGGCCGTCAAGCACCGGCTGGCCGACCTGTGGCTGGAGATCGCGGGAGCCAGGGCGGCGGCCCGGAACGCGGCCGCCCGGCTGGCGGAGGCGCCGGTCGCGGGACCGCCCGGCGACGACGCGGCGGTGGCCGTCACGGTGGCGGTCGCCGTGGCCCAGGCGCACTGCGGAGCGGTCGCCGTCCACGCCGCCGAGGAGTGCGTGCAGCTTCACGGCGGCATCGGGATGACCTGGGAACACCCCGCGCACCTCTACCTCAAGCGGGCCAAGGCCGACCAGATCGCCCTGGGCACGCCGGGGGACCATCGCGAGGCTCTCGCCGGTCCGGCGGACCTCCCCGCGCCGGTCTGACCTCTCGGGGCCGCTTCTCAGAGCCGCTTCTCAGGGACGCAGTGATCTGAGCAGGAGGTCGGCGAAGTGGCGGCCGACCTCCTCGCCGGTCAGCGGGCCGTCCGGGTGATACCAGGTGCCGAGGTGGTGGACCGAGCCGAAGAAGAAGTCGACCACCATCTCGGCGGGGATGTCGTCGCGGAAGACGCCGTCGCGCTGCCCCTCGGCGACGAGGCCGCGGAACCGCTCGTGGTAGCGGCGCCGCTCGGCCCGCACGGTCTTGTAGGTCTCGGGGGCGAGCTGGTGCATCGACCTGAAGAAGATCTTGGAGTCGTCCAGGTTGTCGACCGTGGTCACGACGACGTCCGTCGCCGCCGCGTGGAGCCGCTCGGCCACCGGGCCCCCGGCGTCGGCGAAGCGGTTGAGCCGCTCCATCTGCAGGCGCAGCACCCGGGCGTAGATCTCGTGCAGCAGGTCGTCCTTGGACCCGAAGTAGTGGTACATCGCGCCCTTGGTGACCCCGGCCGCCGCGACGATCTCCTGGACCGAGGTGCTCTCGAAGCCCCTCTCGGCGAACAGCCGGGTCGCCTCGGCAAGCAGGCGCCGCCGTACGGGCTCCTCCACGGGCGCGCCGCCGGCGGCGGGTGCGGAGCGATCCGATACACGCCGGGCCATCCTGACCTCCTTCGTCGTCCGGCCCAAGCATACCGACTGGTCGGTCGCTGCCGGGGGGCTGCGCTGCTCGGTAATGCGTGATCCAAGGACTGGCGGAATCGCATTACTTCCCTCACCTTAGGAGGGTTGGGGTTCCCGCTCGGGTATCCCGGGAGAAAGCCGCATGCAGACTGTGGGGGTTGGCGTGCCAAACGGTTCCATCTATGTGCCGAAAGACGAGAAGTTCACCGGCGCATCGCCGCAGAACCTGTACGTGACGTTCTGGTTCGCCGGGCGCAAGAACCGGATCCGGATACGGGCCGCCATCGCGGTCGCGGGCTTCGTCGTCGGCAACCTGCTGGGCTCGCGGCTCGGGTTTAACCCGTTCGTCGCGGGAGTCGTGCTGGGAGCCCTGGCGGGCGGCGTGGACTGGTTCGTCGCCTGGCGGCTGTACGAGCGCACGGCGGTGTGGCGGGGCAAACGCCGCGGCGAGGTGCGCACCGGGCGGCTGCTGCGTCTCATGCTGCGCCGTCGCGGCTACCGGGTCATGGACGGCCGGGCCGTCCCCGGAGAGGCGTCGATCGACCACCTCGTCATCGGCCCCGGCGGCGTGTGGATCGTGGACAACGAGGCGTGGTCGCCCGACACCCTCATCGCGCGGTACGGCGAGCGGCTGTTCTTCGACGAGAAGTTCGGCACCTCGGTCGCCAAGGGCCTGATCTCCGCCGCCGAGTCGATGGCCGCGCTGCTGACCAAGGAGACCGGGATCGCGGTGACGATCGCCCCGGTGCTCGCCGTACACGGTGGAAAGATCAAGGCCTGGGGCGGCGTCCTGAGCGGCGAGGGGCTGACCGTCGCCTACCCCCGCCGCGTCGCGGGCTGGATCCGCTCCAACGGCTCGGCGGCGTACACGGAGGAGCAGATCGACCTGCTGGCGCGCACGGCCGCCCGCATCCTGCGCCGCATGAGCTGACCGGGGGCCGCCGTACGGGACGTCGCTCCGCTCCGGTCCGATTTTGACTGCTCCGAGGGGTGCGATAGCCTCTAAGAGCTCTGCGCCGCTAGCTCAGTTGGTTAGAGCAGCTGACTCTTAATCAGCGGGTCCGGGGTTCGAGTCCCTGGCGGCGCACCGAATCCGGAAGCCCAGGTCGTCATCGGCCTGGGCTTTCGTCATTCGTTGATCCTGGTGGCCGGAGCCGGTGAGGCGATGCTCGTGGTCGCGGGCCGGCCGGCGGTGCGGGGATGCTCAGGCCTGGTCCGGCGCGCTCCCCGAACCGGCCTGAAGTGCTACTCGGACGGCGCCGACCATACCTTCGGCCGATACCGCGCCGGGTTCGGGCCTCGCAGGATCAAGCCATGCCATACGAAGATCCGCACGCCGCGCCGAGAGCCGAGGCCCTCACCAGGCATGACCAGAGTCCTCCGGCTCTGACCGACCGGATCCTGCGGGCCGGCATGGCCGCGGTCGCCGGACTGCTCACCCTGACGGTCTCCGCCTCCTGGACGCCGGCGTCCGCCTCTCCCGCACACGCCTCCGCCGGCTCCTCGGTCACGTCGAGCGGCACGCCGTATCTGCCCGAGCCGACCGGTCCCCATCCGGTCGGCACGACGTCCCTGCGTCTGGAGGACACCTCGCGCTCCGACCCCTGGGTCCCCGCGGTGAGGTCGAGGGAGCTCATGGTCTCCCTCTGGTATCCGGCGAAGTCCCGGAACGGACGGCGGGCGCCCTACATGACGCCCAAGGAGTCGGAGCTCGTCCTGAAGGGCAAGGGGGTGACGGGCGTGCCGTACGACGTGCTGAGCAGAACCCGGACCCACGCGTTCAGCGGCGCCGGACCGGCGGGACGCCGACACACCCTGCCCCTTGTCGTGCTCTCTCCCGGCTTCACCGACCCCCGCAGCTCGCTCACCTCCCTGGCCGAGGAACTGGCGAGCAGAGGCTACGTGGTGGCCGGCGTCGACCACACGTACGAGACCTTCGCCACCACGTTCCCCGGCGGGCGGCTGACCACCTGCGCCGCGTGCGAACTCGAAGGCGTCGACGACTTCGGTGCGAAAGCGGTGAGGAACCGGGCGGCCGACGTCTCCTTCGTGATCGATGAGCTGACGGGTCCGCACTCCAGGTGGGCGGGCGCCTCGCTGATCGACGCGTCCCGGATCGCGATGGCGGGCACGTCCCTCGGAGGCGCGAGCGCCGCCGAGACGATGCTGAAGGACTCCCGGGTACGCGCCGGAATCAACATGGACGGCCTCATGTTCGCCCCGATCCCCGCGCGCGGGGTGGCGCGCCCGTTCCTGTTCCTGGGCCAGCCGTTGCACAGCCCAGGGGGAGAGGACGCCACCTGGGACCGCGACTGGGCACACCTGACCGGGTGGAAGCGCTGGCTCGTGGTGGCCGGAGCGGTGCACCCGTCCTTCAGCGACTACGACCTGCTGGCTCAGCAGATCGGCGTCGACCTCGGCAGCCGCCTCCCCGGAAGCCGCTCCGTGGACATCACCCGCAGGTACGTCCGAGCCTTCCTCGACCTGCACCTGCGCGGTAGGCCACAGCCGCTGCTGGACAGGCCGTCGGCGCGCTACCCCGAGGTCGAATTCTGCACGCCGGAGGCGAAGACCTGCACATAGAGAGGTGGACGGCCGGGGTCACGGGGTCCGGGTTTCGAGTGCCTGGCGGCGCGCCGCTTCGGACAGCGATTCCCGGGAGGCGTGCAGGGACGCGAGCAGGCGGACGCGTTCGTCGTCCGCGGTGCCGGCCTCGGCCGTGTAGACGAGCAGGACCGGCCCGGGATTTCCGGGCAGGGGATAGACGTCCCAGTCGAGGGTGAGCTCGCCCACCTGGGGATGCCGGAACAGCTTCGTCCCGTGAACCGTCTCACGCACCTCGTGCCGGGCCCAGAGCCGGCGGAAGTCCGCGCTGCGGATGCTCAGCTCACCGATGATCGTCGTGGCGCGCGGATGGGTCGGATCGGTCGCGACGGCGGCCCGCAACATGCCGATGTACTGCAGGGCGGTGGTCTCCCAGTCTGGGCAGCGCGCAGGGGTCCCGGGATCCTCGAACAGCACCATGAGCATGTTCCGCCGCCCCGGCGGCAGGGTGGCCGGATCGCCGAGCAGCGCCTCGGCGAGCGTGTTCCACGCGAGCACGTCGAGGTGGCGGCCGAGCACGACCGCGGGAGTGCCCATGACGTGCAGCAGTCGCCTTGTGCCGTCCGGCACGCGCTCCGGCGCGCGGCGCGTGCGGACGGCCGCCGGTCGCCGTGCCGCCCGGGCGAGGGTGAACAGATGCCGGCGTTCCTCGTCGTCGAGGTCGAGCGCGGAGGCGAGGGCGTCGAGCACCTCGTCGGAGGGCCGCACCTCACGGCCCTGCTCCATGCGCTGGTAGTAGTCGGTGCTCAGCCCGGCCAGCAGCGCGACCTCCTCACGTCGGAGGCCTGCCACCTTGCGCCGGGGCCCCGGCTCGAGGCCGACGTCCCGCGGGCGCAACCGGCCGCGCCGGGCACGCAGGAAGTCACCGAGCTCACGGGCGTACGCGTGGTCGACAGCCATGACGACAGTCTGCCGCCGCGGTCCGCGCCGAAGGTAGGTCCGGCGTTCCCAGGGAAACGCGTACGACCGAGTCCCGGCGACCCCGTCCTAGCGTCGTCGCCATGACCGAATGGAACGCCAGCCACATCCCCGATCAGCACGGCAGAGTCGCCGTCGTCACCGGCGCGAACTCGGGACTCGGCCTGGTCACCGCGACCGAACTCGCCCGTCACGGGGCACACGTCGTGATGGCCGTACGCGACGTCGCCGCGGGTGAGCGGGCGGCCGAGGCGATCCGGCGCTCCGCGCCACGGGCCGGGATCGAGGTGCGGGAGCTCGACCTGGCCTCGCTCGCCTCGGTGCGCGCCTTCGCGAAGGGCATGACCGGTGACTTCCCGGCGATCGATCTGCTGGTCAACAACGCCGGTCTGGTCCTCCTCGGCCCGGCCCGCACGACGGCCGACGGGTTCGAGCTCCAGCTCGGCACCAACATGCTGGGCCACTTCGCCCTCACCGGTCTGCTGCTGGACAGCCTCGGCCGGGCGGACGCCGCACGGGTGGTCAACCTCAGCTCGATCACCCACAAGAACGCCCGCCTCGACTTCGACGACCTGATGTCGCGGCGCGACTTCAACGCCAGTCGCGCGTACGGCCGCTCCAAGCTCGCCACCACCGTCTTCGGCCTCGAACTCGACCGCCGCCTGCGCGCCGCCGGATCACCGCTCGTCAGCGTCGTCGCCCATCCCGGGCTGTCCAGAAGCAATCTCACCCCCCGGGCCTGGGAGCACCGCGGCCGGATCGGGCGGATCTTCGCCCGAGGCGGGCTGCTGGTGACGCAGCCGGCCGAGCGGGGGGCGCTGCCCCAGCTCTTCGCCGCGACCGCGCCCGGCGTGCGCGGCGGCCAGTTCTTCGGGCCGTCCGGCCTCTTCGAGACGCGCGGCCGGGTCGTCGAGGTCCGCCCCAGCGCGCACGCGGCCGACCCTGCCGTCGGGCGCCGCCTCTGGACCGCCGCCGAAGACCTGACCGGCGTCACCTACCCCTGACCCGGCTGGGGCTTGCCAATCCAGCTGTAGCGAATGAGCGGCGAGGCCAGAGACTTTCTTCGCGTTTCGCCACGATTCTGTCGGTCGGCAGGTCGGAGGAACGTAAAGACCAGCGTCGATATAGGCCGCTTGACTAGCCTAAGATCGATCGGGCGGTCCGGGCGCAGAAGGTCTGCGAACGCGATCACCGGGGACCGGTGTCGGAGACCTATGAGAGGCAGGTGTGATGGCCGGCTACCACACCCGCTGAGTGAGACCGGAGGCGTCGGCTGAGGATCCGGAGCGTATCGCCATCCGCGAGGCGCTGGCATTCGGCAAGGCCTTGTATGACAGGCGCACCGCACTCGGTCTGAGCGTGGCGCAACTGGCCGACCGCGCCGGGATGACCGAGGACGACATCGAGTGCATCGAGGAAGGCGGTACGGCGCCGACGGTACCGCTGCTTCGGCTTCTGGCCGCCGCTCTCGACGCCGACGTCCGCCTGACCCCCGGCCACGACGTGGGGTCTCTGTGGTTCGAGGCACACGCCGCCTAGATCATGCGCTGCCTCGAAGTCGCCAGGCATCGGCTCGCCTCCACGTGGTGCGGGCCGGTCGTGCCGCGCGGGCTTCCACGTCATCGGGCTGGGACGGTGTGGATCCGGCCGAACTCGCCGTCGTAGCCGGGGTCCTTGGTCACCTCGCCGTTCCGCAGGCGGCCGACCGCCTCGGCGAGGCGCGGTGAATGGGCGGCGATGTCGGCGAGGGGGAGATCGCCCAGGATCGCGAGTTCCGGGCCGAGCGCGGCCACGAGCCGGTCGGTCTCGGCGGCCACCTTCTTGCTCTTCGGGCCCACGCCGAGGATCTCCGCCACGACGTCCGGCAGCGGGAGGAGGTTGCGGAAGCCCGCCGCGCCGCGCGGGCTCCGGCCGGCCGGGCGGTCGGCGAGGTCCTCGACCCTGCTCTGCACGCCGACCGTGAGCGTACGGCCGCAGACCGGGCAGATTCCGCCGAGCTTGCGGGTCTCCTCCGGGTCGAGCCGCACGCCGCACTTGCGGTGACCGTCGACGTGGTACTTGCCCGCCTCGGGGAAGAACTCCGTCGTGCCGGCCAGTCCGTCACCGCTGCGCAGGGCCTCCAGCACGGCGAAGTAGTCGAGGCCGGTGTCGAACACCGTCGTCTCGCGGCCGACGATGGGCGGCGAGTGAGCGTCGGAGTAGCTGACCAGCCGATAGCCGTCCAGCCCGGAGACCTGCCACATCATGCCGGGGTCGGCCGACAGCCCCGTCTCCAGCGCGAACACGTGCTCGGTGAGGTCGCCGAAGCACTCCTCCAGCGTGTCGAACCCCGACTTGGAGCCGAACACGCCGAACCAGGGCGTCCAGACGTGTGCCGGCACCAGGTAGGCCCCCTCGCCCCGGGCCAGGGTCGTCTCCAGCAGGTCCCGCGCGCTCATGCGCACCGTGGGCCGCCCGTCCACGCCGAGGTCGGCGATCCCGGCCAGGACCCGGTTGAACGCCTCCACCTGCTCGAATCCGGGCAGGTGGACGAGATGGTGGATCTTGCGGGACCGGCCGCCCTGCCGGTAGACCGTGGAGACCTCCACGGTCAGCATGTACCGCACGGGCGCGGTCGCGACGCTGCCGGGGAGGGTGCGGGAGACCTCCCGGTCGAGGTCCTCGCGGAGCCGGAACAGCCCCGGCTCGGCCGGTACGAGAGCGGTGCGCAGCCGGTCCAGCCAGGCCGGGTGGGTGAAGTCGCCGGTGCCCATCAGCGTGACGCCCTTGCGCCGCGCCCACCAGGTCAGCTGCTCCAGGTCGCTGTTCCTGCTGCACGCGTAGGCGTACCTGGAGTGCATGTGCAGGTCGGCGTGGAATCGCACCGCGAACCTCCCGTCGCTTGACCAACGATCTACCACGTTGCCGATCAGGAGAGGTCCAAACACCACCATGCGGAGACCGGCGCCACACGTGCCCGTCGGGGTTCGCGGGAACTCCCGGGCGCGCGGACACGCTTCGCGGTAAAAAGTCCATAAGATCATTTCTGGCGGTGACCTTTTCGCCGCTACGCTCGCAACCGGCATCGCATTTCGATTCGGTTCCCTGCCGTTTCATCGGCTGTTCACGCACTGGCCTGTGAGGTGCGTGGCCGCGTCGTCTGCGATGGTGACGCCTTCCCGGGCGGCCCGCGCCGACGCTACGACCTGTGAGCGGCCGGGGTGGCCGATCATGCCGATCCACCTTCAGAAGTGGTGCATTTCACACCGAATTACCTCGCTGCGTTTTTTCGGCGGCCTGCCGGGCGGATATTTCGGGTGGTGCGGAAATGAATGGGTGTGCCGGGATATTTCCTGCGGAGACCGTCCGTGATAAAACGCCTCTCGGCGCCAGTAATCATCTGATTATCGGGATTGATCGTCTTATTCGAATCTCCGAAGGCCGGCGCCCGCAGGGAGGTCGTGACATGTTCAAGCGCAGATTCCGGGGACCCGTCGAGCAGGCGGCGGCGACCGCCGCCGAGCGGCTGCTGCAGGCGGGCAGGCTGCTGCACCGGGCGGAGACGACGCCGGACCTGCGGGCTCTCTACCGGACCGATCAGGGCGTCAACGACGCTCCCTACCGGGAGCGATGGGCGCACGACAGGGTCGTGCGCTCGACCCACGGGGTGAACTGCACCGGGTCGTGCTCGTGGAAGGTGTACGTCAAGGACGGCCTGATCACATGGGAGACGCAGCAGACCGACTACCCGAGCGTGGGCCCCGATCGGCCGGAGTACGAGCCGCGGGGCTGCCCTCGCGGAGCCGCCTTCTCCTGGTACACCTACTCGCCCACCCGAGTGCGGTACCCGCACGCCAGGGGAGTGCTGGTGGAGATGTACCGCGAGGCCAGGACGCGCCTGGGGGATCCCGTGGCGGCGTGGGCCGAGATCACCACCGATCCCGCGAAGCGGCGGCGATACCAGTCGGCCCGCGGCAAGGGGGGCCTGGTGCGGATCGGATGGGAGGAGGCGCTGGAGATCGCGGCCGCGGCCCACGTCCACACGATCAGGACCTACGGGCCGGACCGGGTGGCCGGCTTCTCCCCGATCCCGGCGATGTCGATGGCCTCGCACGCGGTGGGGGCGCGCTTCATGTCGCTCATCGGGGCCCCGATGCTGTCGTTCTACGACTGGTACGCCGACCTGCCCATCGCGTCTCCCCAGGTGTTCGGCGACCAGACGGACGTGCCGGAGTCGGCCGACTGGTGGGACGCGGCCTACCTGCTGCTGTGGGGGTCCAACGTCCCGGTGACGCGTACGCCGGACGCGCACTGGATGGCCGAGGCCAGATATCGCGGGCAGAAGGTGATCGTCGTCTCGCCGGACTACTCCGACGCAACGAAGTTCGCCGACGAGTGGCTGCACCCGCACCCGGGGACCGACGCCGCGGTGGCCATGGCGATGGGGCACGTGATCCTCACGGAGTGCTTCGTCCACAGGCGGGTGCCGTATTTCGCCGACTACGTCAAACGCTTCACCGACCTGCCGTTCCTGGTCACGCTGCGGGAGCGCGAGGACGGCGGTTACGCGCAGGGCAAGTTCGTCACCGCGGCCGACGCCGGGCTCGGCGCCGATGAGGGCGCCGACGAGGGCGCGGACGAGGGCGCGGACGAGGGCGCCGCGTGGCGGCCGGTGCTCGTGGACGCGCGGCGGGACGTCCCCGTCGTCCCCGGCGGGACCCTCGGCGACCGATGGGGCGAGGACCGCGCCGGGCGCTGGACCCTGGACCTCGGCGACGTCGACCCGCTGCTCAGCCTGTACGGCGAGGACGCCGAGAGCGTCGAGGTGGTGTTGCCGCGCTTCGACGACCCGTCTGGCGTGGTCCGGCGCGGGGTACCGGTCCGCCGGGTGGCCGGACAGGTGGTGACCACCGTGTTCGACCTGCTGCTCGCGCAGTACGGCGTGGCCCGGCCGGGGCTGCCGGGGCGGTGGCCGGCGGGATACGACGACCCGTCCCTCCCGTCTACGCCCGCCTGGCAGGAGCAGATCACCTCGGTGCCCGCCCGGCAGGTGACCCGCATCGCCAGGGAGTTCGCCACGACGGCGGAGAAGACCGGCGGCAGGGCGATGATCGTGATGGGGGCGGGAACCAACCACTGGTTCCACTCCGACACGATCTACCGGTCGTTCCTGTCGCTGCTCCTGCTGACCGGCTGCCAGGGAGTCAACGGCGGCGGGTGGGCGCACTACGTCGGGCAGGAGAAGGTCAGGCCGTTCACGGGCTGGCAGCAGATGGCGACGGCGGCCGACTGGGTGCGGCCGTCGCGGCAGATGGCCGGCACGCCGTACTGGTATCTGCACACCTGCCAGTGGCGGTACGAGAGCTTCTCGGCCGGGGCGCTGTCGAGCCCCGCGGGCCCCGGCCTCTTCTCCGGCAGGCACACCGTCGACCTGCTCGCGCAGTCGGCCCGGCTGGGCTGGATGCCGTCGTATCCGACCTTCTCCGCCAACCCGCTGACGCTGGGCGAGCGGGCCAGGGCAAGCAGCCGCGATCCCGCGCGGTGGGTGGCCGGCGAGGTAGCGGCGGGCCGGCTGGGGTTCGCGTGCGAGGACCCGGACGCGCCGCGGAACTGGCCGCGGGTGCTGACGGTGTGGCGGGCCAACCTGATCGGGTCGTCGGCCAAGGGCAACGAGTACTTCCTTCGGCACCTGCTGGGAGCGCAGCACGGCGCGAGCGCGCAGGAGGCCCCGCCGGACGCGCGCCCGCGGGACGTCGCGTGGCGTGACGACGCGCCGTCCGGAAAGCTCGACCTGCTGCTCGCCCTGGATTTCCGGATGACCTCGACCACGCTGTTCGCCGATCTGGTGCTCCCGGCGGCGACCTGGTACGAGAAACACGACCTGTCGAGCACGGACCTGCATCCGTACGTGCACGCCTTCTCCCCGGCGATCAGCCCGCCCTGGCAGGCGCGCACCGATTTCGAGATCTTCCACGGGCTGGCCCGCAAGCTCGGCGAGCTGGCGGCGGGCCGCCTCGACGTCGCCTACGACCTGGTCGCCACGGCCCTGCAGCACGACACCCCGGCCGAGACGGCACAGCCGGGCGGACGGGTGCCGGACTGGCGGGAAGCCGGGCATCCGGCCGAGCCGGGTCGCAACCTTCCGGCGTTCTCCCTCGTGGAGCGGGACTACACGGCGATCGCCGACAAGCTGGGAACCTTCGGCCCGCTGGCGGAGAAGCTGGGCATGACGGTGAAGGGCGTCACCGTCCGGCCGGGGCCGGAGGCGGCCTGGCTGGCCGCCCGGTGCGGCCGGGCGGAGACGGGACCGGCCGCGGGCAGGCCGCTGCTCGACACCGACGTCAAGCTCTGCGAGGCGATCCTGGCGCTGTCGGGCACCACGAACGGGCGCATCGCGGCGGAGGGCCTCGCCGCGCTGGACCACCGCTGCGGAACGTCGTCGAAGCTGGCGGAGCTGGGCGCCTCGGTGGCGGAGCGCAGGACGGTCTTCTCTGACACCCAGGACCGGCCGGTGTTCGCGGGGACGAGCTTCGAGTGGTCGGGCAAGGAGGCGCCGGACCGCCGGTACGCGCCGTTCACCATCAACGTGGAACACGGCAAGCCGTGGCACACCCTGACCGGGCGCCAGCACTTCTATCTCGATCACGACTGGATCGCCGAGCTCGGCGAGCAACTGCCGGTCTACCGGCCACCCCTGGACCTGGCGGCGCTGGGCGAGTCCGGGCAGGGCGCGTCCGGCGATGGGCGTTCCGTGCGGGTCCGCTACCTGACGCCGCACTCGAAGTGGTCCATCCACTCGGAGTATCAGGAGAACCTGCTGATGCAGACGCTGGCCCGCGGCGGCCCGGTCATCTGGATCAGCGTGCCGGACGCCGAGGCGATCGGGGTCGCGGACAACGACTGGATCGAGGCGGTCAACGTCAACGGCGTCGTGGTCGCCCGCGCGGTGGTCTCGCACCGCATCCCCCAGGGCACGGTGTTCATGTACCACGTGCAGGAGCGCCTGGTGAACGTGCCGAAGTCGCAGGCCACCGGCCGGCGCGGCGGGGTGCACAACGCGCTGACCAAGCTGCTGATCAAGCCGAGCCATCTCATCGGGGGGTACGGCCAGCTGTGCTTCGCCCCCAACTACTACGGCCCGACGGGCAACCAGCGTGACGCGGTGACCGTCGTCCGCCGCCGCTCCCAGGAGGTGAGCTACTGATGCGGGTGATGGCCCAGATCGCGATGGTGATGAATCTGGACAAGTGCATCGGCTGTCACACATGCTCGGTGACCTGCAAGCAGACCTGGACCAACCGCGCGGGCACCGAGTACGTCTGGTTCAACAACGTCGAGACCCGCCCGGGGCAGGGGTATCCGCGTGGCTACGAGGACCAGGACAGATGGAAGGGCGGCTGGCGGCTCGCGCACGGCCGGTTGGTGCCCCGGGCCGGGGGCAGGGCCCGGCGGCTGGCCCGCCTGTTCGCCAATCCCGAGCTTCCCCTGCTGGACGACTACTACCAGCCGTGGACCTACGACTACGACAACCTGACCACCGCGCCGCTCGGTGATGACGTGCCCACCGCGCCGCCCCGCTCGCTGGTGGACGGGCGGCCCATGGCCGTCACCTGGGGTCCGAACTGGGACGACGACCTGGGCGGCGGGCCCGGGCATCTGGCGGGCGACCCGGTGCTGCGGAAGATCGGCGACGATGTGCGGCTGCAGTACGAACAGTCCTTCATGTTCTACCTCCCGCGCATCTGCGAGCACTGCCTCAACCCGTCGTGCGTCGCCGCCTGCCCGTCCGGCGCGCTGTACAAGCGGGTGGAGGACGGCATCGTCCTGGTCGACCAGGACCGGTGCCGGGGCTGGCGCATGTGCGTGACCGGGTGCCCGTACAAGAAGGTGTACTTCAACCACCAGACCGGCAAGGCCGAGAAGTGCACGATGTGCTACCCGAGGGTGGAGGCGGGGGAGCCGACGGTGTGCTCGGAGACCTGCGTCGGCCGGCTGCGCTACCTGGGCGTCATGCTCTACGACGCCGACAGGGTGGGCGAGGCGGCCTCGGTGCCGCGTGAGGAGGATCTCTACCCGGCCCAGCTCGGCTGCTTCCTCGACCCCGGCGACCCGGCGGTCGCCTCGGCCGCGGAGGCGTCCGGCATACCGCACGACTGGGTGGAGGCGGCCCGCAGGTCACCGGTGTACTCGCTCATCTCCCGCTACCGCGTCGCACTGCCGCTGCACCCGGAATACCGGACCATGCCGATGGTCTGGTACGTGCCGCCGCTGTCGCCGATCGTGGACGCGCTGGCCGAGACCGGCCACGACGGCGAGGAGGTGGGGAACCTGTTCGGCGCGATCGAGTCCCTGCGCATTCCGCTCGGCTATCTGGCCGGGCTGTTCACGGCGGGCGACATCGCGCCGGTGGAGGCGGCGCTGCGCAGGCTGGGGGCCATGCGGGCGCACATGCGCAGACTCAACCTCGGCGAGGACGCGGACCCGGCCATCGCGGCGCGGGTGGACATGGAACCGGCCCAGATCGAGCGGATGTACCGCCTGCTGGCGCTGGCCAAGTACGACGAGCGATACGTCATCCCCACGGCGTACGCCGCCGGGGCCGGCGCGGGCGACGCCGTCGCCGGGTGCGGCCTGGACGCGCCCGGAGGGCCCGGAATGCTGGAGACGGGCGCCGGGGCCGCCGCCTTCCACGCCCCGCCGGGCACCGCCGACGACGACCGGCTACGCGGGCGGATCAACCTGCTGAACTGGGACGGCAAGGGGCTCCCCGCGGGCCTGTTCCCGCCGCGCGCGGAGGGCGGACGGTGACGCGGCCCGCCGTACGCCAGGCGGCCTCCCTGCTGCTCGTCTACCCGGGCGACGACTGGCCGTCGCGGCTGTCGCTGGTGGAGCGGACGCTCGGCTCGCTGCCCCGCCCGGCGGCCGAGGCGCTGGGCGGGTTCTGCGCGGGTGCCGCCGGGGCCGACCCGCTCCGGTTCGCCGCCGACTATGTGGCCACCTTCGATCGCAGCCGCCGCCGCACTCTGCACATGACCTACTACGCCGACGGCGACACCCGCAGGCGGGGCATGTCGCTCGCCCGGGTCAAGTCCGTGTACCTGGCCGCCGGCTGGCGGCCCGACGACGCCGAGCTGCCGGACTTCCTGCCCCTCATGCTGGAGTTCTCCGCCCGCTGCCCCGAGCCCGGAGAACGGCTCCTCCGGGAGCACCTCCCGGGTCTCCACCGGCTGAGGTCGGCGCTGGAGGACTTCCGCAGCCCCTACGCCGGCGTGGTGGGGGCGGTGCTGACCACTCTGCCCGAGCCGGCGCCCGCGCGGCGCCGGGCCCGGGAGACCACCGCCGAGCCCGCCCCGCCGGTCGAGCGCGTGGGACTGGACGTCCGCTCCGCCGGACCGCGAGGAGGTCACCGGTGAAACACCTGCAGATCGCCCTGTGGGGAGTCCTGCCCTACCTGGTGCTGGTCCTGTTCGTGGCGGGATCGGCCTGGCGTTATCGCTACGACCGTTTCGGGCTGACGACACGCTCCACCCAGTTGCACGAGAGCCGGCTGCTGGGCGTCGGAGGCCCGGTCTTCCACTTCGGGCTGCTGTTCGTCGTCGCCGGCCATGTCGTCGGGATGCTGGTGCCCGAGAGCGTGACGAACGCGTTGCGGCTGCCCGAGTCCGTCTACCGGGAGAACGCGCTGGTGGCCGGTGGCGCGGCCGGCCTGGCCGCCGTCGCGGGACTGGGGATCCTGCTGTGGCGGCGGCTGCGGGTGCCCGCGGTGCGCCGGACCACCAGCCGCGGGGATCGCCTGCTCTACCCGGTGCTGGCGACCGTCCTGCTGGCCGGGCTGTGGACGACCCTGGCCGGGGCGGCCACCGGCTCCTACGACTACCGCCTCGGGGTCTCGGTGTGGTTCCGCTCGCTGTTCGTGCTGGACCCCGACGTGCCCGCCATGGCGCACGCGCCGTTCGTGTTCCAGTTCCACACCGCGCTCGGCATGCTGCTGTTCGCGCTGTGGCCGTTCAGCCGGCTGGTGCACGCCTTCGCGGCTCCGCTGGGCTACCTCGTGCGGCCGTACATCGTCTATCGGTCACGCGGCGCGTCCGCCGGCGTGGGCGCCGGTCGTGGCGGCGCGCGGTGAGCCATGTCCTCGCCTCGCGTCGTACCGCAACGGTGGAAGGCCGCCCGGCAGGCGGCCGGCACGGCGATCCAGGCCGCCCTGTGCATCGCCGTCCCCGCCGTGATCGCGTGCCTGACCGGCGAGCCGTTCGTCTTCCCCTCCCTGGGACCGACGATCTTCCTGGCGCTGACCGCCTCCTCCGCCCCCACCGCGAGCCCCCGGAACACCGTCCTGGGTCACCTGGTGAGCGCGACGGCCGGGTACGCAGCGCTGGCGGTCACCGGTCTCACGCGTGCCGGGGTGAATCTCTCCCATCCTGACGGGCGCAGGGTCGCCGCCGTCGCGGTGGCCCTGCTGCTGGCCTCGGCCGGCATGATGTCCGCCGGCGTGTGGCACCCGCCCGGCGGCGCGACGACGCTCATCGTCGCGCTCGGGTTGCTGCGCACGCCCGGCCAGTTGCTCGTCCTCATGGCAGCGGTGATCACCACGAGCGGTGTGCTCGTCGTCGTCAACCGGCTGTCCGGACGTCCCTACCCGTTGTGGGCGATCCGCCGTCCTCCCGAGCCGCCGAAGGCCGCCTAGTCTCGGGTCGCTCGGGCCTGGTTCGATGGAGTCCTCGGCGTCGCCGGGAGGAGACAGGCGTGGAGACGGCGGAGTGGTACCGGTACTTCGCGGAGCGGGAGGCCAGGGGGCACAGCCCGGTCTACGAGGCGCTGGGCCTCGCCGTGGCCGCCGACCCGGGGCTGCTCGAACTGATCGACGGCCTGCCGGAGCCGAAGCGGCAGCCCAACCTGCTGTTCGCCGCGGTGCGTTTCCTCGGCGGGCCGTACGACGACTTCGGCCGCTTCCGCGCCTGGACCGTACGGCACTGGGACCGCGTGCGGGAGACCGTGCTCGCCCGGCGGACGCAGACCAACGAGACGGGCCGGTGCGCGAGCCTGCTGCCCGTGCTGGCGGCGCTGCCGCGGCCGCTGGCCCTCGTCGAGGTGGGCGCGTCGGCGGGGCTGTGCCTCTACCCGGACCGCTACCGCTACCGCTACGACGACCCTGCCGGCCCTGGGCCGGAGATCGGACCGGCCGCGAGCCCGGTCCTGCTCACCTGCCGGACGAACGGCCGGGTGCCGGTGCCGGACCACCCGCCGGAGATCGTGTGGCGGGCCGGGATCGACCTCGACCCCGTGGACGTACGCGACGACGAGGCCGTGCGCTGGCTGGAGTGCCTGGTCTGGCCGGGACAGGACGACCGGCTGGCGCGGCTGCGCGGGGCGGTGCGGATGGCGAGGCGGGACCCGCCGCGCCTGGTGCGAGGGGACGCCTCGGCCGCCCTGCCCGACCTCGTCGCCGCCGCCCCCGCCGGGGCGACGGTCGTCGTCTTCCACAGCGCGCTGATGCCGTACCTCGACGCCGGAGCGCGGAACCGGTTCGTGGCACTGGTGCGCGGCCTGCGGGCCCACGGACTTCCGGTGCGGTGGATCTCCAACGAGGGCGCGCCCCGGCTGCCCTCGGTGCTCGCGGGGCTGAGGGCCGCCCTGCCGGGCGACCGGCTGACGTTCCTGACCGCGCTCGACGGCCACCCGCTCGCCATGACCGGCCCGCACGGCGAGTGGCTGGACTGGCTCGCCTGACCGAGTGCGGCGGATGCCGATACCGGGGGTGCCGATACTGGGATCATGACGCTTTACGACGAGATCGGCACGACGTACAGCGCCGTCCGCAGGCCGGACCCGAGGGCGGCGCCCAGCGTGCGGGCCGCCGGCCGCCGCGAACGGCGGCCGGCGAGCCACTTCGTCAGGCCTTGACCTCGACCGCCGCGGGCGGCGCCTCGGCGCGGCTGCGCAGTGCCTCCAGGCCGACCAGGTCGTCGGGCTCGGCGTCCGGGGTCTCCTGGTCGAACCGCGCCAGCGCCGGGTGACGCAGGGCGATCGTGATCGTGAGGGCGATGGCCAGCCCGCAGACCACGTACAGCAGGCCGATCCCGCGCCCCTCGCCGACCCCGAGGACCTTGCCGACCGAGCCGGCCAGCGCGCCGTCCGGCCGCATCAGCGGCTCGAAGACCAGCCCCACCAGCCAGGCCTGTACGGCCAGCCCGACCGGCTGCGTCGACAGCGCGAGCATCCGGTTGATCGAGATGACGCGGGCGTGGTAGCGCTGCGGCACCTTCGAGTGGATGATCGTCAGCCAGATGCCGTCGCTGATCGTCATCATCAGCGACATGCCGAACGCGCCGAGCGTGATCAGAATGAGCGACGGCCGCAGACCGGCGATGGCGCAGAAGATCCCGAGCACTCCGGCGGCGGCCAGCATGCCGAACATCCGGCGGTCGCGCGGGCCGCCCCACAGCGTGATGACCAGGCCACCGCAGACCGCCCCGATGCCCGCGAGCAGCGCGACCCGCCCGGTGTCGGCCAGCTCGCCGACCGACAGCACCAGCGGCGGGATCATGATGAACCCGGTGAACAGGAAGAAGTTCACGATGAACATCGTGAAGGCCATCGCCCGCAGGCCCCGCCGCCGGAGCAGGTAGCGGAAGCCGTTGCGGATCTCGGCGGAGACGGTCTCCCGGCGCCGCCAGGCCATGCTGGCCGGGAAGCGCACCAGCAGGGTCACCGTGAACGCGGCCGCGTAACAGACCACGTTGGCCGTGAGGATGCCCTCGATGCCGATCAGCGCCAGCACGGCGACGGAGAACAGCGGCACCATCAGCTGGGCCACGGCGTTGCCGAGCTGGACGACCCCTCCCACGTGGTGCAGGTAGGCCTTGGGCGCGAGCTGCGGGCCCGCCGACTGCCAGGCCACCCGTTGCAGGGTCACCGATATCGAGAGCAGCACCAGCAGGCCGTAGAGCAGCGGCATGTTCAGGGTGTCGGAGACCATCAGCGCGAGCAGCCCGGCCTGTACGGCGAGGGACATGCCGTCGGCCACCAGCATCGCCCGTTTGCGGTCGTACCGGTCGACCAGCGCGCCGATCAGCGGGGCGAGGATCAGCCCCGGCACCAGCCCGACGATGGCGAACAGGCCGAACTGCACCAGCGAGCCGTTCTTCAGGTACGCCCAGATCGGCACGGCGAACTCGGTCATCACCGCGCCGATCATCGAGACGATCTGACCGGTCGCCACCGTGAAGAACCGGCCGAGGGTGGGCTGCGGCCCGTCCGTGTCGGCCTTCCGGTCGGAAGAGACGGCCTCCCGCCACCAGGTCGCCGTGTCGCCGGGCGCCGGGACGTGCCACTCCTCGGGACGGTCCACGGAGGTGTGCGCGGTGGTGACGATCGCGGCCAGCTCCTCGGTGCGGTACCGGAGGAAGTAGTGCCCGGCCTCGGCCATCACGACCAGCGCGGTGGTCTCGGAGACGCAGTGCCAGTCGCGGTAGCGCTCCTCGTAGAAGTCGGTCAGCGCGTCGCGGTCGCCCACGATGGAGATCACCGGGGCGCGCAGCTGCGGGCTCTGCTGCTCGACCAGCTCGCTGAAGTAGTCCTCACCGGCCCGCGCGTCCACCCGCATCGTGCTGATGATGTGGTCGACCTGCTCGGGGTCGAGGTCCTGCAGGTCGGCGCCCATCGCGCGCAGCCAGTTGGCGTGCGCGTTGGCGTTGTCCAGCGCCTTGCTGCGGAAGATCCGGCCGAGCAGGCCGTTCAGGCCCTTCGTGGGGGTGGCGAACGGGAAGCTGCCGCCCGTGTAGACGGCCTCGACGCGTCGCCCCGCCGCCTCCAGCCTGCGGGCGATCTCGGCGGTCAGCGCGCTGCCGACGCAGTGGCCGTACAGCGCGACCGGGCCGCGCACGCGCTCGACGACCTCGTCGCAGACCCGCTGCGCGGCCTCGTGGAACGGGATCGGGCTCTCCTCGACCCCGAGTTCGTGGCCCGGCAGGGCGACCGAGAACAGCGAGTGCCCGGCCGGCAGCGCGTCGGCCAGCGGCTGGTAGACCATCGCGCTGGCCCCGCCGTAAGGGATGCAGACCAGCGACAGCGTCGGCGTCTTCACCGGCCGGGTCAGCTCGACCAGCAGGCCCCGCGCGCCCTCGCCCGCGGCGCCCTCCGGGGCGCCGTTGGCCCTGTCGATCAGCGCGGCCAGCTCCCGTACGGTGCGGTTGGCGATCGCGTCGAGCACGGTCACCTGGTAGCCGTCGGAGGGCAGCGCCTGACGCAGCTTGGCGACCATGCGGATGAGCAGCAGCGAGTGGCCGCCCAGCGCGTTGAAGTCGCTGTCGATCGAGATGGCCTCGATGCCGAGGACCTCCCGCCAGACCCCGGCCACCACGATCTCGGTCTCGGTCTCCGGCTCCGCCAGGTCCTCCGTCGCCCGGACGACCGGGTCGGGCAGCGCCTTGCGGTCCACCTTGCCGTTCGCGTTGAGCGGGATGCTCTCCAGCGGCACGAACATCGACGGGACCATGTACTCCGGCAGCCGCGCCGCGCAGTGGTCCGCGAGGTCCCCGGGCTCCTGCGCCTCGGGCACGTAGTAGGCGACGAGCCGCTTGTCCTCGGGCGTGAACGCGTGCACGACGACGACCGCGTCCCGCACGCCGGGGTGGTCGAGCACCGCCGCCCTGACCTCGTCCAGCTCGATGCGGTAGCCGCGGATCTTCACCTGGTCGTCGAAGCGGCCGAGGAAGACCACGTTCCCGTCGCGGGCCCAGGCGACCCGGTCGCCGGTGCGGTACATCCGCCCGCCCGGCACGAAGGGATCGGCCAGGAACCGCTCCTCGGTGAGGTCGGGCCGGTTCAGGTAGCCGCGGGTGACGCCCACGCCGCCGACGTACAGCTCGCCCGGCACGCCGACCGGCTGCAGCCGCCGGTTCGGGCCGAGGACGTACATCCGCATGTTGGGCAGCGGACGCCCGATCGGCACGACCTCCACGAGTTGGGCGTCCCGCACCGGGTAGATACACGTGCCGACCGACGCCTCGGTGGGGCCGTACTCGTTGACGAGCCGCCCCGGGCCGAGCATCTCCATCCACCGGTTGGCCATCGACCCGGGCAGCGCCTCGCCCGCCACGACGATCGTGCCGGCGAGCGCCTCGGCCTGCCGGGCGTCGATCTGGTGGCCGAGCACCTCCAGATGGCCCGGGGTGCACTTGATGAAGCTGTACGGCCCGCCCGCGACGAGCAGCGCGCCCAGCTCGCCCATGTCGAAGTCCTGCGCCAGCACGGTGACCCGCTGGCCGGTGACGAGCGGCGCCCACAGGTTGGGGACCACGAGGTCGAACGCCACCGAGCCGAAGAGCGGCGCCCCACCGTCGCCCTGGCTCGCCAGGTCCTCCACGGCCCACCACACGTGGTTCACCAGGCCGCGGTGGGTGACCTGCACGCCCTTCGGCTTCCCGGTCGACCCCGAGGTGAAGATCACATACGCCAGCCGGTCGATGTCGTACGGCACGCCCACCGGGTCCGCGGGCAGGCCGTCGAGCACGCCGCTCCCCACGTCGACCACGTCGTCCAGCACGTCGACGCCGTCGAACAGGTGCGCGTACCCCGCTGAGGTCAGGACCAGCGGGGTCGCGGCGATCGACAGCATGTCCGAGACGCGCTGCGCGGGGAACTTGGGATCCATCGGCAGGTACGCCGCGCCGGCCTTCCACACGCCGAGCAGGCAGGCGATCAGCTCCGGGCTCCGGTCGAGCAGCACGCCCACCGTGTCCTCGGGCCCGATGCCCCGCTCGCGCAGCAGGTGGGCGACCTGGTTGGCGCGGGCGTGCAGCTCGGCGTACGTCGTGGTGCGGCCCTCGAACGCGACCGCGACCGCATCGGAGTCCGCGTGCCGCTCCAGCAGCTCGGGCAGGGCCACGTCCGGGTACGGCCGGGCCGAGTCGTTCCAGGCGCCCAGCGCGAGGTCGCGCTCCGTGTCGGTCAGCAGGTCCAGGTCGGCGAGCGGGGTGTCCGGGGCGGCGGCGATCCGCTCGGCCAGCGCGCGGTAGTGCCCGGCGAGCCGGGCGACCGCGTCCGCGTCGAACCGGTCCTTCTGGTAGGTCAGGTAGAGCTCGGGGTCGCCGCCGCCGTTCAGGTGCACCAGCAGCGCGAGGTCGTAGGTGAAGTCGTCGACCTCGTGCGCCCAGACCGACGCCTCCAGCCCCGGCCAGCGCCCGCGCTGGTCGCGGAAGACCCGCAGCGAGAAGCCCACGGTCGACAGCGAGAAGTTGCGGGCGTCCCGGTCGCGCAGCGCCCCCGCCAGCTCGGAGAACGGCAGGTGGTTGGTGAGCGCCTCGCCGAGCCGGCGCCGCACCCCCGCCGCGGCCTCACGGAAGGAGGGGTTGCCCGACAGGTCGGCGCGCAGCGGGAGGGCGTTGACGAAGCAGCCGAGCACGGGCTCCAGCTCCACCCGGCGGCGCCCGCCGTCGACGGTGGCGATCGTCAGGTCGTCCTGACCGGTGTAGCGGGCCAGCGCCATCGAGAAGACCGTGAGCAGGGCCACGAACGGCGTGGTCCCGGGGCCGCCCGCCTCACGCAGCGCCCGCAGGACCTCCTCCGGCAGCGTGAACAGGTGGCAGTCGCTCCGCCTGCCCTCGGGGACGGCCTGGTCGGTTCTGGCGATCGGCAGTTCGACGGAGGCGGCGCCGTCGAGCCGGTCGCGCCAGTAGGCGAGCCGCCGTTCCCGCCGCTCGCCGGTCAGCTCACGCCGGGACCAGGCCGCGTAGTCGGCGTACTGGAGCGGGGGAGGGGCGACCCCGGCGGGGCGGCCCTCGTGCGCGGCGGCGTACACGGTGGTGAGCTCGTCCACGATGATGCCGACCGACCACCCGTCGCAGGCGATGTGGTGGCAGACGAACATCAGCACGTGGTCCTCGTCGCCCAGCTGGACCAGCGTCGTGCGGTGGACCGGCCCGGTCTCCAGGTCGAAGCGCTCGACCGCGGCCCGGGACGTGATCTCGCGGGCCCGCTCCTCGCGTTCGGACTCGGGCAGGTCGCGCAGGTCGACGACGTCGAGAGGCGCGGGCCCGGGGTCGAGGACGACCTGCCGGGGCTCGGGCCCGTCGCCCTCGTAGACCGTACGCAGGATCTCGTGGCGTTCGACCAGGGTGTCCAGGGCGACTGTCAGAGCCCGGACGTCGAGCGGGCCGGCGAGCCGCAGGCCGATCGTGGCGTTCGGCGCCGGGGCGCCTTCGGCGAAACGGGCGCCGAGCCACATCTGGGCCTGCTCGTAGGAGCAGGGGGCGGGCCCCGCGCCGCGTGGCGTGATCGCGTCCGCGGCGGCCGCCCGGGCGGCGAGCAGCCGGCGCAGCGCCTCCTGCCTGCGTGGGGAAAGCGACGCTATTAGATGCTCGTTGTCAGTCGTCGGCGTTATCGTCACCGAGCGTTCTCCTCTCTGCGCACAAATGCGCAGGCGCCAACTGACCAGACGGAAAAGTGGTTGATCGAGAAACGCTTGAACGTTGAATTCCGCAGGGGTCGCCGCATATCTCGCCACTTTTGGCGGCGGGACGCATGGGAGCGCTCCCACGAAAGGATTATTACGATACGTGATACATCCTGGTAACGCAAGCCTTACATTGACCTGCCGTTGGCCACATTCGGTAAGAGGAAATCGACCTTCCGTGATCATGCGCAGACGAGGGAAGGTTCGGCCGCACAGGCCTTGCCGAGTGCCACAGCGAGGTGTCGAATAACCTGACTGAGGTGGTCGGAAAAGGCGTGTAAGTTGTTTCTTGCGCGGCACCCTATCGGGGTTCTATGTTGGCCGCCGGAATGAATTTCCGCAGGGGCGCCGCCTATTCGAGGGCCCGCCTGCCTCCTCAATTCGACTTGTCGTCGTGGCCGATCACGGCCGGATATCGCTCAGCAGGAGGACGCATGAACGACGGCTGGACGCCCCTGGAGATAAACCCGGACGGCCCCGCCACTCCCGAAGGGCTGGTCGAGCGCGTGCGCGGGCTGGACGTGGGCGATCTGCTCGTGCGGGAGAAGGCCCTCGTCTTCCGGGGTTTCGGCGTCACGCCCGAGACTCTGGACCCGGTCATGGACATGCTCCTGCCCAACCGGCTGGCGTACGTCCACGGCAACTCGCCCCGCACCAAGGTCGGCGGCAACGTCTACACCTCCACCGAGTACCCGCCCGAGTACACGATCTCGATGCACAACGAGTTGTCGTACTCCGCCACCTGGCCCTCCCGGCTGCTGTTCTTCTGCGAGAAGGCGGCCGAGACCGGCGGAGCCACCCCGGTGGTGGACGGCGTGCGCTGGCTGGAGTCGCTCGACGACGAGGTCAGGGAGGCCTTCGCCAAGGGCGTGCGCTACACCCAGAACCTGCACGCCGGCCGGGGGCTCGGCAAGAGCTGGCAGGAGACGTTCGAGACCGAGGACCGCGACCAGGTGGCCGAGTTCCTCGACGGCATCGGAGCCGACTGGCAGTGGCGGCCCGACGGCGGCGTGCGGGTCTCGCAGATCAGGCCGTCCACCACCCGGCACCCCGTGACCGGGGCCGAGGTGTGGTTCAACCAGGCCGACCAGTGGCACCCCGCCTCGCTCGGCGACGAGACCGCCGCGATGCTCGCCGAGCTCATGCCGCCGGAGGAGCTGCCGCAGTCCGTGACGTTCCCCGACGGCGCGCCGATCCCCGGCGACTACGTCATCCAGGCGCGCGACCGCGGCCTGGACAACGCGGTGGACGTCGACTGGCGGAGCGGCGACCTGCTGCTGATCGACAACGTGCTCGTCGGTCACGGCCGCCGGCCCTTCACCGGCTCCCGCCGCGTCCTCGTCGCCATGTCCGACTGAACGCCCCGTCCGACTGAGAGCACGGCCGACCGACGCCGTCTCCGACTTCCAAGCCGTCTCCGGCTGAGAGGGGATCCGCAGTGAGCAAGATCGCTTTGGGGGTCGCCGCGACCTTCACCGCCGAGCCGCTCGGGGACGCCCTGAGATTCTGGCTCGCCGAGCTGGGGACCGAGGGGGACGTCGCCTTCGCTCCGTACGACCAGGTCTTCCCCTCCCTGCTCGACCCGGGCAGCGTGCTCGGCCGGGCCGGCGCCGTGGTCGTCCTCGTCCGCGCCGAAGACCTCACGGCCGGCGCGGCGGATGCGGCCGGCGGGGACTGGGCCGCTCTCGACGCCGCCGCGGACGACCTGGCCACCGCGCTCCGGACGTCGGCGGCCGCGGCGGGCACCCCCCACCTCGTCGCCGTCTGCCCCGCCTCGCCCGAACACGGCTCGACCGGCGCCCACGCGCGCCTGACCGCCAGGCTGGCCCAGACGCTGGAGGACGACCGCGCGGTCGCCGTGCTCACCTCGGCCGAGCCGTACGAGCCCGCGGACCCGGAGGCCGTCCACGACGCGTTCGCCGACCGGACCGGCAACGTTCCCTACACCGACCACTACTTCGCCGCGCTCGCCGCGGCGGTCGTACGCCGCCTGCAGGCCGTGACCACCCCGCGTCCCAAGGTCGTCGTCGCCGACTGCGACGGCACCCTGTGGGACGGCGTGGTCGGCGAGGACGGCCCGGACGGCGTCGTGATCGGCCCCGAGCGCGAGGAGATCTGGCGGGAGCTGGCCCGGCAGGTCGCGGCGGGCCGGCTGCTGTGCCTGTGCAGCAAGAACGAGGAGAAGGACGTCCGCGAGGTCTTCGCCCGGCATCCCGGGCTGCCGTTCGGCCTGGACGACGTCACGGCGATGCGCGTCGGCTGGGAGGCCAAGTCGCAGGCCCTGCGCTCGCTGGCCGACGAGCTGAACCTCGGGCTCGACTCCTTCGTCTTCCTCGACGACAGCCCGGTCGAGTGCGCCGAGGTCCGGGCCGGCTGCCCCGAGGTGCTGACCCTCCAGATGCCGCCCCGCGCCGCGGAGGCGGCGGCCTTCCTGCGGCACTGCTGGCCGCTCGACCTCGCCGCGGTCACCGAGGCCGACCGCGAGCGCACCCGGCGCTACCAGGAGGAACGGCGGCGCGAGCAGGCCAGGGGCGAGATGTCCCTCGCCGACTTCTTCGCCACGCTCGACCTGCGGGTGACGATCACCCCGGCCGGCCCCGCGCACGAGGCGCGGGCCGCCCAGCTCGCCGAGCGGACCAACCAGTTCAACCTCTCGGGAACCCGGCGTCTGGACGGCGACGAGACGTTCGTCGTGGACGTCAGCGACCGGTTCGGCGACTACGGCGTCGTCGGCCTCACCGACGTGCGGACGGACGGGGACACGCTGCGCGCCGGCGCGTTCCTGCTGAGCTGCCGCGCGCTCGGGCGCGGGGTCGAGCACCGCATGCTCGCCCACCTGGGCGCGCTCGCGCGCGACCGCGGGCTGGCCTGGGTCGCGCTGTCGTTCCGGGCGACCGAGCGCAACCAGCCCGCCAGGGACTTCCTCGCCACCCTGCCCGCCACCGCCGAGCCGTACGGCGAGGAGGCGGCGTGGTACGTCCTCACCGCGGCCGACGCCGCGGCCGTCGTCCACTCACCCGTCCACTCACCTGCCCACTCATCGGGCCCTGCTGAGGAGAGGGCAGCGGGGCCCGTCCGGATCGATCCGACGGCCGTACCCGCCGGATGGGCGGCCGTCGAGCGGATCGCGACCCGTCTCACCGGCCCCGAGGCGATCCTGGACGCGATGCGGGCCGCGCGCCCGGCGACCGAGGTGGCCGGGGCGACGCCCGTCGAGGCGACCGTCATGCGGTGGTGGGCGGAGCTGCTCGACAAGCCGCCCACCTCGGTGAACGACGGCTTCTTCGAGCTGGGCGGCCACTCGCTGCGGCTGGTGCAGTTCATGGCCCGGGTGCGCGCCGAGTTCGGGGTGGAGCTGCCCTTCGACACCCTCTACACCACCTCGTTCACCATCGCCGAGGTGGCCAAGGTGATCGAGGAACGGCAGCTCGCCGAGACCGGCGACGAGGAGCTGGCCGGGCTGCTCGACGAGCTCGCGGGCCTGTCGGACGAGGAGATCGACGCCCTGCTCGAATCAGGGCTCGAATCGGGGAACGGCTGATCCGCATGGCCACGATGCTGCTGAGCACCCACGGCACGAACGGCGACGTGCTCCCCTTCATACGGATCGGGCGTGAGCTGGCGGAGCGCGGCCACGAGGTCACCGTGCTCACGCACTCCTGGTTCGCCGACCGGATAGCGGCCGCGGGCCTGCGGCACCTGCCGATCGACACCGCGGAGGGCTACGACCGGCACCTGGACGACGCCCGGCGCTACATGCTCGACCCGCTGAAGGACCCGGACGGCGTGCTCCGGCTCTACCGGCGCAACGGCCTCTTCGAGCTGCTGGTCGAGGAGGTGCGCATGATCGAGGCGCACTACCGGCCGGGGGAGACGGTGGTGGTAGCCCGGCACACCTCGGGCATCGCCGCGCTGATGGCCGCCGAGCTGCACGGGGTCCCGGTGGCGCTGGCGTCCGTCACGCCCCACCAGTACGTCTCGCTGCCGGTCCTCGCCAACCTCTTCCGGCACGTGCTCGGTGAGGGGTACGACGAGGTCTACCGGACGTTCGGCCTGCGCCCGGTCCGCGACTGGGCCGCCTACCTGAACAACGCCCCGGTCCAGCTGGTGCTGTGGCCGGAGTGGTTCGACGCCGCGGGCCTGCCGGCGCCCGCGAACGCCGTACGCTGCGGGTTCGTGCTCGGCGACACGGCGGAGGGGCCGGTCCCCGACTGGGCCGAGCCGCCCGTGCTGATCACCGGTGGCACCGGCCAGGTGCTGCACGACCGGTTCTACGAGGTGGCGGCCGCCGCGTGCCGGCGGATCGGGAGGCGGGCCCTGCTGGTGAACCGGCACCCGACGTTCCAGCCGGAGTCGCTGCCCGACGGGGTGGAGTGGGTGCCCTCGGCGCCGTTCGCCTCGTTCATGCCTCGTGTCGCGGCCGTCGTCCACCACGGCGGGATCGGCACGCTCGCCCGGGCGCTGGCGTCGTCGACCCCGCAGGTGCTGCTCGCCCACGGAGTCGACCGCCCCGACAACGCGGAGCGGCTCGACCGCGCGGGTGTGGCGGAGTGGCTGCCCGTGTCCCACTGGGACGAGGAACGCGCCGCCGGGCTGCTCGCCCGCGCCCTCGCCGACGACGGGTACCGCGAGCGGATCGCCCCGCTCGCGGCCGACGCCGCGTCGGAGGACGGCGTACGGGTAGCCGCCGACCACGCGGAGGCTTTGATCGGCGCCGACGAGATCCTGCGGCGGCCGGTCCCGCGCGAGCGGCTGGCCCGGCTCACCCCCGAGCAGAAGGTGCGGCTGGCCGCCCTGGCCCGCGCCCGCCGCGGCTGAAGGGGCGTGTGAAGGAGGGCCTCCCGGGTACGCCGTACGCCCACGGAGGGGGAGGCCCATGAGCGAGGTGACGGCGCCGATCTCGTGCTTCGACTATGACAAGGTGGCGATCGTCACCGGAGCCGACTCGGGGATCGGGCGGGCCACCGCGGTGGCGCTCGCCGCGCACGGGTTCGACGTCGGCGTCACCTACCACCAGGACGAGAAGGGTGCGCGGGAGACGGCCGGGCAGGTGGCGGAGCAGGGCCGCCGCGCGGCCGTCCGGCGGCACGACCTCACCGACCCCGTGACCGCCGCCGAGGTGATCGACGAACTCGCCGGCGAGCTGGGCGGCCTCGGCGTGCTGGTGAACAACGCGGGCACCGGAACGGCCGAGCCGCTGCTCGACATCGGCTACGACCGGTGGCGAGAGGTGGTGGCGGTCGACCTGGACGGGCCGTTCCTGTGCTCCCAGCGCGCCGCCCGCCGGATGATCGAGCGCGGCGCGATCTCTGGGCGTCCGCCTGAGCGAACCGGCTCAGGTGAGGTCTCGAAGCCAGCGGAGGGTGACCGCGCCGGCCAGGCGGGGCGGCACCGTGCCCGCGCCGAGCCCGACGTCCACGAGCAGGTCGAACACCTCGGTGCGGCGGGCGGCCACGGAGATCGCCGCGTCGATGAAGCCGGGGGAGCGGGCGGCCAGGGAGAGCACGTCGGTGGTGCGCAGGTGCCGCCCGAGCGCCCGGCGCAGGGCCCGCCGGTAGGCCCGCAGCGGATCCGCCGGCGAGCCGGTCGCGGCCTCGGCGGCGAGCCGCCCCGACAGCAGCGCGTAGTAGATGCCCTCGCCGGTCAGCGGATTGACAAGGCTCGCCGCGTCGCCCGCCAGCAGCACCCGGCCCGCCCCCGGCACCGGCCGTCCGCTCGACAGCGGCAGGTGGTGGGCCCGCAGGTCGCGGACGGGCGACCTGATCTCGCCGAGCAGGGGCAGCAGCCGGTCCAGCCGCCCGTGCAGGATCTCGCGCCCCGGCCGGCCGGTCTGTCTCAGCATCGGCAGCAGCAGCCCGTAACCGACGTTGGCCGTGCCGTCGCCCACCGGGAACGACCAGGCGTAGGCCGGCCACCCCTCGCTCCGCATGACGATGACCTGCACGTCGTCGTCCGGCGGCACGTCGGCGTACCCGCGCACCGCGATGGCGGTGTGCCGGTCCGGGCTCGGCGGGACGCCGATCAGCCGCCGTACGGCCGAGTTGGCGCCGTCGGCGGCGACGACCACCCGGGCCGCCACCTCGCCGTCGAGCACGACGAGCCCGTCGCGGACGGCCAGCGTGCGCACCCGGTGCCGGCGCACCTCCACGCCGCGCGCCGCGGCGGCCTCGACCAGCCGGGCGTCGAAGACCCGGCGGGGAACCACGTGGTTGGGCCGCGCGACCGCGGCCGAGACCCGGACCCCGCCGGGCGACGTCACCGCCAGGCGCGGGGTGGGCCGGTGGTCGGAGAGGAGATCGGGCAGGCCGAGCAGCGCGAGCTCCTGCCGCGCGTGCGCCGCGATGCCGTCGCCGCAGGGCTTGTCCCGGGGGAAGGCCGCCCGGTCGAGCAGCAGCACCCGGCAGCCGGGGTCGAGCTGCCTGGCCCGCAGCGCGGCGGCGGAGCCCGCCGGTCCGGCGCCCACCACCACGAGGTCCCACACGTCGTCCACATTCACAGACCGTACGTGGAGAAGAGGCTGGTGGTGGGCCACGACTTCACCGAGTTCGCGGCGGTGTGGAGAAGGGCGTCGATGTCCCCGTAGTTCAGTCCCGAGGCGTCGTCGCGCTGGTCGAACAGCACCACCCAGCTCAGTCCGTCATAGCGCCGGACCATGAGCGTGGAGGTGCCGGCCAGCGACCCCGTGTGCCAGGTGTTGCGGCCCCCGGTGACCGGGCGGACCTGCCAGCCGAGGCCGTAGTACCAGCCGTCGGAGTTGACCCCGATCGACGGCTTGGCGAACGCCTTGGAGATCGACGCCGAGGTCAGCACGCCGGCCGCGTCGAAGAGGGTGGTGAACTTGGCCAGGTCGACGGCCGTGGCGAGCCAGCCGCCGTGGGCGGCCATGTTCTCCAGGTTGAACCCGCCGTAGGGGAAGGGCACCACGGAGTTCGAGGTGTCGATCACGCTCTTGCCGGTGTACTGCGAGAAATACGGCGCCTCGCCCGACTTGCGGAGACTCTTCGCGGTCCTGCCGAGCGCCATCCGCTTGATCTTGAGGGGTGTCAGCACCTTGCTCTGGACGTAGCTCGCGTACGAGACGCCGCTCACCCTCTCGATGATCTTCTGGAGGAGGACGTATCCGTAGTTCGAGTACGCGTACGTCGTCCCGGGGGCGTGGTCGAGCTTGAGACCGGACGTGTGCGCGATGATCTGCGCCTGCGTGATCGGCAGCGGGACGCCGAGCGCCGCCGCGATGACCCGGTCCCTGAACATCGGGTCGCCCGAAACCTCGGAGTCCCACCCGCCGAGGTGCTGGAGCAGGTGGGTCACGGTCACGGCGGCGAGGCGCGGATCGGCGGTCGTGCTCAGCCCCAGCAGCGGCGCCACCTTGGCCGAGAGGCTGAGCTTGCCGTCCTGCGCCAGCTTCAGCACCGCGGCGGCGGTGACCGGCTTGCTCAGGCTCGCGACGCGGAACAGCGAGGTGGGGCCGGCCGCGAACGAGGTGTCCGCCGTCCAGTTGTAGCCCCTGGCGAGCACCAGTTTGCCCTTGCGGACCACGGCGAGGGACGCGTGCGGGATCGTCCGTGCCTGCATGAAGCGCTTCAGCGTGTCGTCGAAGGGCTTCAGCGACGTCGCGCCGCGGCCGGTGACGCTCCACACGCGGGCCGCCGCGCCCGCCGGCGACGCGGGCAGCCCGGCGGCGAGCCCCGCCGCGGCGCCGCCCGCCAGCAGGCGCAGGGTGTTCCTCCGGGTTACCGAAAACCTGTCCGAAATCATGACAGTTGATCTTAGGGGAGCTCTGACCGGTCGTTACCGCCGCCCTGACCGCGCCGACAGGTCGGCAGGCCGCCGGGCCGGTGGGGCGCGGACAGGCGTGACGGAGGCCGCGGCGGGGTGGCCGCGGCCTCCTGCGCGTCTGGAACTAGATCCTGCCGGTGCCGGCGTTGGCGAGGACGTTCGCCTTCACGCCGCTCGGGTTGTCGACCGTGTACGAGTACGGGATGGAGGCGACGCTGCCGGAGGTCTGCGGCGTGCCGGAGTTCACGAGGTAGTTGTCGCGGGCGACGATCGAGCCGCCCGGCGAGGAGCCTTCGGAGGTGTGCGTGGGCTCGGCGACGTTCTCGAAGTAGTTGCCCTCGACGAGCACCCCGGCGCCGCAGGTGGAGGCGATGCCGTAGCTGTAGTCCGTGTACGACGGGTTCTTGTAGTAGTAGTTGCTGAACACGTGGACCGGGTTGCCGAAGCGCACTCTCGGGTTGCGCTGGGCGCAGGTCTGGAACGCGTTGTGGTGGTACGTCACCCGCAGGTGCCCGGTGTCCTCGGAGCCGTTGCTGTCGCTGTGGCCGACGAGTGAGCACTTGACGTGGTCGTGGAGCTTGTTCCAGGACACGGTGACGTAGTCGGAGCCGTGCGTGATGTCGAGCAGGCCGTCGTAGTAGTCGGTGCCGTGGCTCGTGTCGCTCGACAGGTCGTTGTGGTCGAGCCACACCCGCTTGGCGTTGTCGAGGTGGATCGCGTCGCCGTTGCCGTTGCCGGCCGGAACCTTGGAGATCTTCAGGTTGCGCACGACGACGTTGGAGACGTCGCGGATGTTGACGCCGCAGCCGGTCAGCCCGGAGTTCGCGCCGACCCCGACGAGAGTGGTGTTGCCGCCCACCCGTACGTCCTCGGAGCAGGTGAAGTTGCCGTTGATCTGGACGGTCTTCGAGGTGTCGCCCTTCACGGCGGCGGTGAGCGCGGTCAGCGAGGTGACCGTCGTCGCCGGCCCGCCGGCGCCGCCGCTGGTGCCGCCGCCCTGCGTCGCCCAGCCGACCAGCCCGGTGGTCGGCGGAGTGGTGGGGCCGCCCGTGGGGGTCCCCGTCGGGGTGGAGGTCGGGGTGCTGGTGGGCGTCCCGCTCGGGGTGGAGCCGGTGGGCTGGAGGGTCCACTGTTTGGTGGCGACCGAGTCGCAGGAGTTCTGCTGGACGAGGGCGCCGGAGGCGGTGGAGTTGTCGGCGGTGTTGAGGCATTTGTCGCTGTTGGCGTTGATGACGCGGTAGGTGGATCCGGAGGCGGTGAGTTCCCAGGTTTGGGAGGTGGCGCCGGTGCAGGTTTCCTGTTGGACGGCTTTGCCGGCGGAGGTGGAGGCGCCGGTGACGCCGGCGCATTTGCCGCTGTTGCCGGCGGTGAGGCGGACGCCGCTGCCCTGGGCCGACAGGGTCCAGGTCTGGTTGGTCGCGCCGGTGCAGGCGGAGACGGTGAGTTGTACGCCGTCGGAGCCGCTGCTGCCGGGGACGGTGAGGCACAGGCCGCCGGCGCCGTTGACGATGCGGTAGGCGCCGGTGGTCGGCGCGGCGTTGGAGACGCCGGTGAACACACCGCCGACCAGGGCGACGATCCCGGCGACGGCGCCGGCCACCCCGGCTGCGTTTCTGGTTCTGGTTCTCACCCGAGCTCCTTGCGTGTCGTGCAGGACCCCTGACCGAGGGGTGAATCCTGGTCCCACGAGGAATTCATGGACGTGAACGACATTCATGAGTAGGAACGCCAGGCTCAAGGTACGGACCTGTCCAGCGGTGGTCAACGGTCACCGCCGGGGTCTCGTGCGTACGCGGCGCGCCGTACGAGATCATCGTGAAACGTTCACGCCGGACGTGCCGGGGAGGAGTGGGGAATGACCGACGAACAGGTGTTCAGCGCGTGGTTGCGGGACCGCAGCGAGCCCGACTGGACGGCGGTGGTCACGCATCCCTTCGCCGCCGCGATCAGCCGCGGCACCGCCGGCATGCGGCGCTACCTGGAGCAGGACTTCCAGTTCGTGGACGCCTTCACGGCGCTGCTCGGTGCGGCCGTCGCCGCGGCCGACTCCTTCGAGTCGCGGGTGGCCGTGGGCCGCTTCCTCGGGCAGACGGTGGCCGACACCGAGCGCGGCTACTTCCACCGCGCGCTCGCCGCGGTCGGCGGCGATCCGGCCCCGCCCGTGCTGGAACCGGTGACGATCGAGTTCCGCGCGCTGATGGACGAGGTGCGCCTCAGCCAGGACTATCCGCTGATCCTGGCCGTGCTGTGCGTGGCCGAGTGGACCTACCTCGGCTGGGCCACCCGGATCCCCGCCGAGGGCGAGAGCTTCGTCCACCGCGAGTGGGTCGAGTTGCACAGCGGGCCGGAGTTCGAGGCGTGGGTCGGCTTCCTGCGCGGCGAACTCGACCGGCTCGGCCCGGGACTGGACGAGAGCGGCCGGGCCCGCGTGCTGGACGTCTTCGGCCGCGCGACCGCCCTGGAGCGCCGCTTCTTCGACATGGCGGCCGGCTGATCGGCAGGGTCGTCTCAGGGAGCGCGCAGGGCCAGCGCGGCGAGGCGGCGCAGGGAGAGCCGGAGGAAGACGGCGCTCAGCGGCCCGGCGACCCGCCAGCCGATCCGGCCGGCCACCCCGAAGGGCAGGTGCAGGTGCTCCTCCCAGAGGATCCTGCTCCCGCCGCCGGGGCGGGGCAGCACCTGGAACCTCCCCGTCCCGCGGACGACCCGGCCGGTGTGGCGGACCTCCACCTCGTCCGGGGGGCGCCAGCCGGTGACGTCCATCGTGTCCAGGAACGAGAGCGGGCCGATCCCGGTCGTCGCCGCGAGCCTGCTGCCCCTGCTGTGGCCGTCACCCTCGACCACCCACGCCCGGGTCAGCAGCATCCACTCGTGGTGCCGGGACCAGTCGGTCAGCACGGCGAAGACGCGCTCCGGGCTCGCCTGCGCGTCCACCGTCACCGTGAGAGTCTCCATGCCTGTCCCCATACCTGTCCCTACGCATCGGTCGTCGCCGCCGGACGCCTCCCGCCTCGGAGGCGCGGATCAGGTCGGCTAGGTCAGGAAGCGGACCGCGTGCGACGTGGCGCCGTCCGCGGCGAACCCGAGCAGGCGCTCACCCTCGTCGGCCAGCGCGTCCCGGGCCGCCGAGTCCAGCGGTGCGAACGGCTCGATCTCCAGGGTCGCCGTCTCCCCGGCCCGCTCGATCCGCCACAGCCCGGCCACGAACCCGTCGACCAGGATCGTCGCCCGGACGATCCCGTTCACCGTGAACACCCGCCGCCGGTGCTCGTCGGCGATGATGCGCCTCCGGTCGGCGTGTGAGAGCAGCAGGTTGTCGAACTCGGGCAGGAACCGCACCGGCGCCTCGGCGTCCGGCTCCGGCGGCGTCGCGCCCGGCACGTCGAGGAGCTCCACGCCGTTCTCGTCCCGGTACGTCACCAGGTCCAGGCGTTTCACCACCGAGCGGAGCCCGGTCAGGCCGGACCAGGTCCGCAGGTCCGCGAGCGACGCCGGTCCGAAGGCGGCGAGATACCGCAGCACCATGTCCCCGGCGGCCGAGCCGTCGCCGAGCGGGCGGCCCAGCCACGACTCGGCCGGGACGTGGCGGGCCTGCGACGAGGCGCCCCACACGCCCCGCGGCGGCACCTGCACCAGCGGCACGATCCCGCGTACGGCCCTCGCCAGGGCCTCGCCGTCCGGCCACCGCTCGCCCAGCCGTGCGGCGAGCTCGGTGAACGTGAGGGGTCTCTCCTCCATCAGGGCGCGGGCGGCGGTCTCCACCTCCCGGAGGTCGGCCTCCGGCAGGCGTCCCGCGACCGACGTGCGGAGCCAGCGGTCGAGGACGGGCTGCACGACCGGGCGCAGGGCCAGGCAGTCGTCGGCGCTGACGAGGTGGATCGTGCCGCGCATCAGCACGATCCGCACGACGGAACGGTCGGTGAGCAGATCGGTCAGGTCCTCGTGCCGGAAGCCGAGCAGCCGCGTCCACAGGCCGACGTACGCCGACAGGGGCGCCTGGGACTGCATGCCCACCAGGCGTTCGATCGCGGCCGACGCCTTCATGGTGTGGCGGCGCAGCAGCATCTGACGGTCGAGCAGGGCGCGGTTGAGCGCACGTGTGGTCAGGGCGGGGGTGAGCACGCGTGGGGTGAGCACGCCGTCAACCTAACGCCCCCGACCGACATTCCGGCCGCGCCCTGCTGCCGGGATCACTACCGGGCCCTGCTTGCCGGGACCGTTGCCGGGATCCGCTCAGGTGCGTACGAGCGGCGTGTCGACGAGGTGCTCGGCGAGGAACCACGCCTGCAGCTCGCCCGTACGGACGACCTCGGAGACGAGCAGGTCGTTGGTGCCGTCGTCGCCCATGTCGGCCGCCCGGGAGGCGGCGTCGTGCGCGGCGACCAGGATCGTCTCGTGGGCTTCGAGAAGCCGCGAGAGCATGGCGGGCACCTCCTCCACGCCGTCCGGCGGCCGTGGGATCACGGTCATCTCCGCCACCTGGCGCGGATCGCCGACCGCGACCCCGCCGAGCGTCTGGATCCGTTCGGCGACGGCGTCGATGATCGGCAACTGCTCGCTCGCGTGCTTGTCGAGCAGCAGGTGCAACTGGTAGAAGGTCGGCCCCCGCATGAGCCAGTGGTGCTTCTTGTACAGGCTGTACAGGATCTGTGTGTCGGCCAGGATCTGGTTGAGCCGCTGGCAGGAGTACTCCCGGGTCTCTCTCGGCAGGCCGACGGGGAAGTCCCGGACCGTGCCGAACGACTGGATCTCCACACCCCTCTGGTGCAGCCAGGGCTGGCTGCTCGCACGGACTCCGGAGGAAGGGTTGGCAGCCAAGACGTCGCTCCTCACTCATTCGGTTTGTAGCTACCAATGAGTCTTTCGCCTGGTATGTCCCCTAAACGCCTTCTATAGCGATTTGGCCAAGATGAACCCTCCGGCCCCGTGCCCGCGTACCTCGGAGGTGTTGAGACTTCCGCGTCACCGCGCCCTCGCGTTCGCCGCCGTCGCGGCCACCGTCCTGTCGTCCGCCCTGTCCTCCGCCTGCGCCGGCCCCGACGCGACCCCCGCGTACGGCCCGCCGCCCACCGTCGAGCAACTCGCCGCGCGGGCGGGCTGCACCCCGAAGATGCAGATCGACGCGGCGGAACTCCGCCAGGGGCACTGCCACACGCCGATCGGCGACTTCTTCCTCACCACCTTCGCCACCCAGAGGGGCAAGGACGAGTGGATGGACCAGGCGCCGGAGTACAGCCCCCACCTCGTCGGCGACATCTGGACCGCCCTCGCGCCCCGGGACGTCCTCGACCGGCTCCGGCTGAGGATCGGCGGCGACCTCCACCTCAAGGACCACAGGGTCAAGAGCCCCGGGTGAGCCGGGCGTTATCCGGCCCGCAGAGCCTCCTCCCGGCCCTCCGACAGCCGGGCGGCCGTGCGCTCCGCCGTACGCCTGGCCCAGCGGCCGGTGGTCAGGACGGCGAGACCCAGGACGAGCAGGCCGTACGCGGCGGTGATCCAGTGGCCGGTGCGCGCGGCCGGCACGAAGCGCGCGCCGGAGGCGGCGGCCACGACGGCTCCGGCGATGGCCACGCCCAGCGACTGGCCGACCTGGCGGCTGGTCGAGGCGACCGCGGCGGCCACTCCCGCCTGCTCCAGCGGCATCCCGGAGACCGCGGTGTTGGTGATCGGCGGGTTCAGCATGCCGAACCCCACACCGAAGATCACGTAGATCCCGAGCAGCAGGGGGAGAGGCGTGGTGAGCGTCACCTGGGCGAGCAGCGCCCCGGCGGCGGCCAGGCAGACGCCCCCGGCGACCAGCGGCGCGCGCGGGCCGCGCGTGCCCACGAGCCGGCCGGACAGCGGCCCGACGATCATCGTGCTCACCGCGACGGGCAGCGTGCACAGCCCGGCGTCGAACGCGGAGAGGCCGCGGTGTCCCTGCAGGTAGAGCGTGTTGAGGAAGAGGAACGCGCCCAGGGCGGCGAAGCCGGAGACCGCCATGAGGGCCGCTCCGGAGAACGGCGCGCTGCCGAAGAACCGCATGTCGATGAGCGGTTCCGGCCTGCGCAGTTCGTAGGCGACCAGCCCGGCCAGGGCCGCCGCCGCGACCGCGAAACAGGCGGCGCTGACCGCGGCGCCCGCCGCCGGGCCCTCGATGATCCCGTACGTCAGGGTGCCGAGCAGGACGATGACCAGCACCTGCCCGGCCGGGTCGAGCCGACGTGCGGCCGGCGCCTTGGACTCGGGCACGTAACGCCAGGTGAGGAACACCGCGAGCAGGCCGATGGGCACGTTGATCCAGAAGATCGCCCGCCAGCCGACGCTGTCGGTGAGCAGGCCGCCGATCACCGGGCCGAGCGCCATGCTGATCCCCACGACTCCGCCCCACACGCCGATCGCCTGGGCCCGCTCCCTGCGGTCGGTGAACGTGTTCGTGATGATCGACATGGCGACCGGGTTCATCATCGACCCGCCGACGGCCTGGACGACCCGGGAGGCGACCAGCCAGGCGAGGCTCGGCGCGAGGCTGCACAGCAGGGACCCGGCCGAGAAGATCACCAGCCCGGTCTGGAAGGTGCGCCGGCGGCCCACGCGGTCCGCCGTGGACCCGGCCAGCATGAGCAGGCCGGCGAGCGTCAGCGTGTAGGCGTCGACCGTCCACTGCAGGCCCGAGACCGGCGCGTGCAGGTCCCGCCCGAGGGCGGGCAGCGCGACGTTCACGATCGTGTTGTCCAGCGACACGATCAGCAGGCTCATGCAGCAGATCAGGAGAACAAGAATCCGCCTTCGGCGGGTCATTTACGACACCTCACCACGCAACCGTACAGAAGCGGTCAAAAGTGGGTTGAGGTGGGTCGGGAGGCCGCCCCCGGCGGCCTCCTGGCGGTCTCGGGAGGTCAGATCTCCAGTCTGTCCTCGATCGAGCGGAGCTGGTGCCGGGCCAGCGCCAGGTTGGCCCGGGCGCGGTCGAGGGCGAGGTAGAGGAACAGACCCTTGCCGCCGCGGCCGGTCAGCGGCCGGATGAGGTGGTACTGCGAGCCCAGCGTGATGAGGATGTCCTCGATCGTCTCGTTCAGCTGGAGCGCCTCGATCGCCCGCAGCTTGGCCCTGACCACCTCGGTGTTGGCCGCCGCGGCCACCTGGAGGTCGAGGTCCTTGGACCCGCCGAGCGCGCCCAGCGCCATCCCGCTTCCGTAGTCGGCCACCACCGCGCCGACCGCGCCGTCGATGGTCAGCATCTCCTTGAGGGAGACATCCATGTTCGCCATGCGTTCTCTCCTGGTTGGTGTTCGTGTCCGCGGTCGCCCGCTGGCGCTATCCGCGTCCGGCGATGGCGGCGATCCTGTCCGCCGCCCTGCGTCCCTCGATCCGGAGCAGGCCGAGGTTCGCCCCCGGGCCCGCGAGAACGGTGAGGACGAGCGTGGGTCCCGCGGCGTAGCACGCGGTGTGCCCCTGGGCCGCGGAGACCAGCGTCTCCTCCAGCCGCCCGATCTGGGCGAGATCGGTCATCTTCCGGCTCAGCGACAGCAGCGCCGACGTGAGCGCCGCCGTCTGCTCGGTGCCTGTGCCTGTGCCGGTGGAGAGGTCAGTGGTCACGAGCATGCCGTCGACCGTGCACGTGAGCGCCCCGGTGATCTCGGGCGCCCGCTCGCGCAGGACGACCAGCTCCCGATGTATGTCCTGGCGAAGATCCACCGAGGCATCCCTTCCGGCCCGCTTGAGCCACCCGATCACTACAGCGCCTCCAGCGCGTCACGCACTCTGAGCAGCAGGTTCACGTCGGTCACGGCGCCGGCGACCGGAACCGCCGCCGGCCGGGGCGCGCGTCTGGGCAGCGCGGCCGGCGGTTCGTGCGGCTGTTCGTCCGGCCGTTCGTCCGGCTGTTCGTCCGGTGCCGCCTGGTCCCTCGCCAGCAGGCCCGCCGCCGCGAGCTCCCGTACGGCCAGCAGCGTGGAGTAGGCCGGGTGCCCGAGACGGCGGGCCAGCTCGACCGGAGTGGCGGTGGAGTCGGCGGCCAGCAGCAGCTCCCACTGCAACCGGGTGAGCAGCGCGTGGGTGCCGGGAATCCGCCGCAGGGGCGTCACCGGCCGCGCGTCCAGCTCGGCCGACGGCCACGCCCGCTCCAGCCGCGCCCGCCGCCTGGCGCACTCGCGCAGCAGCCCCGGCACGTCGAAGAACCAGTGGACCCCGAGCCAGTGCGCGTCGCCCGCCCTGAACCTGGTCCGGAGCGTCCTCGGGGCGAGCAGGAAGAACGCGGCGTCCAGCGTGGCCGACAGCACGCAGAACTCCAGCTCGCCCCGGCTGAGCATACCCCTGCTCACGAGCAGCGCGCCGCCGTCCCCGCCCGGCCCGGCCTCCTGCCGCGCGTGCCGGATCCCGGCGGCGTCGATCCGGCCCGATCCGCCGAGCAGGTCCTCCACCCCGGGCGTGGCCGCGCAGTCCACGTACGACACCCGCCCGCGTACGAGGTAAACCGTGCCCTCCTTGCCCACCCGCAGCGAGCCGGTGGCCTCGTCCTGGGCGAGACCGGTGAGCACGGTGTCCAGAGCCGGAGCGGACCCGGGCCGGGTTCCCATCAGGAGGCGACCAGCTCGTCCGTGACGGCGCGCAGCCGCAGCCGGGCCAGGGCGAGGTTCGCCCGCTCCACGTCCAGCCGTACGCACAGCAGCAGCGGGCCGTCGAACATCATCTCCATGGGCCGTACGAGGTGGTAGGACGTGCCGGTGGTCACGATCACGTCCTCGACCCGGAGGCCGGTCTCCTCGGACGCCGTCGCTACGCCGTCGAGCGTGGCGCGGTAGGCCGCGCTGAGCCCGGCGGCCGCCCGGCCGGGATCGGCGATCCCCCTCGCCGCGACGGCCATTCCGCTGGTGTGGTCGACCAGAATGGCGCCGAGCGCGCCAGGGATCGACATGGCCTCCGAGAGGCAGTCCTCTATCCCGATCAACCCGTCACTCCCGTCACTCCCGTCACGTCACGCCTCGCCGGTACAGCGCGGCCAACATTAGAGGAGCAGGTGGACGGGCCACCCGAGTCGGAAACGGGCTGGGATGAATGGATTAATCCATAAGAATAAGAATTGTTCTCCCCGGACTGGTAATCCCGGTTTTCGTGAAATTTCCTCGTATCGAGCGTCTCGGTGGGCAGGGCGCGGGGAGCCTCGTACGGCGGCCAGAATGGGAGGCGTGGAACGGATCCTGGTCAGCGCCTGCCTGCTCGGCCGCCGGGTGCGGTACGACGGCGGGGCCAAGACGAGTGACGACGACCTGCTCGCCCGGTGGCGGGCGGAGGGGCGGCTCGTGCCGTTCTGCCCCGAGGTCGAGGGCGGGCTGCCCGTGCCCCGCCCGCCGGCCGAGATCGAGGGCGGAGCGGGCGGTGCGGCGGTGCTGGCGGGGGAGGCCCGGATCCTGACGCCGGACGGCGCCGACGTGACCGAGGCGTTCCTGTCCGGGGCGCGGCAGGCCCTCGCCGCCGCCCGGTCCTCCGGCGTACGGATCGCGGTCCTCAAGGAGGGCAGCCCGTCGTGCGGGTCGCTGCGGATCTGCGACGGCACCCACCGCGGCAGGACCACCCCGGGGCAGGGGGTGACCACCGCGCTGCTGGAGCTGAACGGCGTCCGCGTCTTCGGCGAGGACCGCGTCCCCGACGCCGCCCGCTACCTGGAGACCCTCACGTAGCTCAGGGGGACAGCGGATCCGCGGTGACGATGACGGCCTTCTCGTCGGGCTTGTGCACCAGGACGTTGTCCACGTAGGACCGCACCGCGGCGTCCAGGCCGACGTCCTTGCCGGCCGCCTCCGACATGTACCAGCGGTGGTCGAGCACCTCGTGGAAGAGCTGGGCCGGTTCCAGCTTGCGCCGCATGGCGGCCGGGATCGCGCTCACCACCGCCTGGAACACCTCGGCCAGCCAGCGGTGCGCCACGATCGCCTCGTCCTCGTGCCGCAGCCCGTTCGACACCCGGAACGCGTCGAGGTCGTTGAGCAGCCGCCTGGCCTGGTTCTCCTCCACGTCGAGGCCGGTCAGGCGGAGCAGCCGGCGCTGGTGGTGCCCGGCGTCCACGACCTTCGGCCGTACGATCAGCCGGGACGTGCCGGCCTTGCGGCGCACCATCATCTCGGCCACGTCGAAACCGAGCGAGTTGAGCCGGCGGACCCGCTGGTCGACCCGGTGCCAGTCGACCTCCTCGATGATCTCGTCCTCGGTCAGCTCGTCCCACAGCCGGTGATAACGCTCGACCAGCTGGTCGGCGAAGACCAGCGGGTCGATGGTCGGGTGGAGCAGCCCGCCGGCCTCCAGGTCGAGCATCTCCCCGTAGATGTTCACGTGCGCCACGTCGATGTCGTGGGCGCGCTGGCCCTCGCTGATCGCGGGGTGGAGGTCGCCGGTCTCGGCGTCCACGAGATAGGCGGCGAACGCGCCGGCGTCCCGGCGGAACAACGTGTTCGACAGCGAGCAGTCGCCCCAGTAGAAGCCGCTCAGGTGGAGCCGTACGAGCAGCACGGCGAGCGCGTCGAGCAGGCGGGTCAGCGTGTCGGGCCGCACCGAGCCCGACAGCACGGCGCGGTACGGCAGGGAGAACTGCAGGTGCCGGGTGATCAGGGCGGAGTCGAGCTCCGAGCCGTCGGCGGCGCTGCGCCCGGTCACCACGGCCACCGGCTCGACCGACGGCGCGTCGTGCCGGGCCAGATCCCACAGCAGGCGGTACTCCCGCTTGGCGTACCGGGTGCTGATCTCCTTGATCGCGTAGACCCGGCCGGACAGCCGGGCGAAGCGCACGACATGCCGGGAGATGCCGCGCGGCAGCGTCACCAGGTGGTGGACGGGCCATTCTTCGAGGGGGAGGTCCCAGGGCAGGCGGATCAGGTCGGGGTCGCTGGGGGCTCCGGTGATCTGCAGGGGCACCGATTGCTCCTTATCTGGGGGCTTCCACACAAGTGTCGCGGATAGAGTCGGGCGCTATGACGCTGGTGGACGAGTTCATCGATTGGTACCTGGCCGAGAACCCGGTCATGGCCGCTCTGCTGGGGGCCGACGGGTACGACCGCACGCTGGGCGACTTCAGCGAGGCCGCCTTCACGGGACGGGAGCGGGCGGCCGAGGAATGGCTGCGCAAGCTGTCGGAGGCGGCCCCCGAGGACCCGGGGGACGAGATCGACCGCGACCTGGTCGCCGCCCATCTGCGCGGCGCCGTGGCGCTGGCCCGCTGGCCGGAGTGGCGGCGTGATCCGGCCGCCTACCTCGGTCTGGTCTTCGCCTCGATGTTCACGCCGTTCCAGCAGCGCCTCAAGCCGGAGGCCGAGCTGGTCGACGCCGCCGCCGCGCGCCTCGCCGAGGTGCCGGCCGTGCTCGCCGCCTGCCGGGCGAACCTGGACCCAGAGATCGCCGCCGACCTGCTGGTCCGGCGCGGCCTCGACCAGGCGCGTACGGGACGCCGGTTCCTGACCGAGACGCTGCCCGCCCAGGTCGGCGACCCGGAGCTGCGGGCGCGGCTCGCCCGGGCCGCCGAGCCCGCCGCCGACGCCTTCGACGGGCTGGTCCGCTTCCTGGAGGACTTCCGGCCGGGGGGCAGCTGGCGGATGGGCGAGGAGCTCTACTCCGCCCTGCTGCGCGAGCGGGAGATGCTCGGGTACGGCGCCCCCGAGCTGCACGAGAAGGGCAGGCAGGCCTGGGCCGAGCTCGACGGGCGGATGACCGAGGTCGCGTCCCGCCTCGGACCGGGCACCTGGCGGGAGGCGATGGAGTCGCTCATGGACGACCACCCGCCGACCCTGGAGGCCATGCGCGCCGAGTACGAGGCCGAGACGCTGCGGGCCCGCGACTTCGTCCGCGAGCGGGGACTGGTGACCTTCCCGGAGGGGGAGGAGTGCCGCGTCGAGCCGTCTCCGGAGTTCCAGCGGCCCATCATCGCCGTGGCGAGCTACCTCGCCCCGCCGCCGCTGTCGGCCTCGCGGGACGGGATCTTCTTCGTGCCGTACACGCCGGACGGCTTCACCGAGGAGCAGGTGCGGCAGCGGCTGCGGACCAACTCACGGGCCCAGATGCCCTCGATCAGCGTCCACGAGGCCTACCCCGGGCATCACTGGCACCTCGGGTGGATGGCCGGCAATCCGCGCCGCGCCCGCAAGATCTTCCGTACGCCGTACTTCGTGGAGGGCTGGGCGCTCTACGTCGAGAAGCTGATGCACGAGCAGGGATACTTCGACACCCCGCAGACCGAGCTCGCCCACCTCGACTGCCGCATCTGGCGGGCCGCCCGCATCGTGGTGGACACCGCGCTGCACTGCGACGACATGACGCCGGAGCAGGCGGAGGAGTTCCTCACCACGAAGGCGTCCCTGTCGCCGGGGACCGCCGCTGGAGAGGTCAGCCGCTACTGCGCCTGGCCCACCCAGGCTCCCTCGTACCTCACCGGCGCACTGGAGATCGAGCGCATCAGGGCCGACTACGCGGGCGACCTGCGGACCTTCCACGACACGATCGCCGGGTCGGGCGGACTGCCGCTCGGACTCGCCAGGAAGGCCGTGCTGGGCTGAGCCCCGTGGCTGGTTCAGGTCCTAGGCGTGAGGTCAGCCGGCGAGCGCACGTTCGATCACGGCGGTGAGCTGGTCCTCGGTGAGCACCGCGGGCCGGCCCACCCCCAGGGCGCGGACGTAGACCTCGCACAGCCATTCGAGCAGGCGGGTCGCCTCGAACGCCTGCTCCAGGCCGTTCCCGATCGTCACCGCGCCGTGACTGGCCATCAGGGCGGCCTGCCTGCCCTCGATCGCGGCGAGGACGCCTTGCGCCAGTTCCGGCGTGCCGTACGTCGCGTACGGGGCGACCCGGACCGTGCCGCCGAGCAGCAGCGCGTTGTAGTGGACCGGCGGCAGCTCGGTCATGGTGGAGGCGACGACGGTCGCGAAGACCGAGTGGGTGTGGACCACGGCCCGCGCGGAGGTCGCCTCATACAGGGCGAGATGCGTCGGCGTCTCCGAGGAGGGCCGGGTCCCGCCGTCGACCACCCGGCCGGTGAGGTCGAGGACCGGGCAGTCCTCGGGCCGGAGCCGGTCGAGCGCCACCCCCGACGGAGTGACGACGACCAGGTCGCCCTCCCGGGCGCTCAGGTTGCCCGAGGTCCCGATCACCAGACCGAGTTCCGCCGCCTTGCGGCCGTACTCGCACAGCTCACGCCGCAGCTCGTCCACTCGTTCGTTCACCTGCTCGTCCACCCCGTCATCCACCCGGCGAATCTACACAATCGGCGGGTTTTCGTGATGTCCTGAACTCATGTACGAGGCTTCCGAGTGGCGTCGCGAGGGTGACACGATCCGCAGGACCGTCGTCGCCCGCGACTTCCGTACGGCCATCGCGATCGTCAACGACATCGCCGAGCAGGCCGAGGCGCTGAACCACCATCCCGACATCGACATCCGGTGGCGCACCCTGCATCTGGCGCTGACCACCCACGACGCGGGCGGCCTCACCGACCTCGACTACAAACTCGCCGCCCGCATCGACGCCATAGTCGCCGACCACGAGGCAGGATCCGCACAACCCTGAAGCACGGGCTCCCGATCCTCGAAGCCCGCGCTGCCCGCGCTGCCCACACTGCCGCCGGCCCTGCGCGTCGCGGGTGCGGCGTCACGCCGCTGCACCCGGGCATGGTTCGCGGAGTCGTCCCGCCCCTTGCTGCGGCTTTTTTTGGGCGCTTTCGTCCGGCTGAGCCCCCTTATGTAGTGGCTTTGATCGGCACGTGACTGTGCAATTTGTGCTGGGAGCTGACGACATCGTGCAGTACGTCGCGCAGGGTGATATATGCCGATTTATTTGTTTCGCTGTCTCAGCGTCGTCCCTGCGCGCCTGTGACTCCAGCAAAATCGCTGCTCAGGGTGTTCGTGGCACGCTGGTGTGGAAGAATTCATACAGGATTTCGAATCGGCAGGGGAGGTATGATGGATCTGTTCGACACTGATCCTGAGCGCCTCCGTCGTTCGAACGATACTGGTGATGGCGACTGGTGGGATCAGCTCATTGCTGGCTCGCCCCTTTGGTCTTCCGAGGGCGCACTTGCCCGTGAATACGTGCCGATCGTCGATCCCGATACGCGAGAGCACGCGAGCCGGCACGGTATCCCGGCGAATTTCCCCTTCATGCGAGCATTTACGACTCGTGCGGGTACCGCTGCCGTTGACGACTCCATCGCTGACGAAACCGCGAATGGCCTCGCCTCTGATGGCGCTCCTGACCATGCCGACATGCCCGGCCCTGGAGTCGGTTCCGCCGCCTCTGCCCCTTACGCAGGAGGTGCCGGCAGCGGCGCCCCCGGCCCTGCCGGTGCCGCTGCCGCGCGCACGGATGCAGGGCGCACTGATGGTGGTGCCGCCGACGGTGCTTGTCCTGACGGCGATTCTCCTGGTTGTGCTTCTCCCGACGCGGCTTGTCCGGATGGTGCCGAGGGTGCTTACAGTGGCGCTTCCGCTGGTGCTTCTGGTGGTGGGTCCGGTGGTGTATCGGGCGGTGCCACAGGCGCCGACCGGAGCGATGCGGGCCCGGGCCGGGATGCTTCTGGTGCCGGTGGGTCGTCGTCGTGGGTGGCGGTGGCGGCTGTTGGTGAGGCGGCCCGGGCGGTGGCGCTGGTGCCGGTGCCTGAGTCGGCGGAGGTGTGTCTGGCGGAGGCTGAGGAGTTGCTGTCGGCCCGGGATCGGATCACTTCGGCGTTGGCCGCCCGGGTGGGCCTGGTGCATCGGGCCGGAGAGGCGAGGAACCATGGGCACGCCTCCACCCGGTTGTGGCTGCGCAGCGTCGGGGGGATGACCATCCCGGGTGCGGGCCGGTTGGTGACGATGGGCGTGGAGTTGGGTCGTCTGTCGCGGGTGCGTGAGCGGTTCGCCGAGGGCAGCTTGCCCGAGGGGATCGTGGAGGCGATCTGCACGGCCACCGCGGGGTTGACCGACGACCAGGCGACGACGGCTGAGGGGATTCTGCTGGAGTTGGCGGGTTCGGCGGGTGCGGCGGAGGTGGCCAAGGCGGGGCGGTATCTGCGGGCGGTGCTGGACCCCGACGGCCACGAAAACGATGAACAGGCCGACTTCGACCGCCGGTTCTTCCGGGTGCGGCGGCGCAGGAACGGCGGGCTGGAGGGAGAGTTCTACCTGCCGGTGGAGGCGGCCGCGCGGTTGCAGCACCTGCTGGACGTCTACGCCAAGCCCAAGGCTGAGGGCGACGACCGCACGCTGAGCGTGCGGAACGCCGATGCTGTCATCGCGTTCCTGGACAACAAGATCGCGACCGAGCTTCTGGTGCTGGTCACCGCCGAATCCCTCCCCAACGACCCCCCAGCCGGCCACCCCACCAGCGACCCCTCAGGCACCGACCCCTCGGGCGACCACCCCACCAGCGACCCCTCAGACACCGACCCGAGCGACGGCCCCGGCCCCGGCCCCGGCCCCGACCTCGGCTCCTGCGGCCCTGGCTCCGTCCCCGGCGCTGACGCCTGCGTCAGCGAGGACTTTGGCACGCCTTACGCCGGCACAACCGACGCCGGCAGCGAGCCCTCTGCTCCCGAGCACCCGGCCACAGGCGGCCCGGCTGTCGTCTGGCCGCACTTCGACGCGGCCCACGGCGACGAGCGTGCCGCCCTCGGCGAGGTTGGTGAGGTCGGCGAGGTCGACGACACCCGGCAGGGGCATGCTGACGAGGCAGAGACGCACAGACACCGAGCGTGGTATCCGCAGCGCACTCGTGCGCAGCAGACGCATGCCCCCGATCCCCCGACTGAGCCCCCGACCAAGAGTGACGACGCCACTGGCGCTCACACGGAGGACGGTCCAAGCGGGGATCGCCCTGGGGATCGCCGTGCTCACGGCTGCCCCGGCGAGGACCGCCCTGCCGACGACTGCCCTGCCGACGACTGCCCTGCCGACGACTGCCCGACGGAGGGCTACCGGCACGCCTCCTGGACAGGCGAGGCGCGGCATGAGACGTCCCGGACAGGAGCCGACGCTCCGCCGGGGGTGGAACGCGACGATGACGCGTGGCCTGGGGTGGGGGTGAACAGTCCGCCGCCGGGGGTGTGGTTGCGGGGGTTGCCGGGGCTGATCCTGGCGACCGGGCAGCTGCTGCCTGTTGCCAGCGTGCATCGGCTGGCTCGCACCAGCACTTTGGTGCGGATCGTGATGGACGCCGGTGGGCAGGTGCTGGACATGGGCCGCAAGGTGCGCCTGGCCACCCCGGCTCAGCGGCGGGCGGTCTTCGCCCGGTATGCGATCTGCTGGGTGGACGGCTGCCCGTTGCCCGCCACGATGTGCCAGGTCGACCACGCCGAGGACTGGTGCAGTGGCGGGCTGACCGACCTCAAGTTGCTGGGGCCGGCGTGCCAGTTCCACAACCGCGACCGCTACCGCCACCCGAACCGCTACACCCGCCGCAAGATCGGCGACGACCGCTGGGCCTTCACCTACCGCAACCCCCGAGACTCCCGAAACCCCCGCAGCGCCCGGCGGCGCCTATGACTCTGAACCCCTCGACGCCGCTGGCCGGTCAGCCGAACAGGTCGGCCGGGGGTACGGGGGCGAGGACGGAGTCGCCGTCGTGGATGGGGGCGGCCCCGGCGACCAGCCGGGTCAGGTCCCCGTCCGCGACGCATCGGGCCTGGGTGAGGCCGCCCGCGGCCCTGCGGGTCAGCGCCTCGACGGGCAACTGCCCGGGGGCCGCCGTCAGGATGACGTTGCCGAACCTGCGGCCGCGCAGGATGCCGGGCTCGGCGAGCAGTGCGGTGTGGGGGAACACGCGGGCGGCCGTGGAGACGACCCGTTTGACGAAAGGCAGGCCCTTGCCGTCCGCGACGTTGATGAGGGCGGTACCGGAGGGACGCAGGACACGGGCGATCTCCGCCATGTACTCCGCGGTCGCGAGTTCGACCGGCATGGTCGCGCCCGAGAACGCGTCAAGCACGAACAGGTCGGCCGAGGCGTCCGGCAGGGCGGCGGTCGCCGTGCGGCCGTCCGCCACCCGGACCTTCAGCCGGGGCACGGACTTAAGCCTCAGCTGGTCGCGTACGAGCTGGACCAGTCCGGCGTCCGGCTCGACGACGATGTGCCGGGACCCGGGCCTGCGGGCGGAGACGTAACGCGGGATCGTGCAGGCCCCGCCGCCGACGTGCACGGCGTCGAGCGGGCCCTCCGGCAGGCAGTCGATCACGGCGGCGATGAGCTGTACGTAGGAGAAGTCCAGATAGGTGGGATCGGTCAGGTCCACGTACGACTGGGGCACGCCGTCCCTGATCAGCATCCACCCGTCGGGCCGGTCGAGGTCGCGCAGGAGCTCCACCTCGCCGAAGGTCACTTGATAGCGGCCTGGCAACGGTTCTTTGCTCCTTGCCACCTTTGGCTCCTTTCGCGTGATATGAGAACCGTATGCGGAACAGGGCCCTGCTCGCCCTCGTCACGGTCGCCGCGGCCATTTTCGTCTTCGGCGTGGTCGGCCTCGTGGTCTCGGGCAGGCAGGAGCCGGTGATGGTCGCCACGCCGGTCGCGTCCCCCACCCTTCCGCGAACGCTCGAACTGCGTCCGGACGGCTCGCCGGACGAGACGGCCGCCGCCTACTTCGACGCCTGGACCAAGGGCGACTACGAGGCGATGCGCGACCTCGTCGACGAGCCGCCGGCCGACTTCGCCGACCAGCACCGCCAGTTCGAGGACGCTGCGCTGTCGAACTCGATGCGGATCACGCCCGGGACGGTGAAACGCGACGGGGACGAGACGGCCGAGGTGCCCTTCACGCAGGAGCGGGACGAGCCGGACAAGGGGCCCTGGCGTTTCGACTCGGTCCTGCGCCTGGCCGTAAGGGACGCCACCTGGAAGGTCCTGTGGACGCCGGCCGTCCTGTTTCCCGAGATCGAAGCCGGTGGCCGCCTCGTCAGGACCACGCCGACGACCGGGCCGCTGCGGCCGGTGACCCGGGAGGGAGAGGAGTTCCCCCAGGACTCGGACGCCGACGCGTACCTCGACGGGCTGGCGGGCCAGGTGGCGGCGCCCACGAACGGTGTCGAGGTGGGGTGGGAGCTGCGGGTCGAGAACCCGGCATCGCCGTCGAAGGTCGTCCTCGCCTACACGCCCAAGCAGCAACCGGCCGGCGTGCGGACGACCATCGAGTGGTCGGTTCAGGCGGCGGCGGCCCGGGCGCTCGACGGCGTGCCGCAGCGGGCCGCCATCGTCGCCGTACGACCGACGACCGGGGAGATCCTCGCGGTCGCCGACCGTCTGGGCGGACGGGGCGCCTTCGAGCGCAAGTACGCCCCCGGTTCGACGTTCAAGACGGTCACGGCCGCCGCCCTGCTCGGTGGAGGGCTGGCCCCCGACACCACAGTGGAGTGCCCGGCGGTGTACCAGATCCCCTTCCACCGGCCTATCCACAACTACCACGACGAGGACCACGGGGCGGTCACGCTGCGCCACGCCTTCGCCCTGTCGTGCAACACCACCTTCGCCCGGCTGACGGTCGAGCGGCTGAACGCCGACAGGCTGGTCGAGCAGGCGAGGGCGTTCGGCTTCGGCGTGCAGGGGGAGAGCGGCGGCGGGGAGGGCAGTGGGCAGGGTGGTGGCTACACGTGCGGCAGCCTGAAACGGCCGGAGAACCCCGACGCGCTCGCCGAGGACTCCTTCGGGCAGGGCACGGTCGAGGCGACCCCGCTGTGCATGGCGCTGGTCGCGGCGGCGGTGAAGAGCGGCGAGTGGCGGCCGGCCCGCCCGCTGGCGGATGACGCGTCCCAGGGCGAGCTGCCGCAGAGCGTGCCCCTGCCGTCGAACGTGGCGGAGGGGCTGCGTGACCTGATGAGCGCGGTCACCGTCGACGGGACCGCCGCCGAGGCCCACCTGCCGGAGGGTGTGGCCGGCAAGACCGGCACGGCGGAGGACTGGCAGGGCGGCCAGGACCACGCCTGGTTCATCGGCTACCAGGGCGACCTCGCCTTCGCCGTGTTCGTCGAGCACGGCGGCACCGGGCGGAGCGCCGCCGTGCCCATCGCCGCCCGCTTCCTGAAGGCCCTCTAGACCCTTCAGACACCGGGCCAGGCGAACCGGTGGGTGTGGATCCCGAAGTAGGTGAACGCCTCGGCCCTGGTGACGCCGGGCACCCGTTTGACGTGGTCGTTGAGCACGGCGAGGAGCTCGGCGGGCTCCCGGCACACCACCTCGGCGAACAGGTCGAACGAGCCCGCCGTGAGCACCACGTAGATCACGCCGGACAGTTCGCTGATCCGGTCGGCGACCTCGTGCACGTCGCTGTCGACGCGTACGCCGATCAGCGCCATGACCGGCAGGCCCAGCGCCATCGGGTCGGTGACCCCGACGATCTGCACGACGCCCTCGTCGCGCAGCCGCTGCACCCGCTGCCGTACGGCGGGGGCGGACAGGCCGGTCGCCTCGGCGAGCGCGGTGTAGGAGGCCCGGCCGTCCCGCTGCAGCTCGCTCAGCAGGACCCGGTCGATCTCGTCCGGGATCATGCGACCAGCTCGGCGACCGCCGCCGCGAACACCTCGTGGTGCCGGTCCACGTCGGCCTCGGTGGTGGCCGGGGACATCAGCGCCATGTTGTGGAACGGCGTGAGCAGCACTCCCCGGTTGGCCAGGTAGACGTGCAGGTAGTCGTCCAGGTCGGGATCGCCGGCCGCGTTCGACTCGCCGCCGTTGCGCGGGGCCGGGCTGGTGAAGCGATACTCGGCGCGTGCGCCCAGCCGGCTGACCGACCACGGCAGGCCGTGGTCGCCGATGATCTCCTCGACCCCCTTGGCGAAGCGGGTCGCCAGCTCGGTCATGGCGGTGAACGCGTCGTCGGTGAGCACGTGCTCCAGCGTGGCCCGCATGGCGGCGACCGACAGGGGGTTGCCCGCCAGCGTGCCGCCGACCCCGCCCATGTCGACCAGGTCGAGCCCGTCCATCGCCTCGATCCGCGCGGCGACCTCGGCCGACAGGCCGTACCCGCCGCTCGGGATGCCGCCGCCGACGGCCTTGCCGATCGTCACGATGTCGGGACGCAGGTCCCAGGCCTTCGTGCAGCCGCCGGGCCCGGCCGAGAAGGTGTGGGTCTCGTCGTTGATCAGCAGGCTGCCGTGCCGCCGGGTCAGCTCGCGCACGCCCTCCAGGTAGCCGGGCTCGGGCAGCACGATCCCGATGTTGGTCAGGGCGGGCTCCATCAGGACCGCCGCGACGTCGCCGTACGCCAGCTCGCGCTCAAGCGCGGGCAGGTCGTTGAACTCCACGACGCGGGAGGTCACAGTGGGGTCGACCGGTGCGCCGACGTTGCCCTCGCGGGACACCTGCCGGCCGTCCGGGCCGACCACGATCAGCACCTCGTCCACGCTGCCGTGGTAGCAGTAGCTGTTCACCAGGATCTTCGGCCTTCCGGTGATCGCCCGGGCCAGTCGGATCGCCCACCGGTTGGCGTCGGTGGCGGTCAGCGAGAAGCTCCAGTACGGCAGGCCGAACCGGCGGCCGAGTTCGGCGCCGACCCAGGCCGCGTCCTCGGTCGGCATCATCACGGTGGCGCCGCCCAGGCGGCCGAAGCGGTCGGCGACCGCCTCCACGGTCGCCCGCGGTGAGTGCCCGGCCATCGCGCCCGTGTCGCCGAGGCAGAGATCGACGTACTCGTGGCCGTCGAGGTCGGTGACGCGGGCGCCGTGGGCCTCGGCCAGGTACAGCGGGAAGCCCGCGGCCGTCTTGTTCATCCACGTCATCGGCACGCCGCCGAAGAGATGCCCTCTCGCCTGCTCGTACGCGGCGGCCGAGCGCGGGTTCCGCTCCCGGAAGAGGCCACGCTCGCGGTCGAGCAGCCGGGCCAGGTGAGTACGGTCGATCATGTTCCCTGCCTCAGAAAAGCTTGCCGAACCCAGTGTCGGCCACGGATTCTGAAGCAAAAGTACACAACCGCGTTCGTTTCGTCATCGCCGGGGTGGTCGCGTCCGTAGTCGGGAAAACTTCTCGTCTGAAAAATATTCTTCCCGGACGGTAGTAAGGCGGAAACCATTCACATAGATGACCGACTGTGAGGGAATCATCTCGTCTCCCGGCCTGACGCGGAGGCGACATGGACCCCAGCGCTGTGCACGACGCCCTCGCACGGCACCTGCTCGTCGACGGCTTCCGGCTGGTGCTCGACCTGGACCGGAGCGCGGGCTCCTGGCTGGTCGACGCCCGTGACGGGCGCAGGTATCTGGACTTCTACACGTTCTTCGCCTCCTCGCCGCTCGGGGTCAACCCCTTCGCCGGCGACCCCGGGTTCGTCGGACTGCTCGGCCGGGTGGCGGCCAACAAGCCCGCCAACTCCGACATCTACACCGTGCACCTCGCCGAGTTCGTCGAGACGTTCCGGCGGGTGCTCGGCGACCCGGAACTGCCGCACCTGTTCTTCGTCGAGGGTGGGTCGGCGGCCGTGGAGAACGCCCTCAAATGCGCCTTCGACTGGAAGAGCCGCTGGAATGAAGCCCACGGCCGCCACCCGGGTCTCGGCACCCGGGTCCTCCACCTGACCCGGGCCTTCCACGGCCGCGGCGGCTACGCGCTCTCGCTCACCAACACCGACGCCGTCAAGACCGACCGGTTCCCCCGGTTTTACTGGCCGCGCGTCGACGTCCCGGCGATCCACCTCGGGGACGTCGAACGCGCCGAGAAGCGGGCGCTGGCGCAGGCGAGGGAGGCGTTCGAGCGGTTCCGCCACGACATCGCCTGCTTCATCGCCGAGCCGATCCAGGGCGAAGGGGGCGACAACCACATGCGCCCCGAGTTCCTGCGGGCCATGCAGGGCCTGTGCCACGAGTACGAGGCGCTGTTCGTGCTGGACGAGGTGCAGACCGGGGTGGGTCTCACCGGCACGCCCTGGGCGTACCAGCAGCTCGGGCTGGCCCCCGACATCGTGGCCTTCGCGAAGAAGGTGCAGGTCGGCGGCATCATGGCGGGCCGCAGGGTGGACCTGGTGCCGGACAACGTGTTCCGGGTGAGCGGCCGGATCAACTCCACCTGGGGTGGCGGGCTGACCGACATGGTGCGGTCCCGCCGGATGCTGGAGATCATCGAGCGGGACGGGCTGATCCCGAGAGCGGCCATCCTGGGCGAGAAGCTGCTGGGCGCCCTGCGGGGCCTGGAGTCCGACGGCCTGGTCGCCAACGCGCGGGGTCGTGGGCTCATGTGCGCCTTCGACGTCCCCGACCCCGGCGGGCTGGTCACCCGGCTGCGGGAGGAGCGGGCGATCCTGGTCCTGCGCTGCGGCGAGCGGTCGGTGCGGCTACGCCCTGCCCTGTCCGTCCAGCCCGACGAGCTTGAGCACGGCCTCGCCGGTCTCCGCGCCTGCCTCGCCGGCGTCTGAGCACCTCTCCCGTCCTTCCCCGGACGGCTCCGCCTCGCCGCGCCAGCGGCAGATGGCCCTGACCCGCGACTCCACGCCCAGCTTCGCGTAGATGCGGTTCACGTGGTTCTTCACGGTCTTCTCGCTCAGGAACAGCCGCTGGGCGATCTCGCCATTGGAGTGACCTGTCGCGATCAGCTCCATGACCTCGCTCTCTCGCTTACTCAACCCAAGGGCGGTGTGGTCGTCGCCTCTCATCCGGCCTCCGTCGAAGACGTCAGAGATCGCCGGGGCCCCCGCGCGGCGGTTGTCAGGCAGCATAACCCGCAATGTCCACCGATGGGGGCTAAGAGGGCTGACTTACCCGGGTCAATGCCCTCCGTGGACCGTGACGGTTTCGAGGTGCGGATCGGCGGCGATCTCGGCCGGCGTGAAGCGCTCGGTCACCCACCCGCCGCGCGAGAACAGCGCCGTCTGGTCGGTGTGGTGCGGCGACGCGGGGTTGGCGGACAGGGAGTAGGTGAGGACGGTCCGCGTGCGGGGGCCGTCCTTGGTGAGCTCGACGGCCATCATGAAGCTGGAGCCGGTGTTCACCTCCGGATAGCGTCCGTCCGTGCCCAGCGGTCCGCCCGTGCGCACCCGGTCGAAGCAGCCCTCTCCTTCTGTGCAGCCGGGAATCGGGATCGAGGAGTAGCTCTGCGCCTGCCCGGGGGTGAGCGTCAGCGGAATCCGGTTGGACCGGAAGCGGAGCACGGCGTCGGCGAGGGCCTGCCGTACGGTCGGGTCGTCGCTCTTGAGCCCGCTCGGGGTGGTCAGCGGGCGCGCGGGGTCGAACGGCACCCGCCACGGGCTGAAGACCGGCTCTCCCGGCTTGGTGGGGCGGCCCAGCCGGCTGAAGAACTCGCGCCACAGGACGGCGCCCTCGCCGTCCAGGGTGGCGCGCCCGTTCCACTTCTCCAACGTCCGGCAGGCCTCGCGCACGTCCAGGAGTTCGGGGTGGTGCGGCACAGCTTCAGCAGGTCGTCGCGCATGAGCTCGAAGGTGAGGTTGCGCTTGCCGCGCACCGTGGCCTGCAGCGTCTCCAGCGTGAAGCCGGGCGTGCCGAGCCCGTCGGCGCCGGACAGCCGCTGGGCGATCATGTCGAGGCTTACCCGGGGGCGCGGCTCCAGGTCGGTGCCCGTCTGGCCGTACGCCTCGGGATAGCCGGTGAGCGGCTTCGCCGGGTTCGTCATCCAGTAGGTGTTGTTGGAGTTGGCCACGTAGTCGGCGCGGACCAGCCTCGGCTGGTTGCCCGGCCCGAAGACGCCCGGCACGACGGAGTCGCCGTCCCTGCCCCACAGGCACGCGGACGTCGAGCCGTCCAGGACGTACGCATCGAGGCCCGGAGGCGAGGGACTGGCGCAGCGCTCCGCCTCGGCGTCGGTGACGTGGGGGACGAGCGAGGTGTCGGCGAAGTAGGCGGTCCCGCTCGCGTCGGTGGCGAGGGTGTGGACGAACGGCATCCCCTGGTAGGTCCGCTGGGCCGTGCGCAGCTCGTCGAGGTTGCCCGCCCTGGCCATCGCCAGCCACTCGTCGGCCGCCCGCAGGTTGGCGGCGTTCGCGTCGGCCAGCGCGTACGCGGCCTCGTCGGTCCGGCCGATGGCGAGCACCGGGCCGTAGCGGGAGGTGAGGAGCGTGTGGCCGGAGACGGTGCCGTCCGGCAGGGTGACCTCCACCTCCTGCTCGCCCATCGGCTCGGCCCGGCCGTCCACGGTGTAGCTGTGGCCGTCCGCGAGCTTCAGCCGGTAGACGGTGAAGTGCTGGGCGTGGGAGACGGTGTGGGTCCAGGCGACCTTGGCGTTGTGGCCGATCTGGACGACCGGGGTGCCGTACAGGCTGCCGCCGGAGACGTCGAGCACGCCGGGGATGGTGAGCTGGACCTGGTAGAAGCGGCGGATCCCCTGCCAGGGGAAGTGCGGGTCGGCCAGCACCATGCCGCCGCCCCCGCGCGTGGCCCGACGGCCGAGCGCCCATGCGTTGCTGCCCGCCGCCGGCTCGGGCTTCGGTCCCTCAGATTCGGGTTCGGCTATCCCGGTGACGGCCTCCTTGAACGAGGAGCTCGACGTCATGCGGGCGAGGTCGAGCAGGTTGTTCCACATGTCGGTGGCGGTGATCGGACCGACCCACGCCTTGCTCCGGCAGGTGGGGTCGGGCAGGTTCGCCACGCCGGTGTCCGCGAGGTAGCGGTTGTATCCGGCGACGTAGCCGTCGACCAGGCGGCGCAGCTCGTCGCTCGGGCCGACCGGCGCGGGCCGGGCCAGCAGCCGCCGTACGACGCCGGAGGCGGCGACGCTCTTGTAGTAGACGTCGCCGGCGAGGTTGGAGACCGGGCGGACCGGATCGTCTGACTCGGCCTCCGGGCCGAAGTAGCGGGAGCGTTCGCCGCGCAGCGTCACCACCCAGGAGGCCAGCGTGCACAGGTTGTCCTGGGCGAAGGCGTAGCCGTACCCGAATCCGAGGCCGCCGTAGTCCTTGGCGGTGATGTGCGGGATGCCGTACTCGGTGCGCCGGATCGTGGCCGAGTAGCCTCCGCCGGCCGCCCCCGCGGGGGGTACGGCCGCGACGGCGGGGGCGAGTAACGCCAGCGTGATCGCCGCAGTAGGTATGAGCCTCATGGGAGCTCCTATTCGAAACGCGCGTTGTCGGGCGTGGTCATGCGCCGCAGCAGCGGCAGCGTCGTGAGGATCACCAGGAGGGAGGCGGCCAGGCCGCCGCCGAGGGAGGCGAAGTAGACGGGTCCCGGCATCGCGATCGACGCGCTCCTCATCGCGAGGGCGTCGATGAGCGGCTCGGCCACGCCGAAGCCGGAGCCGGCGGCGAGCGCGGCGGCCAGCACGAGCGGCAGCGCCGACTCCAGCAGCACCACCGCGGCCAGGGTGCGCGTGGGCGTGCCCGCCAGCCGCAGCAGGGTGAACGGCCGCCTGCGCTCCACCAGCCCGCCGCCGGCCGCCACCACGAGGCCGCAGGCACCGGCGACCAGGGTGAGCCCGACCATGGCCAGCGCGACGTTCTCCGCTCGAACGTAGAGGTCCGCCCTGACCTCGGCGACCTCGGCGAAGGTCATCGGCGCTTCGACGGTGTAGCCGGACAGCAGGGTGCGCAGCCGCTCCAGTGCCGCGGGATCGCGTGTGGTGATCATGATGGCCGCCAGGTCGAGCCCGTCGGTGGAGGCGTGCGGACTGGCCGGGCCCGCCAGCGGAAGGAGTCTGTCGACGGTGAGAGGGTTGTCGGCGCCGACGATGCGGGCGAAGTTGCCCGCCACGGCCTGAGCGCCCCTGCCGTCGATGTTCACAGGGCAGCGGCCGAGTACGGGGAAGCGGGCCAAGTCGGTGCACTCGACGACATACGGCATGGGCGGCGGGCCGTCGGGCCGCGGGCCGGCATCGATCGGCAGCGCATTGACCGGCAGCGCGTAGATCGGCAGCACGTCCACGCCCGGGCGGGCGTGCAGCCGGTCGAGGAGCTCCGTCCCCGCCCGCGGTGAGAGGCCGGAGACGCCCGGCCGGTCGAACCTGGCGCCCAGAACGTCGTTGAGCGTGCCCCCGGCCACCTGCTGCTGGCCGGCGACCACCGTCGGCACGAGGGCCGCGATCGTCGTTCCGATGAACACCGCCAGCACCAGCCCGCTCACCGACCTGAAGGCGGTCTTCGGATCGGCGGCCAGGCGGCGCGCGGCCAGCAGCGTCGCTCCGCCCCGGGTCAGCCGGGCGGCCAGCCGTGCGGCGACCATGGTCAGCCAGGGACCGGCCAGCATCAGCCCGGCCATGACCAGCGCGAGCGCGACGACGGCCGGCAGATCGTCGGGCTCGCCGTTCCGGTACACCGGGCCCGCGAACATCCCCAGCCCCGCCAGCAGCGGGATCATCCGCCACGCTCGCGGCGGGGACGCGGCGGTCTTCCGCGCCACGCCGAGCGGCGAGATCCGCACCCGGCGCAGCGACCACAGAGCGGCGCAGGCCGCCACGACCGGCACGCCGCAGAGCACGGCCGCGTACTGCCAGGCGTGCGGGGCGACCAGCCCGGGGAAGAACCGGGCACCGGTGATCCGCACCCCGGCCACGGCCGGCCGGACGAGCTGGAAGATCGCGAGGCCGGTCAGCGCGCCCACCAGCGCGCCCAGCGCGGCGTCCACCGTCGCGAGCACGTTGATCTGGCGCGTGGTCGCTCCGACCAGGCGGATCGCGGCGAAGCGGGTCTCGCGGCGAGCCGCGGCCAGCCGGGTGGCGGTGCCCACGAGCACCAGCAGCGGGACGATCAGCCCGACGGCGGCCATGCCGAAGCCGAACCGGTAGACGTCCGCGCTGTCGTCGAACGCGGGCTCGGTGGAGACCGTGTCGACCTGCCTGGCGCCGGGCATGGCGACGACCTGATCCGGCGTCTGTCCTACCACCACGACCAGCTCGTCGGGCCCGGACAGCGCCGCGTCGCCGATCAGTCCGGCGCGCGTGCCGGGGAAGCGGGCGGCCAGCTCCTCACGGGGTGCCGAGTCCAGCAGCCCGGCCAGCGCGGGCGAGGCGTAGTACTGCCCCGGGCCCGGCATGCGGGACAGGCCGGGGACGACCGGCGCCCGCGTGCCGAGCGCGGCGGCGTCGAGCCTCTTGATCGTCCGGCCCCCGTAGAAGTCCTCGTGGTAGTTCCACAGCGCGCCGTCGGCCGTCGCGTCGAGGGCCCAGCCGCTGGGCGCCGAGCCGGTCGTGCACTCCCAGCAGGGACGGCCGCCGGTGGCCTGGAAGGCGTTGAACAGCGACAGCGTGGCCAGCAGCACCGCGACGCCGGCCGCCACCCCGACGACGATCAGCGCCAGCCTGGCCGCCGCCTCCCTGCCGCTGCTCAGCGACAGCCGCAGGCCCAGCCGGATCACCGGACGGCCCCGATCGTGTACGGGTCGGAGACACGGCCGTCGCGCACCACGACCTCCCGGTCGGCGCAGGCGGCCACCCGGGCGTCATGGGTGACCACGATCACGGTGGCGCCCTCCTCGCGGGCCAGGCCCACCAGCAGGTCCATCACGTGCTCGCCGGTGAGCGTGTCCAGCGCGCCGGTGGGCTCGTCGGCGAACACGACCCGCGGCCGCGTCACCAGCGCTCTGGCGATCGCCACGCGCTGCGCCTGCCCGCCGGACAGCTCCCCGGTGCGTCGCCCGCCCAGGTCGGCCAGCTCCAGCCGCTCCAGCCATTCGGCCGCCCGCCGCTGGGCGTGCTTTCTCCTGGCGCGGCCCAGCAGCAGCGGCAGCATCACGTTGTCGGCCGCGGTCAGCTCCGGCACGAGCTGGCCGAACTGGAAGACGAAGCCGAAGGCGGTGCGCCGCAGCTCGCTGCGGCGGCCGTCGTCCAGGGTGTCCAAACGGCGTCCGTCGAACCACACCTCGCCGCTGTCGGGCGTGAAGATGCCGGCCAGGCAGTGCAGCAGCGTCGACTTGCCGGACCCGCTGGGACCCATGATCGCCACGACCTCGCCCGCGGCCACCGACAGGTTCGCCTCCCGCAGCGCGGGCGTGCTGCCGTAGGAGCGGCTGACCCCCCGAGCTTCGATGATCACGACGCGCGCACCACCTCGGCCAGGGCCCCCAGCCGGGCCTGGGTGACGTCGATCCACCGCAGGTCCGCCTCCAGGTGGAACATGGCGTGGTCGGCCAGCAGGGCGTCGGTCAGAGGGCCGACGCGCTTGATCTCCGCCAGCTCCCGCATGCGCCGCATGTGCGTGGCGCGCTGCGCGTCCAGATAGCCGGCCGCGTCCCGGCCCAGCATCAGCGCCAGCACGACCTTCGTGAACAGCACGGTCTGCAGGTACGGCTCGGCCGCGACCGGTTCGGCCAGCCACGTGGCGACCTCCTGCCTGCCCAGCGGGGTGATGGCGTAGCGCTTGCGGTCCGGCCCGTCGCCCGGTTCGCTCTGGCCCGCGACCTTGCCGTCCCTGGCCAGGCGGCCCAGCGTGGAGTACACCTGCCCGAAGGGCAGCGGCCTGCCCCGGCCGAAGAGGGTGTCGTAGTCGCGTTTCAGGTCGTATCCGTGGCTCGGCTCCCGTTCCAGCAGGCCGAGCAACGCGAGGGGAACGGTCATGTCCGCGACTATACATCGAGTGTATACGCGGAGGTGATAATTGCCCATGGAAAAACGAACGGCCGGTCCGTGAGGACCGGCCGTTCGCCGTTGGGGTGAGTGATGGGACTTGAACCCACGACATCCAGGACCACAACCTGGCGCTCTGCCAGCTGAGCTACACCCACCATGTCCGCCGTTCGCGGCGTACGAAGAAAGTGTAGCGGTATTTTCCAGTCCTCCGCGCCCTCGATACCGCACGTCCCTCCCGAGGTCCGGAGGGTCCGGAGGTCCGCCGCCTACGATCCGGAGACGGCCTCGGCGACCTCGCGGGCGGTGGCCGAGTCGGGACCCGGCTGCGGGACGAAGACCGCGGCACGGTAGTAGCGCAGCTCCCGGATGCTCTCCGTGATGTCGGCCAGCGCGCGGTGTCCGCCCTGCTTCTCGGGAGAGGCGAAGTAGACCCGGGGATACCAGCGGCGGGCGAGTTCCTTGATCGACGACACGTCGATCATCCGGTAGTGCAGGTGGCCGTCCACCAGAGGCATGTCCCGGGCGATGAAGGCGCGGTCGGTCGCGATGGAGTTGCCGCACAGCGGCGCCCGCTTGGCCTCGGGGATGTGGGACCGGATGTAGCCGAGCACGACCGCCTCGGCCTCGGCCAGCGTCACCCCCGTCGAGAGGGCCCGCAGCAGTCCCGAGGCCGTGTGCATCTCCCGCACGACGTCCGACATCTGTTCCAGTGTCTCGGCGGGCGGCTTGATGACGACGTCCACGCCCTCGTCCAGCTGGTTCAGCTCACCGTCGGTGACGATGCAGGCCACCTCGACCAGCGCGTCACGGCCCAGGTCGAGCCCGGTCATCTCACAGTCGATCCAAACCAGCGGGTCAGTCATGCCTCAAGCGTAATAGGGACGTCACTGGGCTTGGAGCGAGTTCAGCACCCGCTTGACGACCGACTGGTCCAGGTTGTCGGGCACCGAGACGTACAACATCGCCGGTTGGACCCCCTGGCCGCGGTCCACGAGGACGAACGCGCCCCGCTCCGTCTTCCAGGCGAGCTTCTGGGCGGTGGACGCCTTGGAGAAGTCCATCTCGAACTCGATGACCCAGCCCTGCTTGCCGCTCACCTTCATGGCCTCGCTGCGCAGGACCTTGCGCGTGTGCGGGAGGCCGTAGAAGGCGGGTTCGTACGCGACGAGCATCGTCTGGGAGAGCCGCTCGAAGTCCTGGGGGCCGGTGTAGGGGATGACCCGGGGCAGTTCGGCGGCGAAGACGCTGCCCACCCAGCTGCTGCCCTTGCCGTCGTAGTCCTGCTGGGACATCGCCTGGTAGCCGCTCGTCCACAGCGGGAACTGCTCGTTGGACGGGTTGTTGATCTCCTGCGACTTCGGCACCACCCACTTGCCGCCCGGGAAGGCGTAGGACAGCCCGGACACCGAGTCGTTGATCCGGCCGCCGGTCGGCTCCGGCAGCGTGGGCAGCGGCCGGGACTGCTCCGGGCTCGGCTGGGGCGGCACGGTCTGGTCCAGCCGCGGCGGGGCCGTCGTCGCCGGCTCGGGGCGGGCGGTCACCGTTCCGGCGCGGTCGCGCAGGAGGACGAACGCGCCCCCGATGAGGAGCGCCAGCACGACCACCGCCGCGATGCCCCCGACGATCCACGGCCACACCGCCGTGCTCCGCTGCTGCGTGCCGAACTGGGGCGCGGGAAGCTGGGCCGTCGGCGCGCCCTGCTGGCCGGGATGGCCCTGCTGACCCTGAAAGCCCCACGGCGGCCCGTAACCCCCGGGGCCATAGCCTCCAGGGCCCCCGGGGCCGGGACCTCCGGGACCGTAACCTCCGGGACCGCCCGAGGGCTGGGTCCACTGCTGGGCCGGTGCGGCCTGGCTCGGCACAGCCTGGCTCGGCACAGTGTGGGCCGGCGCAGTGTGGGCCGGCGCCGTCTGGGGCGGTGCCGTCTGATCGGGTGCGGCCGCGGCCTCCTGCCCCGGCTGTCCGGGGGCGTGGGTGGCGTCGGTCCACTGATTGCCGTCCCACCATCGCAGGAGGGGGGAGCCGTACGGGTCCGGATACCAGCCGGCAGGGGTCGTCGTCATGCGCGCCACACTAATGAAGTCAGCATTTGTAGGTAAAACTTGCCGTGTCCTGAATCGATTTCCCGGTCGTCGTGGGGGAAAGGACACGGAGCGTCGCCGATCCCTTGAACGATCCGGGGCCGGTCACCTTCCAGTGCAGGGGGAGATGTACCGACGTGTCCCCGGAGGATACCCGCTGCTCCTGCTCCTGCCGTTTGCGGTCGTCGCTGCGGATCCAGAGGTAGCGGATCGTCCCGGCCCCGCCGTTGGTCGTGACCACCCCGGCGAAGTCGGCCGTGCCGTCGCAGCGCACCGTCTTCTTGGCCACCTTGACGTCGACGCCGCTCACCGCGGCCTCCACGGCGGGTGTCTGCCGAAGCCACAGGATCACCGCCGCGATCAGGATCGCCAGCAGCGCCGTGCCCGCCCAGGCCGTCGTACGCCGGCGGCGCCGGGGCGGGGCGGCGGCCGGGCGCGCCCGGGCGACGGCGGAGGTCCGGCCCGACCGCCAGATCTGCGCCGCCGTGGTCTCGGCCGGGGTCTCGGTCGGCACGCCGGGCCCGAACCGCATCAGCACGTCGTCGTCCATGCCGGAGGACGCGCCGGAGGACACGGCGGAGGGTAAGGCGGAAGGCAGGTCGAGCAGGGTCACCGCCTCACCCGCGGCGGGCACAGAGCCGGGCCCAGAGCCGGGCCCAGAACCAGGCACAGAACCGGGAACGGACCCGAAGAAGTCGCGCGCGGCCCGGGCGAGCCGGTCTCGTGTCATGAACCCGGGCGGCAGCCCTTCGCGCCCGGAGAGCAGGGTGTCACGGGCGGCGGCCAGCCCGTGGGCGATGGCGGCGCCGATCGCCCGGCGCAGGAGATCCGCCTCGGGCCCGGCCGTCTGTCCGGCGGCGAGTCGCCGGGCGAGCGTCACCCAGGCCGCGACGTCGTGTTCCGGCGGCACGTGCTCGCCGCGGAGCGCCGCCACCAGGCCGCGCTCGGCGAGCAGCGCCGCGCCGTCCTCGGAGACGACGACGGTTCCGGCGCCGAACGCGCCGTGCGTCAGCCCGGCGGCGTGTACGGAGGCGAGCGTCTGCGCCGTCTCCAGGAGGACGGCGGCCACGCTGCCCGCGTCGAGATGCCCGCCGGCGCTCCCCAGCAGCTCGTCGAGGGACGGCATCGCCCTGCCGGTGATCAGCCACACCTCGTCGCGCGCGGCCACCAGGTCGACGACGGGCAGCAGCCCGGCGGCCCCGCCGCGCTGGAGGCGCAGGTCGTCGGCGACCGTCGCGACCAGCCGTTCCCTCGCCCGGGCCGCCGCCGCGGGGTCGAACCGCAGCACGCCGGACGGCCTGCCGCCGGGGGAGACCGCGTCCGTCCAGACGCCGGCCTCGCTGATCCGGGTGCGGCCGGTGAGCCGGTGCCCCGCGACCGTCACCGGGGCACCTCCTCCGGCGGTGAGCTGCTGCCGGTCCCGCTCACGGTCGGGGTGGGCCGCGTCGTGGGCGGCGTCGAGGTCCGGGTGGCGCTCGGCCTGGGGGAGGGCCGCGTGGTCGGCGGGTCGCCGGGGATCGACGCGGTGACCGTGGGGTCGGGCTGCGAGGTGGGCTTCGCCGAGGGCTTCGGCCGCGTCGTGGGCCGGGCCGTGGGCCGCGGCGTCGGCCGCACGGTGGGCTTGACCGTCGGTTTCACGGTCGGCCTGCGCGTCGGCCGGAGGGTCGGGTTCACGTTCGGCCGGCCGGTCGCGGTGGGCCGGACGACCGGCGTCGGTGAGGCGACCGGCTTCGGGCTGGTGGAGGCGGGGGAGGGCTCGGAGTCCTCCGGCTCCTCCGTTGGAGTGTCGCCGGTCGTCGAGGGATCGATCCCGAGGGGGCTCGGCGTCGCGATCGTCGTGCCCGCCTGCAGGGTGGTCCCGCTGACCGTCTGCACGAGCGCCACGGTTCCGGCCGCGATCACGACCATTCCGGCCAGGGTCAGGCCGATCTTCATCCGGGCCTGGCCCAGCAGGCCGCCCAGCCGGGTCTCGGCCAGCGTCGTGCCGGCCTCGGGAACGTCCTTCTTGAGGGGGAAGAACGGCACCAGCAGCCCGGCGAGCGCCGCGAGCCGCCGCCGTCCCCGCTCCTCCCAGGCCGGGCCGTACGCGCCGGCGGCGACAATCTCCAGTTCCCGCAGGAACTCCTCGGCGGAGGCGTACCGGTCCTCGGGCCGCTTGGCCATGCCGCGCTCCACGAGCCCGCGCAGCGGCGGCGGCACCTCGTCGACCGGCGGAGGCATGGTCTGGTGCTGGCGGGCCAGCGCGGCGATGTTCTGGGCGCGGAACGGCCGGCTGCCGGTGAGGCACTCGAAGAACACGACGGTGGCCGCGTAGACGTCGCCGGCCGGGCCGGCCCTGCCGCCGGACCACTGCTCCGGCGCCATGTACGGCGGGGTGCCGGAGGCGTTCACGCCCTCGCCGGCCTGGACGGCGATGCCGAAGTCGACGAGCTTGCTGTTGCCGTCGGCCTCGACCATGACGTTCTCCGGCTTGTAGTCCCGGTGAACGACCCCGATCTCGTGCGCCGAGGCCAGGCCGAGCAGCGAGCCCTTCAGCACGGTGAGCGCGGCCTCGGGGCCGGTGGGCCCCTCCGATCGCAGCATCGCGCGCAGTGAGACGCCGTCGACCAGCTCCATGACGATGGCCGCGCCGCGGGAGGTCTCGGCGTACTCGTAGAAGCGGGCGGCGTGCGGATTGGGATCCATCGCCGCGAGCAGCCGGGCCTCGTGCCGGAACCGGGCCACGAAGTGGAGGTCCGTCATCAACTGATCGGACAGGTACTTGATCGCCACAGGGACGTCGTCGGCGTCGTGCCGGGCGAGCACCACCCGCCCGCCGCCCCCCACGCCGAGTTCCTTGATCTCGGTATAGCCGGGGACGCGCCAGGCGTCCGTCTGGCCGTACATAACGGTCTCCTCATCGCCTGGGCCCCCGCCGAATCCGAGACCGTAGCTTAGTGACGACCCCGCCATTGCGATGAAAAGTCATGATTCAGTTAGGTTTGGTGTCAGTACCGGCGGTCGCCGACATGTGGCGGAACCGGGATGCCGGGGGTGAGGCGCGGGTCGGGCTCGGGGACGCCCCAGGACACGGCGAGCGGCAGCACGCCCGCCCAGACGGGCAGGTCGTGGTCCTCCTCGTCGTCCTTCGGCGGTCCCTGCCGCACCTTCACCGACGCCTCCTCAAGCGGCAGCGCGAGCACGGCCGTCGCGGCCATCTCCTTGCGGTCGGGCGGGCGTACGACGTCCCACTGACCGGGCGCGAGCTGCTCGGTGATCGCCCGCAGCCCGGCGAGCCGCTCCTCGGGGTCGTCCACGAGCCGGGCCGTGCCGTAGACCATGGCGCAGCGGTAGTTCACCGAGTGGTGGAACGCGGAACGGGCCAGCACGACGCCGTCGAGGTGGGTCACGGTGACGCAGACCTGAGCGCCGGAGCCGGCCCGCAGCGAGGCGGCCCCGGTGGAGCCGTGCAGGTAGAGGGTGTCGCCGATCCGCCCGTAGCCGGTGGGGATCACCATGGGGGAGCCGCCGGCCAGCACGCCGAGGTGACAGACGAGACCGGCGTCCAGGATGGCGTACAGGTCGGCGCGGTCGGTGCGGGCCCGGTCCTTCGAGCGGTTCAGGGTGGTGCGAGGGGTCGTGGAGAGCATGTCCGTTACGTTATGTCCAGGGTGGACTGGTGGAACATGTCCACTTCCGGCCGCCGCGGGGAGACCACTTTTGCGGAGAACACTTTTGCGGAGAACGCTGTGCGCCTGACCATCGATGTGCCGCTGACGGTGGACCGCGCCGCTCCGGCGTCGCTCGCCGTCCAGGTCGCCGCCCAGTTGCGGGAGGCCATGCGTACGGGCGGGCTCAAGGCGGGGGAGCGGCTGCCGTCCACCCGGAGACTCGCGGTCCTGCTGGGGGTCAGCAGGACCGTCGTGACCGACGCCTACCAGCAGCTCTACGCGGAGGGGTGGCTGGAGGGGCGGCACGGATCGGGCACCTACGTCGCCGAGGACGCGCTGCCGTACGAGTACGCGGTCCCGGACCACGCCGCCACCGGCACGGCCGGGACGGGGGAGGACGCCCCGGCGCCGACCGCTCCCGGGGACGTGGTGGACCTGCGGCCGGGGCGGCCGTGGGTGTTCGGGTACGACCGGGCGGCCTGGCGGCGGGCCTGGCGATCCGCCGGCGACCTGCCGCTGAACGCCTTCCCCGACCCCTACGGCCACCCGGAGCTGCGCGAACTGCTGGCCGGGCACCTGCGCAGGGCCCGGGCGGTGCCGGTGGACGCGGGGAACGTCATGGTGACCCGGGGCACCGGCAACGGCCTCGACCTGGTCGCGGCGACGCTGCTGGGTCCGGGAACCCGGGCCGGGGTCGAGGAGCCGGGCTGGGGGGCGGCCCGGCGCGTGTTCGCCTCGCGGGGGGCGGAGGTCGTGCCCTGCCCGGTGGACGAGCAGGGCGTGATCGTCGAGGCGCTCCCCGACGACCTGCGGGTGCTCTACACCACGCCCGCGCACCAGTTCCCGGTGGGCGGCAGGCTGCCGATCCCGCGCAGGGAGCGGCTGCTCGCCTGGGCCCGCAGGACGGGCGCGATCGTCGTGGAGGACGACTACGACGCCGAGTTCCGCTACGACGTCGCGCCGCTGCCCGCGCTCTACGGGCTCGACCCCGCGCGGGTGGTGCTGCTCGGAACGCTGTCGAAGTCGCTCGGCCCCGATGTGGGCCTCGGCTGGCTGGTCGCCCCGGCGGACCTGCTCGGCAGGGTCGCCGAGCGCCGGGCGCGCGTTGCCGACCGCACGTCGGGGCCGGTCCAGCGGGCCGTGACGACCCTGCTGGAACGCGGCGACCTCGACCGGCACCTGCGCAGGATGCGGCTGGAGTACGCCCGCCGGAGGGCCGCCATCGTCGAGGCGCTCGGGCCGTGCGTGCGTGGCGACACGGCCGGGCTCCACGTGATGGTCGCGCTGCCCGCCGCCGTCGTCCCCGGCCTCGTACGGCGGGCCGGGGAACACGGCGTGCTCCTGGACACGACCGAACGCCACCACCTCGGGCCGCCCCGGGTGCACGGCCTCGTGCTGGGGTACGGCTCCGCCTCCCTCGCCGGGGTGCGGCGCGGATGCGCGGTGATCCGGGCGCTCATACCTCCTGGAGAAGCCTGAGCCCGCCCCTGGGCAGGGCGTCCTCCAGGCCGGGCGCGTCCTCTCCGATGATGCGGGCGATGTCGATCGACCCCGGGTCGCCCTCCCGGGTGCCGGGCACCTGGGAGTGGCCGAAGTGCCCGCCCCGCGCCCACAGGCGCCTGCTGCGCTCCGCCGCCAGGGAGTGGGGATAGGGCAGCGGGGGGCCGGCCGGCCAGCGGCGCGGCACCCCCCAGGAGTCGAGCCAGGCCAGGATGTCGTCCAGGCCGTCGAGCTTGGTGTCGGTGAACGGTTCCCTCGCCGAACCGATGACGTGGATCTGCACGCAGACCCGTCCGTTCCTGCCCCGGTCCGCCGCCAGCGCGCCGCCCGCCAGGGTGGGCGGGAGCAACTGGACGATCTCCCCGGTCACCGGGTTCCACACCAGGTGGGAGGGTCGGCGGAGTTGGATCAGCCGCTGGGCGACGGATCTGGCCGAAACCCCGTGGGGATCGGCGGGCCAGATGAACCAGACGGTCCTCGGGGCTCCTCCGAGCATCGATCCGGAGTCCCCGGGGGAGGGAAGTCGGCTTGCGCCGGGCAGCCATGCTTGGGCCACAATGCCCCCTCAAATCCTCGGTCGCGTCGTTTTTCCCCTTTCAAACTTTCCTCGACACCTCAGGTCGCCTGATTGTTACCGCCCGGTGCGGATCTCCTCACGAGGAAGGAGAGGACACCGGATCGTCGGCGGGGCTCGGGCTGGGGGTGGACCCGTCACCGGGGTCGTCACTGGGCCGGGTGGTCGGGCCGGGACCGTCGTCGCCGTTCCCCTCCTGTCCGTCCCAGGAGATCCGGCAGGACGGCCGGCCCGCGGCCGACCGGAAGGTCACCACACCGCTGCCCGGGACCGCCGGATCGGCGACGGCGAGCGTGATCCGGCCGCTCGCCCCCGCGCGCAGCCTGCCCTGCCGGGGGGAGACGGTGACGCCGCCGGACGCGGCGGCCGTCCACTCGATCACCGAGCCGCGCGCGGCCAGGGTGATCGTCGCGCCGGTGGCCCCGCCGAGGTCGCCCGGGCACAGGGCGGTCAGCGACGGCCTCGGCGCGCGGGTCGTACGGGAGGATGTCGGCCGCGACCGCCCCGGCGGTGGGAGGGTGTGGGGCGGGGCGGTCGCGGCCGGGTGGGGGGAGTCGTCCGGAGGGGCGGAGGGGTCGCCGTCCTGGTCATCGGTCTGGTCGTCGGCCTGCTCGTCGGCCGGCGGGTCGCCCTCGTCCAGATCCAGCGCGGGATCCATCGCGGGGTCCAGGGCGGGGTCCGGCGCGGGGGAAGGGGCAGGGGAGGCGGTGGGGGGCACGCGCACCGCCTCCAGGCGGTCGGCGGGGGACTCCCCGGAGACCAGCGCGAGCCCGCCCGCGGTGGCGAAGACGCAGGCGGCGGCGAGCAGCACCGGGGCCACCTTGAGCGGCCGGGGCCGTCTGCGCGCTCCCCCGTGCCCACCGCTGCGCCGGGCCCGCCCCTGTGTCCGTCCCCGCGCCGCGGCGGCCGGGAAGCCGCGGTGGTCGAGGGGAGCGGTGGCGTCGGCCGGGGGGCCGGCGCGCAGGATCGAGTCGATCACCTGGCGGCGGGCGGACAGCGGCGGATACGCGATGGGGATCATGTCCAGCAGCCGCTCGGCCGACACGTGCCTGCCCCGGCCCTCCCGGCAGATCTCGCAGCCGGCGACGTGCCTGCTCAGCCGCTTGCGCAGCGGGTCGCTCAGCGACCCGTCCCGCCAGTCGGCGCCCACGCCGTTGTCCACCAGCGCCGACAGGCCGGGGCAGTGGGCCCGGGCGACCCTGGCCAGAACGAGGGCCGCCGCGCCGTTCTCCAGGTGGTCCCGGGCCCGGCCGAGCCGCGCCGACACCTGCCGGGAGGACAGCCCGAGGACCGATCCGGCCTCGGCGGGCGTCAGGCCGTGCCGTACGGCGAGGATGAGCGCCTCGCGCTCGGTGGCGCCGAGTTCCCCCAGCACCTCCTGCACGAGCGCGGCGAGCGGGGGATCGGCGGACTCTTCGAGAGCGATCACCGGTCCGGCGTGGCCGCCCGTGGTCTCGGGTGCGGCGCACTCGGACCGGGTCAGCGCGTACAGCCACGCCCGCAGCCGGGCGGGCTCGGTCAGCCGATCCGCGTAGCAGGACGCGGCGACCAGCGCGTCGTGCATGGCGCGCGCCGCGGCCTCCAGGTCGCGAAGCAGGGTGTAGGCGTAGTCGCTCAGCCGGTCGGCGTACGCGTCGTACAGGGCGGCCGCCGCCTCGGCGTCGCCGCGCCGCAGCGCCTCCAGCAGTCGATGGTCGTCGGCTCGCCCGACGCCGGGCCATTCGGGCAACGGATATTCCTCCCCGTGTGACGGAACCGGATGTCGCCGATCCCCACACGAGTGGGACGCCGCCCTGACGGGCGCCGTTTACGGGCCGCGCGGCCGTGCCCGAAATCATGCCCAACCGGCATGACCTGCGAAAACAGGGACTGATGCGGCCCTTGTGAATCAGGAGGTCACCGCTGCCCGCCGTCCCCGCAGTCGGGCGCGCAGAGGCGGCGCGCGATGCCCTTGAGGAAGATGTTGCGGATCTCCAGCACCGTCTGCGGGAAGAACGCGGCGCCGCCCGTGGCCTTGGCGATGGAGGTCATCTGCGTCCGGTCCTCGTCCTTCTGCGTGTTGTAGGAGATGATCAGGAGGCTGACCGGCCGCTTGGGATCGAAGGCGCCCTTCAGCTTCCGCAGGATCTCGGTGTTGGAGATGCCGCCGTTCGGGTCGTCGTTGCCGACGCCGTCGGTGAACAGCAGGATCGTGTTGACCTTGTCGGGTTCGTACTCCTTGGTCATCTTCTGGTAGGCGGCCCAGAGCGTGTCGTTCAGGCCGGTGTTCCCGGTGGGGATGGCCTGCGCGCTCTGCAGCGCCTTCGTGATCACGTCACGGCGGGTCACACCGTTGATCTGCTGGGCCAGCGGCCCGATGTGCACGACGGGCTTCCAGTCGACGCCCTTGCCCTGCAGGTTGTCGGAGAACGCCCAGATGCCGATCTCGGCCTTGTCGGGGAACAGCTTCAGGCCCTCGACGCTGATGTCGGTGATCGCGCGCATCCGGGTGATGCCGCTCTTGTCGGCGGGCAGCGCCATGGTGCCGGAGATGTCCATCAGCGCGAGCAGCTTGGTGCCGAGCTTGATCTGGTGCCAGGCCTGGGAGAGCCGGGTGACGGCCGCCGCGTCCGGCAGCGGGATCGTGGCCGGTTTCTTGGCGCTGACGCCGTTGTCCGGCTTGAGCAGGCTGCCGCCCTTGCCGTCCGGCGTGCGGAAACCGTAGTCCTGGACGGTCTTCCTGCCGCTGGGCGAGGAGACCTCGGCGGCGAAGGCCTGCGCGGCCTTGCGCGCCGCGGCGTCCCGGGCCGTGACGATCAGCGGGTAGTCCAGGCTGACCGTGCCCTCGGCCGGATAGAGCGCGACCGCCGGGTTCGAGGGGGTCGTCGTCGTGTTGTACGACCAGACGGCCTGCTCGGAGGTCACGCCGACGGGAATGCGGGCCGCGGCCTTGGTCAGCGTGGCGAACAGGCTGTCGGGCGACGGCACGGTCGACTCCGAGAGCCTGCGCAGCACGCCGACGAGCGTCTCCTCGCTCCCGCCTCCCTGGTTGAGCACGGCGGCCCCGGCCAGCAGCGCGCCGAGACCCGCGGCGTTCTGGGTGGGGTCGAGCGCGAGCACGCGCACCTTCTTCGCCAGGCCGTCGGGGTTGGCGGCGTTCGCGGCGCTCATCAGGCCGGTCCAGCTCGGGCTGAAGGCCGACTGCAGCTTGTCCGCGCCGGCCCTGGAAGCGGCCAGCACGACGGGGGTGCTGGCGGCGTTCGCCGCGGGCTTGGGCGCGCTCTTCAGGCCGGTCAGCCAGAGGCTGGAGTCGGGGATCCACAGGTCGGGGTCGAGCTTGCCGCTGGTGGGCCCGGTGCCGGCCAGCCCGTTGGCGACGTCGGCGGACTGCGCGGCCTTGACCGTCACGGCGACGCACCTGCCGTCCACGGATTTGCCCGCCTGGCCGAACCTGGAGGCGATCTTCTTGATGGCCGGCTGGATGTCGGGTGAGGCCACGACGGACAGCGACACCTTCTCGCCGGCGCAACCCGGGCTCTTGTTCACCACCACGTACGCCGCGACGCCGAGGAGCACGGCCAGGGCGACCGCCCCGGCCAGGGGGACGAGCACCGAGCCCCGCCCGGCCCGCCGCCGCGGCGGGGGCTCGTAGGGGGGCTCGTACGGGGGTTCGAAGCCGCCATCGAGCTCGTCTGTGCGGTGCCGTCCGCCCACGGTGCCCCCTTTCTCCACAATTTCTTAGGGGACGATACTGGCAGGGCGATGCATGGTGGTACGGCCGTTTCTCCGTCTGAGCATGGTTCCGTCCGGCATGGTTCGCGAACGGCGTACCCTGGGCCGGTGGTCATCCCGGTCGAGGACGCCGCCGACGCCCGTCTGGCGGATTACGTGCGGTTGCGCGACGTCGACCTGCGCAGGAGCGTGGAGAGCGAGCGCGGGCTGTTCGTCGCCGAGGGCGAGAAGGTGATCAGGCGCGCGATCGGGGCCGGCCATCCGGTGCGCTCGGTGCTCACCACGGCCAAGTGGCTCGACGCGCTCGCCGACGTCGTCGACGGGACCACTGGGGGAGCCACCGTCTACCTGGTCTCCGACGAGGTGATGGAGGGGGTCACCGGCTTCCCGGTGCACCGTGGCGCGCTCGCCGCCATGGAACGGACCGAACTGCCCTCCGTCGGCGCCCTCCTGTCGGGCGCGGAGCGGATCCTCGTCCTGGAGGACCTGGTCGACCACGGCAACGTGGGGGCGATCTTCCGCTGCGCGGCGGCGCTCGGCGTCGGCGCGATCGTGCTGTCGCCGCGCTGCGCCGACCCCCTCTACCGCAGGGCCGTCAAGGTGTCGATGGGCGCGGTGTTCGCCATCCCGTACGCCCGGATGACCGACTGGCACGGCGGGCTGGCGGAGGTCAGGGCGGCCGGGTTTCGCCTGCTGGCGCTCACGCCGGACCAGTCGGCCGTGCCGCTGGACGAGGCCCCGCTGTCCGGCCGGGTCGCCCTCATGCTCGGGTCCGAGGGCGACGGGCTGTCGTCCCGCTGGCTGCACGAGGCCGACCAGCCCGTCTGCATCCCGATGAGCCCCCGGGCGATGGACCTCGGCGTCGACTCGCTCAACGTGGTCGCCGCCGCGGCCGTCGCCTGCCACGGCCTGCTCAGGCGCTGAGTCAGGGGAGCGCGAGCCCCTCCTCGTCGATCCAGTCGAGGAGCCTGCGCGCGGTGGTGTAGCGCGCCCGTTCGCTGCGCTCGCCCAGCAGCACCCCGACGTACGTGCGATCGTCGCGGGTGACGGCGAACGACAGGCAGTATCCGGCCTGGCGGGTGTAGCCGGTCTTCAGCCCCACCGCGCCGTCCTTCAGCAGGTCGTTGGTGTTGCGCCACACGTGCGCCCGGTGGAGGCGCGACTTCGTCACCGCGCGCTTGGGGCTCCGGGCGACGGTCGCGATCACCGGGTCCCCCAGCGCGGCCACGGCCAGCGTCGCCTGGTCGCGGGCGGTGGAGTAGCCCTTGGAAGGCAGCCCGTCGGGGTTGGCGTAACGGGTGTCGCGCAGCCCGAGGCGCTTCGCCGTGTCGTTCATCTGCGCCACGAACTTCGCCGTCCCGGGGCCGTACCGCTCGGCCAGGGCGTGCGCGGCGTCCGCGCCGGAGGGCAGCATGAGCGCGTAGAGCAGGTCGCGCACGGTGAGCCGCTCGCCCGCCCGCAGCCCCGCCGCCGAGGCGCCGCCGGCCAGTGCGTGCTTCACGTCGGCCTTGGTGATCGTCACCACGTCGTCCAGCCGGGCCCGGCGGCGGACGACGTACGCGGTCATGACCTTGGTGAGGCTCGCGACCGGCACCCGCCGCGTCTCCCGCTTGGCGAACTGGATCGTTCCCGTCGTGACGTCGACCAGATAGGCCTCGCTGGCCGTCACCGACGGCGCCGCGGACCGTGCTGAGGACCGTGCCGCGTGTGCTGTCCCAGAGTGCGCCGCGGACACCGGGCGGGCGTCCGCGGGCGCCGCGACGGCCCCTGCCGTGACGAGGGCGGCGGCGGTCAGCGCGATGAGTACCCCGTTACGCATCCCGACATGATCGCACGGCTTCGGGGGCGGGGGCGCCGGGCCGGTTCCTGCGGCGGCGCAGGAGCAGCGCGACCACGACGGCCGCGGCGAGCACGGCCGCGGCGGCCAGCGCCGGGGACCGGGCCGCGAGCGACAGCCAGGCCCACAGGAGCGAGTAGAGACCGAAGGAGGTCACCGGCACCCAGGTCAGGCAGCCGAGGGCGCTCGCCACCAGATACCAGCGGTAGTCCACCCGCAGCGCGCCGGCCACCCACGGCAGGGTGTGCCGGAGACCGGGCACCCAGAAGCAGCCGTACACGGCGAGCGCGCCCCACCGGCGCACCACGCCCTCCACGCGCTCGATGCGCTCCCGGCCGATCCTGCGGCCCACCCGGGAGCGGTAGAGGGCGTCGCCGAGCCGGCGGCCGATCCAGTAGTACGCCTGGAACGCGCCGAACAGGGCGACCGCGCCGACCGCGACGACCAGCCACAGGGGCAGGCCGAACACCGAGGCCGCCGTGGGGTCAGGGATTCGCACGTGCTCTCACCACCGGTCCGGGGGGAGTCATCAGGCAAGCCTCACCTTAGCGTCACCGAACGCCATGTCTGCAAGCAGATGGCAACTCACGGTCAATCCACCCTCCGTACACCTGAGAGTGACGAAAACAACGAGGCGACGGGTTCGCGAAGTTGTGCGGTGTGACGCGGCCGGGGAACGCGCCCACCACCGACAGGGGCCTTCGCGAACTCGCCTCCACAGCTCCGGCGCGGGCCGGGGCTCATCCGCCGAGCGCCGCGCCGGCCTCGGCGACCCAGCGCGGCACACCCACCCGCTCGGCCACGGCCAGCGCCTTCTCGTAGTGCTCACGGGACGGCAGGCCGAGCCGTACGGCGAGATCCCCGAGGGTCTTGGCCACCGGCCAGAGGGCGACCACCCCCGTGCCCGCCCCGGCGATGCGGTCGTGGAAGGGCGCTAGCTTCTCGTACGCCTCCCGCATCCGGCCCTCGTCGTCGAGCAGCATCCCCGCGAGCGCGCGCCAGATGAGCGTCAGCTCGTAGAGGAAGTCGGTGCGGACCGGCTCCCGGCTCGCGGCCACCACCCGGGCGTCCCGGTCGTGGCCCGCGGCGGCGAGCGCCACGGCGTAGGCGTCGAGCGTCCACTTGGCGCCGCGCTGGTGGGCCTCGCTCAGCGGATCGACCATCTCCGCGGCCCGCCCGTCCACCAGGTGCAGGCAGAACGTGGCGATCAGCGGCAGGTCCTGGCGGCCTTCGAGCATGCCCGCCCGCGCGGTCAGCCGGGCCGCGTTGCGGTAGGCGCGCTCGGCCCCCGCGTAGTCGCCGGTGATCATCAGCCGCTGCCCGGCGTACCACGCGCCGACGGCGGCGGGGGCGGGCAGGTCGTAACGCCGTCCGAGCCGCTCGGCCTGGGCGAGGTGCTCGTCGGCCTCGGCGAAGGCGCCCCGCGCCGCCGCGCACTCCAGCAGCACGAGGTGCGCCAGCGTCTGCACGGCGATCTGACCCGACTCCGCGCCGACCCGCAGCAGTTCGCGGCCGATCGTCTCCCGCTCGTCGACCTGCGTCAGCGTGTACGACTGCCGCAGCCGGCCGCTCAGCGCCATCGCGAGCAGCGCGGGGTCGCCGCTCGACCTGGCCAGCTCCTCGGCCTCCAGCGACGCCTGGTAGCCGCGCTCGGTCGCCGACCCCTCCAGTTCGAGGGCGAGCGTGGCGAGCAGGCTGGCCCGCAGCGACTGCTCTCCCGCCGGCAACTCGACCAGGGCCTTCTCGGTGACGTCGACGATCTCCCAGGCCGTGCGGGTGAAGTCGCGGGCGATGCCCTTGTGCGGCACCGCGAGGGCCGCCGCGACGCGGGCGGTCAGCTCCAGGTCGCCGAACGGCAGCGCGACCGCCATCGCCTCTCCCCGGTGCGCGCGGGCGGCGGTCATGTCGCCGCACAGCGCCAGCGCCCTGATCATGCGCAGCTGTAACTCCAGCCGGTTCCGTACGGGTCCCCGGCCCGCGTGCGCCCGGTCGAAGGCGGCGATGGCCTGCTGCCACAGGGTGGCCGCCTCCCGGTGGGCGAACCTCCGCTCGGCCTGCTCGGCCGCGAGGCCGGCGTACCGCACCGCCTTGGCGGCCGTCTCCACAGTGCCCGCCGCGTCGTAGTGGTGGGCCAGCGCGGCGACGTCGTTCGGGCTGCGCTGCTCGATGACGGAGGCGACCGCCGCGTGCAGCCGCGACCGGCGCAGCCTGGAGGCGTCGGAGTAGAACGTGTCCCTGACCAGGTCGTGGTCGAACCTGAGCTTCCCGGGGCCGGGCTCGGTCACGAGGCCGGCGAGCAGCGCCGCCTCGACCGCGTCCACCACCGCGTCCTCGTCGCCCGAGACGTCGACGAGCACGTCCACGTCCACGTCGCGGCCGATCACCGCGGCCTGGAGCAGCACCTGCTGGGCCCGTTCGGGGAGCCGGGCGATCCGCCGCCGCAACACGTCGCGCACGCCCGAGGGCACCTCGGAGATGTCCGCCTCGGCCTCGAACAGGCGGGCCGTCTCCTTCACGAAGAACGGGTTGCCCCCGGCCCGCTCGACGATCGTGCTGACGACCTCCTCGTCCACCTCGCGCACGCAGGTCGCCCGGACCAGTTCCGCCACCGCCGCGTCGTCCAGGCCGCCGAGGCCGACCCGCACCGGGTCGAGCCGGGCGAGCGCGGCCAGCACGTCCTGCTGCTGGTCGTTCAGCTCGCCGTCGCGGCAGGTCACCACGACCAGCACCCGGCTGGCGGCGAGCAGGCTCGGCAGCGCGCGCAGCAGCGCGAGCGTCTGGTCGTCGGCCCAGTGCAGGTCCTCCAGGAGGATCAGCAGCGGAGCCTCCCTGGCGACCGCGGACAGGTAGCCGCCGACCGCCCGGTGCAGCCGGAAGCCCCCCGACGTCTCGTCGTCGCCCGTGTCCGGGGCGGCGTCGTCCAGCAGCGGCGCGAGCAGCGCGGCGTACTCGCCCGCGCCCCTGCGGGAGATGAGGGCGCGCAGCACCTCCACCCAGGCCCAGCCCGGCGGGGTCGCCGTGCTGTCGGGGCAGCCGCCGGTCGCCCCTATCCAGCCCTCCTGCTCCAGCCGCTCGAACAGCCGCCGTATGAGCGTCGTCTTGCCCGCGCCGGGGTCGCCGCTGATCACGGCGACGGTGAACCGGCCCGCCTGCGCGCGGGGCACTGCGGAGGCGAGCGCGGCCAGCTCGGCGTCGCGCCCGACGAACGGCTCGGGCTCCAGCGGCGGCGCGTCGCCCGTCGCGACCGGGCGGGGCGGCCAGGTCGCGGTGATCTCGACGGGCCGGCGGGGCGCGGGCAGCACGAGGTCGAGCCCGGGATCCTGGGCGAGGATGTCCGACTCCAGCTTCCGCAGCGCGGGACCGGGGTCGATGCCCAGCTCGTCGTCCAGGATCGTGCGGGCCCTGCGCAGGGCGGCCAGGGCGTCGCCCTGGCGCCCGCACCGGTACAGGCCGAGAGCGAGCAGCCGCCAGCCCTCCTCGCGCAGGGCGTGCTCGGTGGTCAGCGCCTCCAGGTCGGGCACGGTCTCGGCGTGCAGGCCCATCCGCAGCCCGGCGTCGGCGTGCCGTTCCCTGGCCACCAGGCGCAGCTCGCTGAGCCGCGCCACCTCCGCCTCGGCCCACGACTGGTCGGCGAAGTCCGAGTACGGCGTGCCCTGCCACAGCGCGAGCGCCGACTCCAGCCGGGCCCGGGCGGACTGCGGGTTCTCCTCCAGCCGCTCTCCGGCCGACCGGACCGTGGCCTCGAAGCGCAGCGCGTCGACCTGCTCGGGCGCGGCGCGCAGGGCGTAGCCGGACGCGACAGTCACGAGCAGCCGGTTCGGCCCGCCGCGCGGCCGGTTCGGCTCCAGCACCCGGCGCAGCCGGGAGATGTACACCTGCAGGCCCGACTGCGCGCCCTTGGCCGCGTCGTCGTCCCACAGGTCGAACAGCAGGGTGTCCACCGGCACCACCTGGCCGCGCGCGGCGAGGAGGCGGGCCAGCACCGCCCGCTGCCGCAACCCGCCGAGGTCGAGCTCGGCGGCGCCGTCGTGCGCCCCCACCGGCCCGAGGACCCGGAACGTCACCGGGCTCGTCGGGGGAGTCATGGGGCGCTCCTCTGCTGTTGTCGTGTGCCAGGGCGGACGGGGTGGCAGGCGTCTGTCAGGCGTCACCGTATGCGCGCCCCGAAGCGGGCACAAGGCTTTCCCCAAGCCGTGCGCCCTCACCTTCTCGCCCTGCGATATTAGGCGATCAACCGGGTGATCACGGGCGATATCGGGGTGAGTCTCGCGGCAGGACTGGCCAGAGGACTGGCGGGAAGACCGGCAGGAGGCTCAGAGGGCGCGGGAGTGCCGCACGGCGGCCGGGTCCGCGTCCGGGTCCGGGTCAGGGTCGGCGTCCGGCCCTGCGGCCCGCGCCTCCCGCCTGCGCAGCAGCGCCCAGCCGCCGAGCGCGAGCCCGCCCCACGGGATCTCGATCGTGTACGTCCAGAAGCCGAACAGCACGGCCGCGGCGGTGGCCCCGCCCGCGGGCTGGCCGAACGCCCCGATCAGCAGGGTGGCGACGCCGCCCTCCATGATCCCCGCCCCGCTGGGCGTGACGAGGGCGGTGGTGAGGACGCGGCTCAGCGCGAACACGGCGACGGTCTCGGCCGGCCCCGGGTAGGAGTCGGTGGCGACCATGCAGGCGGCCATGATGAGGCACTGCAGCGACAGGAACGCGACCATCCCCAGCGACAGCCCGGCCCACCGGGTGTGGATGATCCCGGCCGTGTCCCTGCGCAGCCGCTCGATGGCCGCCGACGCCGCGTGCTCGGCCGGGCGGAACCGCCGGGGCGCGAGCCGTACGAGCCGGTCGAGCGCACGGCCGAGCAGGGCGGCGGCGCGGTCCCAGTAGAGGGCGGCCGCCACCACGGCCACCAGCGCGAGGATCGAGACCGCGCCGGCCCAGCCCGCCTTGGCGACGGTGGGGTTGGTGGCCTTGCCCGCGATCAGCAGGCAGGCGATCCCCACGGCGGGCAGGATGAACCGGAACAGCGAGTTCCAGATGCCGGTGACCAGCGTGTAGACGACGATCGGCCGGTTCGCGAAGCCCCAGCCGCGGGTCATGCCGAACGTCAGGGCCACCCCGGCCGCGCCGCCGAACGGCAGCAGGTTGCTGACCGCGCTGCCGGCCGCGTTGAGCGTGAGCGCCTGCGGGTGGGTGAGGCCGGGCAGGGCGGAGGTCATCACGTACGTGTACGCGTACAGGCTGGCCAGCCAGAGCAGGGTCATCAGCGCGATGGTCTGCCAGCCGAGGCCGCCGAACCGCAGGCCGATCTCGTGCCAGCTCACGGTCGCGCCGGTCAGCGTGTGCACGATCTGCGGCAGGTAGACCACCAGGGCCACGGCGAGCCCGAGCGACACCGTGGACAGCGCGATCTGCAGCCACTTCCTGTTCACCCGCGAATGCCCCCAGTCCGGTCTCCGGTCGCCTTCAGTCTGCCGGGCCGCGAGACCGCCCGGCTCCTCCTCACGGAGGATCACGTCCCCTAGGGGGAGTCGAACGGATGCCTGAGGCGGGTGCCTCTGGGCAGCCCCCGGCGGACGAACCACTCGGTGCCGAAGACGAAGCGGTAGGCGGGACCGGGGATCCTGAGCATGGCGCCCAGTGTGCGGTCGCCGTCGCCGCCGGTCGCCTGGCTGGCGTGGGCCGCCATCGACGCGCGCTTCGCCTTCGCGTACCTGCGTACGCTGACCCGGTGGGTGATCGCATCGCGCGGGGAGTAGGCCCGCTCGAAGCTCCGCACGTCGATCGCCGGGTAGAACCTGGCGGCCAGCCGTACGCCCCTGAGCAGCAGGTCGCGGTCGACCGTCGCCTCCAGCACGATGGGCGTGCCGGCGATCTCGGCGGCCCGGCTGCCGACCCGGTAGACCTGCACGTGGTCGGGGTGGCCGTAGCCCCCCGCCGGGTCGTAGATCGTGAGCAGGTCGGCCGCCTCCTCCTTGAGCACCGAGGCCAGCCGTTGCGCCGCGTCCTCGACGTCGGCGTCGATGAACGCGTTGTCGGGCCGGTCGTCGGCCACGCCGCCGTCGATCGCCAGGCCGGAGTCGCCGTAGCCGAGCAGCACGACCCGGGCGCAGCCGAGGGCCGCGGCCGAGCGGTACAGCTCGTCCATTCTGGTCCTGCCCAGTTCCTCGCCCCTGGGCAGTTCGGCGAGGCCGCGCTCTCCGGCGGTCGCGACGACGAGCACCACCCGGTGTCCCTCGTCGGCCAGCATCGCCATGGTTCCGGCCGTCAGCAGCGCCTCGTCGTCGGGATGGGCGTGGAAGAACACCGCTGTGCTCATCGCGCCCCACGGAACGTTGTCATAGTGTGCTCCACCACGTGTCGTCCTCGTGCCATGATCCCACGTGGTCCGCGTCCCGCGACGCCACCCCTGCCGGGGAGCGGCCGGTTTGATGGGCATCGCGCGCTCTGTCAGGCTGACCCGGTGAGGATTCTCCACGTCAGCGACTGCTACCTGCCGCGGCTCGGAGGCATCGAGGTGCAGGTCGCGGATCTCGTCAGGGCGCAGCGTGAGGCGGGCCACCAGGTGGAGGTGGTGACGGCGACGCCGGGGGAGCCGCTGCCCGGCGTGCACCGGGTGGTCGCGAACCTCCCGTTCGACCTGCCGGTGCACCCGCGCGGGACCGCCCACCTGCTCCGGATCATGGCGAGCGGGCGGTACGACGTCGCGCACGTCCACACCGGGGCCGTCTCGCCGTTCGCGTGGATGGGGGTGCGGGCGGCGGTGCGGGCCGGGCTCCCGGTGGTCGCGACCGTGCACAGCATGTGGGACCCGGTCACCCGGGGGATGTACCGGGCGCTGCAGGGCGCCTTCGGCTGGCGGCGCTGGGGGCTGGTCGTCAGCGCGGTCAGCGAGGCCGCCGCCCGGCCCATCCGCGACGTGGCGGGTCCGCGCGTGCCGGTGCAGGTCGTCTCGAACGGGCTCGACGTGACCTCCTGGCGGCCCGGGCCGGGGAAGGGGCCCGTGGACGGCCCCGTCGACTGCTCGGTGGACGGCTTGGCGGACGGGGCCGTGCACGTGGTCGCGGTGGGCAGACTGGCGCCGCGCAAGCAGCCGCTGCGGCTGCTCAAGCTGCTGGAGGCGGCGCGCGCGCGGGTGCCGGGGGACATCGCGATGCGCGCGACGATCGTGGGGGACGGCCCCGCCCGCGGGCGGATGGAGCGTTATCTGCGGGAGCGGCGGATGGGCTGGGTGTCCCTGCCGGGCAGGTACACACGGGAGCAGATCAGGGCGTTGCTGGCCGTGGCCGACGTGTTCGTCGCCCCGGCCCCGCGCGAGTCGTTCGGGCTGGCCGCGCTGGAGGCCCGCGCGGCCGGGGTGCCGGTCGTGGCACGGGCGCAGAGCGGCGTGGCCGACTTCGTCAGTCCCGGCAAGGAGGGCCTGCTGGGCCGTACCTTCGACGACCTGGTGGCCTCGGTCGTCCGGCTGACCCGCGACTCCGCCCTGCGGCAGTCGATCGCCGAGCACAACCGGGAGACCGAGCCGGTCAGGTGTTCCTGGCCCGCGGTGCTGGAGGGCTTCGCCCGCTGCTACGAGCTGGCCAGGGGCTGACCGAAGCCGCGTTCAGAACGGGAGGACCCTTCCCGAGGGGGTGCGCAGGTCGACCGGGGCTGGCGTTCTCGGCGGCCGCGGTCGCTGCACGATCTGCACCTTCTTCATCCGGCCCTCCTTTCGGCGGTGTCCGCTCGGCTGGTGCCGTCATGATTCCCATGATTTGGCCAGGATTACCCTCCGTGCGTCAGTTCTTGTTCTTGTAACATCCGCCGTCCGGTCACCCCGGCGTCTCCCGCCGCCGCGGAGGGCCTGGCGCGGGCCGGGGCCGGGGATGTGAACGCTCACTCACCGGCGGGCGGCTCGTGATCTATCTGATAAGGACGGGGTGCTCGATTTGGCGGCGATTAGCGAGCGCCGTCTCGATGTGCTGTTCCATGGCCCGCGCGCGATCGTGATCACCCTGCCGGGAGCTGGCGGAGGCGAGATCGCGAACCACCCGCAGCACCGCCGCCGCGACTTCCTGCAGATGTGTTTCCCGGTGCCAGTTCCCGCTGAGCGGGTCCAGGCCGAGGACATTCAGCATGGCCCGGGCCGAGCGGCATTCCCGCGCCGCCCTCTCGCGGTCTCCGGCTGCCAGTGCGGCGTTGCCGTCGGCCACCGCCGCGTGGACGGCGGCCAGGGCCTGCGGCACGTTCAGGTCGCTGTCCATCGCCGCGCTGAACTGCGCGGGAAGGGAGGAGGGAAGGGGAGCGGCGGCGTCGGAGCCCACCCGCATCACGAACCTCTCGACGCGCCGGTAGGCCGCGGCCGCCTCGTCCAGGGCGTCGAGGCTGAATTCCACCGGAGACCGGTAATGGGCGGCCGCCAGGTAATAGCGGAGTTCGGCCGGCCGTACGCGGTCGAGCAGGGCCGGGAGGGCCAGCGGGTTGCGCAGGCGTTTACGCACTTTCTCGCCGCCCTGGGTGACCGGTCCGTTATGCAGCCAGAATCGCGCGAAGGCGTCTCCGGCGGCCCGTGACTGGGCCATCTCGTTCTCGTGGTGCGGGAATATGAGATTGGCTCCGCCGCCGTGGATGTCGAATTCCGTGCCGAGATATCGGCGGGCCATCGCGGAACATTCCAGATGCCACCCCGGGCGCCCCTCGCCCCAGGGTGAGTGCCACACCGGCTCGCCGGGCTTGGCACTCTTCCACAACGCGAAATCACGCGGGTCGCGTTTTCCGCGTTCGTGTTCCTCGGCCGCCCGGAGATGCCGGGCCTGCTGCCGCGAAAGGGACCCGTAATGTGGATAGGAGTCGACCGAGAAATAGACGTTGCCGTCGGCCTCGTAGGCGTGCCCGGCCGCCACGAGTTCCTCGATCATCTCGACCATCTCGGGGATGTGCCCGGTCGCCCGTGGCTCCACGCTGGGAGGAAGGCAGCCCAGTGCGGCGTAGGCGCGGACGAAGGCGCGGTGCACGGGATCGGTGATCCGCCACCAGGGAATTCCCTCGGAAAGCGACCTGCCGATTATCTTGTCCTCGATGTCGGTGACGTTACGGCAGAGCAGGACCTCGTATCCGCTGCTTTTCAGCCAGCGGTGCAGAATATCGAAGTTCACCTGCGACCTGAGCTGTCCCACATGCGGCGGAACGACGACGGTGGGGCCGCAGAGATAAATCGACACCTTTCCGGGAATTCGGGGGACGAAATCGCGGACGGCGCGGCGATGCGTATCGTAAAGGCGAAGACCCACCTAGCCGAGGGTAAGCGACTTATCCGCTCGCTGTCGATAGTGCGGGCCGACCCGGGTTCGCACACCGGGAAATGTCGATTGTGAGGGCGGGTGAGGGTGGGGGAATAAGGACGTCTCGCCCGCTCGTTGCCGCTGCCATGGAGCCGACGAAACGGGGCCGTGTCCGGGTGGAGCCGACGGCCAAGCGCGTGCGCGTCTATGTCGAGGGCCTGCCGGTGGCCGACACCACCCGCGCCCTGATGGTCTGGGAGGTTCCCTACTACCCGACGTACTACTTCCCGGTGGAGGACGTCCGCATGGACGCGCTCAAGGCCACCGGCGAGACGCGGCACTCGCCGAGCAGGGGCGACGCGCCGGTCCACGACGTGGCCGGCAGGCCGGGCGCCGCCGTCGTCCACGGCGACGACGCGCCGCTGCCGGAGATCCGCGGGCACGTCCGCTTCGACTGGGACGCGATGGACAACTGGTTCGAGGAGGACGAGGAGGTCTTCGTCCACGCCCGCGACCCCTACACCCGGGTGGACGTCCTGGCCGCTTCGCGCCACGTCCGGGTGGAGGTGGGAGGCGTCACCGTCGCCGACTCGCGCAGTCCCCGCATCCTGTTCGAGACCGGCCTGCCCCCGCGGTACTACCTGCCCAAGACCGACGTGCGGCTGGACCTGCTGCGGCCGTCGGAGACCGTGACGCGCTGCCCGTACAAGGGGCGGGCGGAGTACTGGTCGGTCGGCGAGGACGAGCGGGGCAGGGACCTCGTCTGGTCCTATCCCACCCCGCTCCCGGAGTCCCAGAAGATCGCCGGACTGGTCGCCTTCTACGACGAGAAGGTGGACGTCTACATCGACGGCGTTCTCCAGCCCCGCCCGAAGACCAAGTTCGCCTGACCCAGCACGGCGGGCGGGGGTGCTGGTCCGGCCGGACGGGACCGTCGCGCGGGCGGGGGACCGCTGCGCCGGGGGCCGGCCCGGCCGGCGCGCCGTCCCACTGGTTCGTCCCCGCGGTGCCGTCCGGCCGGCGTCGGGTCAGCGTCGGATCAGCGGCGGATGACGTGCAGGACGCTGGCGATGCGCTCGGCGGCGGTGACGACGTCCGAGGCGTGGCCGATGCGGCCCGCCCAGGACAGCCAGTACCACCACTCGCCGTCGCTGGCGTTGGACGCCAGCACGTCCTCGGCCATCGTGGGCTCCATGGGGTTGATGACACGCAGACGCGGGTAGAGGCCTGCCGGCGCGGTCAGGCGTACCTGGAACGAGTGAGCCTCGAGCTGGGCCGCGAGCCGCTCCAGATGGTCCATCGCCGCGCTTCGGTCTACCGTCGTCATCGTCGCCTCCGGGGAACGTCAGGACCTATCACCGGAAAGGGTGAACCCGCTACGACACCCCGGCAATCGTCCGGATCCCGCGAAACCGCGCAATAACCAGGGAACTCACCCCGATTCCGTGGAACGCACACGGGTTCCCGGCCACGAACGCATAACAGTCGCAGGGGGTTGGGTGCCTGCTCCTTTACGTTGGGGAAACAACCGTAAACGGGGACTCTGCACAAACGGAGGGCGTGTCCATGGCCCGCGGAGAGCACTCACCCGCTTGCGCGCGACGCTGGCGCGAACAGGCGCAGATACGGCAGTGGACGCTGTGGCAGACCGTCCAGGCGATCCACGGGTGCTGCGGCGTGAGCCTGCTGAAGGCCCACCGGCTCGGGCGCGGCTGGTCGGCCCGGCAGGCCATCGAGGAGCTGGAGCACCTGTGCGACCAGCAGGACCTCGGGCACCCGCACGCGAGCATCGACCTGCTGAACGCCTGGGAGAACAACCGGGCCCGCCCCCGCCCGCAGACGATCGACCTGCTGGCCCGTTTGTACCGTGCCAACGCCGTGCGGCTCGGCCTCGCCGCCGACTACTGCGAGGACACGGGCGGGCAGCGTATCGTCGTCGTGGGGCCCGGACAGACCGGTGAGCAGGCCCGCACCGAGGACCTGACCGCCGACGACGCCGAGCGCCGGGCGCTGTTCCACCAGGCGATGCTGCTGGGCACGCCGAACGGCCGGTTCTTCGCCGAGGTCGAGGGCATCCGTCACGAGCTCGACCGCACCCTCGCCCAGGGCACGGTGAACGAGGACCAGCTCGACCGGCTGGACGAGCAGGTCCTGCGTTACCGCCGTGAGTACATGACGACCCCGCCGATGCCCATGCTCTGCCGCGTCATGCTGGAGATCTCCGACGTGCGCCGGCTGAGCGCCGCCCGCCAGCCGTCCTCGGTGCAGCGCCGCCTGCTCACGGCGACCACGATGCTCACCCTGCTCGCCGCCGACGCGCTGATGAAGCTGGGCGACACGCGCCAGGCCCACGCGTGGTACGGCACCGCCCGCGCCGCCTCCGACGATGTGGGCGACCTGCGGCTGCGCGCGCTGGTCCGCGCCCAGCAGACGATGCTCCTCTACTACTACGGCGATCTGAACGAGACCGTCCGGCTGGCCCGCGAGGCGCGGATGCTGGCCGGCTCGGCGCCCAGCTCCCCGGCGGCGCTGGCGGCGGCGGCCGAGGCCCGCGCGCTGGCCAGGATGGGAGACGGCAAGGCGGCCAGGATCGCGCTCGCCGAGGCCGAGCAGATCTTCGCCCGGATGCGCGGCATGAGCCAGGACGACCTGGCCTTCGTCTTCACCGAGAAGCGGATGACGTTCTACCGCACCGGGACCCTGATCGAGCTGGGGGACGCCCAGAAGATCCAGGGGATGGACACGTTCCCGCCGGGCTTCCAGACGATCGACCCGGCGCTGATCCTGCTCGACCAGGCGAGCCACCTCGCGAGGACCGGCGACCACGAGGAGGCCTGCCGGATCGCGGCCGAGGCGCTGCGGCAGGTGCCGGCCGAGCACCGCACCTCGATCGTGGTGACCCGGGCCAGGGCTCTGCTCGCGGACGCCGATCCCGCTCTGCCCGCCGTACGGCGCCTGCGGCAGGTGCTGGCCGAGTCGTCGCCCGCGCTCGTGCTGAGCGGGCTGTTCCCGTCCGCAGAGAACGCCTGACGCCGTCGTGAGGACCTCCGGCATGAGGATCATGGAACGCCCGTCGCTGGCCGAGGAGGCGTTCGAGGTCCTGCGCGAGGTCTGCGCGCGGATCGGCGTGGACGCGCGCGGCGCGCAACTCATGCGGCTGCGCAGCAACGCCGTCTTCAAGCTGCGCGCGAACGCCGCCGGTGGCGGCGCGGCGGCCGGGGAGATGGTGGTGCGGATCGCGACGGCGCCGGACGCGCTGACCCGCCTGCCGGTGGTCCTGGCGGTCGCCCGCTGGCTCGCCGACCGGGGCTTCCCGACCGTGCGGCCGGTCGACGAGATTCCCGGCCAGCCCATCGTCCACGAGGGCCGGGCGGTGACCTTCTGGCGGTACGTCCCCTCCTGGGGCCGTCCGACCACCCGGCAGCTCGGCCGGGTGCTGCGCAGCCTCCACCGTGAGCCGGTGCCGCCGATGGGGCTGCGGGCGCTCACCGACCCGCTCGCCGAGGTGCGGCACGCGGTGGAGCAGCGGGCCGAGGTGCTCACTCCCGGGCAGCGCTCCTGGCTGAGAGACCGCATCGAGGAGCTCACCGGGCGCTGGCGCGACCTGGACACCGGCGCGCCGGTGCTGCTGCACGGCGACGCGTGGATCGACAACCTGCTGCGCCGCCAGGACGGGCACGTCGTGCTGTGCGACTGGGACGGCGTGGCCGTCGGGCCGCGCGAGTGGGACCTGGTGCACACCTATCACGGGCAGCGCCGCTTCGGGCTGTCGACGGACGACGTGGACGGCTTCGCCCATGCGTACGGCTCCGACCTTCGGCAGTGGCCGGGCTACGGCACGCTCATGGAGGTGCGGGACATGTACGCCGTGGGCATCCACATCCGCAACGCCGCCGGAGACCCGTTCTCGCGCCAGGAGTTGCCCCGCCGGCTCGACTCGCTCACGCGCGGTGACGGCCACGCCCGCTGGTACATGGCGGCACCGGCATAGCCTCAGGTAATCGCGGGTACTGTCCGTACAGGCTGTGAGTGTCGCAGTGGACGATTTCCAAAAACGTGGTCTGTGAAAAGCGCACCCGGGTTGTTCCCGGCGGCGGGCGTGCGTGCCATTCCAGCGTCCCACGCGGATGGGCGACGATTCCGCTACGCAGCCTCATGCTCCCGACCTGGGAACATGGTGCGGCTTCCAAGAAGGAGAAGCAGTTGTCTGAAGGCACTGTCAAGTGGTTCAACTCGGAAAAGGGCTTCGGTTTCATCGCTCCGGACGACGGCACCGCTGACGTGTTCGTTCATTATTCGGCGATAACGTCGAACGGTTATCGTACGCTGGACCAGAACCAGCGGGTCAGTTACGTGACCGTTCAGGGCACCAAGGGACCGCAGGCCGAACAGGTCACGCCGCTGTAGATCGTGACCCTCGGTGACGGTGCGGCCGTGAGCGGCCGCACGAGCGGTACCGCGTCGGCCCGCGCCGTTCCGGCGGCGCGGGCCCGATGTTTTGCCGTTCCTTTGCCGGGAAGCGGGAACGGTCATGAGACTCAGCATGACCTCCGACCTCTGGTGGAAGAACGCGGTCGTGTACTGCCTCGACATCGAGACCTTCGCCGACGGCAACGGCGACGGGATCGGCGACTTCCGGGGCGCGATCCAGCGCATCGACCACCTGGACAGGATGGGTGTCACGTGCATCTGGCTGATGCCGTTCTTCCCGACCCCTGACAAGGACGACGGGTACGACATCACCGACTTCTACAACGTCGACCCGCGCCTGGGGACGCTCGGCGACTTCGTCGAGTTCATGCGGGTGGCCAGGGACCGCGGCATCAGGGTCATCGCCGACCTCGTGGTCAACCACACCTCCGACCAGCATCCCTGGTTCAAGGAGGCGCGTTCCAGCCGGGACTCCCGCTACCGCGACTGGTACATCTGGTCGGACAAGCCGGAGCCGGACGACCCCCAGGGCGTCGTGTTCCCCGACAAGGAGGACAGCCTCTGGGAGTACGACGAGAAGACCGAGCAGTACTACTACCACCGGTTCTACCGGTTCCAGCCCGACCTGAACACGGCCAACCCCGAGGTGCAGGACGAGATCTCCCGCATCCTCGGCTTCTGGATGGAGCTCGGCCTGTCGGGGTTCCGGGTGGACGCCGTGCCGTTCCTCATCGAGCAGGTCACCGACAGCGGTGACGACCTGCCCGACCCGCACGAGTTCTTCGCCTGCCTGCGGGCGTTCCTCAGCCGCCGCGACGGCAGCGCGATCCTGCTCGGCGAGGTCAACCTGCCGTACCCGGACCTCGTGAAGTACTTCGGCAACGACCTCGGCGACGAGCTCACCATGTGCTTCGACTTCATCAGCATGCAGCGGACGTACCTGTCGCTCGCGCGCGAGGACGCCCGGCCGCTCGCCGCCGCGCTGCGGGAGCGGCCCAACCCGCCCAGGGACAGCCAGTGGGCGACGTTCATGCGCAACCACGACGAGCTCACGCTCGACAAGCTCAGCGACTCCGAACGCGAGGAGGTCTTCGCGGCGTTCGGCCCGGACAAGGACATGCAGGTGTTCGGGCGTGGCCTGCGGCGCCGCCTGCCGACGATGCTCGGCGGCGACCTGGAGCGGATCAAGATGGTCTACAGCCTGCTGTTCTCCCTGCCGGGCACACCCGTGCTCTTCTACGGCGAGGAGATCGGCATGGGGGAGAACCTGGAGATCGAGGGCCGTCTCGCTGTACGGACGCCCATGCAGTGGACCCCGCACCGCAACGGCGGCTTCAGCGACGCCGATCCCTCCAAGGTGAGCATCCCCATGCCGAAGGGCGACTTCGGCCCCGAGAAGGTGAACGTCAGCGCCCAGGAACGCGACCCCGACTCCCTCCTGGCGTGGATCACCCGCCTGATCCGGCACTACCGCGACTGCCCCGAGTTCGCCTGGGGGAAGTACACCGTGCTCGACACGGGCGTGGACGCGGTGTTCGCGCACCGCGCGGACTGCGACGGCGAGACGGTCGTCGCCGTGCACAACCTCGGCGACGCCGAGACCGAGGTGGAGCTCACGCTGGAGGGGTTCGACTCGTCGAAGGTGCTGACCGACCTGCTCGTGGACGGCCGGATCGAGATCGACGACTCGGGCAGGGTCGGTTTCCCCATGGGCCGGTACGGCTGCCGCTGGTTCCGGGCCTCCGCCCCCGAGACCGCCCCCGCCGACTCCGCAGACCCTTCCTAGGGGACGCCTCAGGGGCGGCTCCGGTGGATCTCCGATGGGCCGCCGCCATCCCCATGGCCACAGTGAGGAGCCATGGGGATGGTCTTGGGATACACGCTGGTCGCCGCCGGCGCCGCCGTGATGTTCGTGCTTCATCTGACGGCGGGGCTCGACCCGCTGACGGACATGATCAGCGAGTACGCCTTCGCGCCGCACGGCCTGCTGCTGCCCGTCTCGCTGACGCTGCTCGCGGCCGGCTCCGCCGTGCTCGCCGTACGGCTGGCGCGGCTGGACCGGCGCCCGGCCCTGCTGGTCGGCGTGTGGAGCGGCTGCCTGCTGCTGGTCGCCGGGTTCCCGACCGACCGGCCGGGGCTGTCGCTGTCGGTGTCCGGGGGCATCCACCGCTACGCGGCGTTCGCCGCGTTCGTCAGTCTTCCGCTGGCCGGGCTGCTCGTCGCCAGGGCCACCCGGTCGCGGCCGGTCCGGCTGCTGTGCGCGGTCGCGCTCGGGTCGCTCGTCCTGGTGGTCGTGCCGTACGCCCTCCGCGCGCTGGGCCTCGACCCCGGCATGGTGCCCGCCGGTCTCACGCAGCGCCTGACCGTCGTCTCGGAGGTGGCGGCGCTGCTGGTGATGGCGGCCTCAGCCGCCGCAGCTCAGGTACGCGAAGGCGCCGGAGCGGACCTTGTAGGAGTCCCGCACCCGGGTCCGGCCCGTCTCGGTGTCGACCTTCAGGACGGTCACCACGTCGCGGGATCCCCGCGACCGCACCAGGTGCAGGGTCACCTCGTGCCCGCCGGTCCAGTCGATCATGTCGAGCGCGGCGTCCTTCGGCAGGGAGAAGCGGACCGAGCCCGTCGCCTGGTCGGTCGCGACGTCGTAGAAGCGCAGCCGCGCCTTCTCGCCGAGGCCGGTGACGTAGGCGACCGTGCGGTCGTCGGCGGACAGCCCCCATGGGCCGTTGTTGGCCACGATCTGGGGCGGGACGGCGGCGGCCAGTTCGGCGCCCGTGTCGTCGTGGACGGCCAGCCCGATGGTGTTCTCGTCGCCGGCCCGCTGCAGGAGGACGGCCGAGCCGTCCCCGCTGAAGCCGGCGAACCCGTCCGTCTCCGGGGTGGTGCCGGTCGCGCTCGCCCGCGCCACGTCGAACAGGCGGACCCGGGTGTGGCCGTCCCCCGTGGTGTAGCCGAGGGCGAGGCGGTCGCCGTCCTGGGAGAGCTTCAGCCAGGCCGCGTTCATGCCGACGCCGCGCGGCAGCGGATTCCTCGGCATCACGCGGACGCCGCCCTGAACCCCGCCGTGGAACTCGCGTACCACGAGCCGGTGGTCGGACGTGCGGAAGTAGGCCACCGACTCGCCGTCGCCGCTGACGGTGAGCGGGGCGCTGTTGGTCCTGTCGGGCCTGCCCTTGGCGGTCAGCGGCCACAGCATGGCGTCCTTGAGCGCGACCCGCCTGCCGTCGAGCAGGTCCAGCCGCCAGGTGTGGCAGGGCGTCGCGGTGCCGTCCTTGCGCGGGCAGGAGTCCACCGACGCGTAGCGGATCGTGTGGTGGACCGTGTCTTGGGAGGCCCGCGCCTGCGCGGCGGCGGCGGTGGCGGGTGCTGCCGCCGGGATGGCCAGTGCCGGGACGGCCAGCATGGTCAGGGCGAGGCCGGTCAGTCCCCGTGTGATCGGCCGGGTGGGGTGCCGCATGATCATCTCCTTTCCGGGATGTCATGCATTGGACCCGCCCGGGACCCGGCCGGTTCTGTCACGTGTTGATATCGGCCTGCCGGTGGTCGAGGGTCTCCAGCGCGTCCTCGACGGCACGGTGGAAGGTCGGATAGGCGTACATCATGTGCCGCAGCCGTGCGGTGGGGATCTCGTTCTGCACCGCCACCACGAGCGCGCCGAGGACCTCGCCGCCCGCCGGACCGCTGCTGGTGGCACCGACGAGCACCCCGCGCCGCGCGTCCTCGACCAGCTTGACCAGGCCCTCGTGCCCCGGCCCGTGGATCCAGCCCCGCGCCGAGTCGCCGAGGGCGGCGAACCCCACCCGCACCTCGACGCCGGCCTCCCGGGCCTCCCGCTCGGTCATGCCGACCGCGCCGACCTCCGGGTCGGTGAACGTGACGCGCGGCACCGCGCGGTAGTCGGCGGCGGGTCCGCCCTCGCCGAGGATGTCGCGGGCGGCGATCCTGCCCTGGTAGACGGCGACGTGCGTGTAGGCGCCGCGGCCGGTCACGTCGCCCACCGCCCAGACGCCGTCGCCGGCCCGCATCCGCTCGTCCACTTCGACGAACCGGGCCTTCTCGTCCAGACCGGCGTTCCCGGCGCCGATCGCCGCCAGGTCGACGCTGCGCCCGGTCGCCACCAGCAGGTGTGCGGCGCGCAGGATCCGGCCGTCGCCGAGCGTCAGCGCGAAGCCGTCACCGTCGTGCCGCACCCGTTCGACGGCGACGCCGGTGTGCGTCTCGACGCGTTCCCCGGCGAACACGCGGGCCAGCAGCGCGCCCGCCTCCGGCTCCTCGCGGGGCAGCAGGCGGCCGGCGCCCTCCACGATCGTGACCCGGGCGCCGAACCGGGCGAAGACCTGGGCGAGCTCGCAGCCGATCGCTCCGCCGCCGAGCACGATCAGCGACTCGGGCACCCGCCGCGCCACGACGGCGTCCCGGTTGGTCCAGTACGGCGTGCCCTCCAGGCCGTCGATCGGCGGAACGGCGGGAGTGGTGCCGGTGGCGACGACGATCCCCCGCCGGGCACGCAGCCTGCGGCCGTCCACGGTCACCTCGCGCGGGCCGGTGATCCGGCCGCGGCCGCGGACGACCTCGACTCCGGCGCTCTCGAAGTGCTCGGCCCTGTCGGCGTCGCTCCAGTCGTCGGTGCCCTCCCCGGTGATCCGGTCGATCACCGGGGTCCAGGCCGGGGTCACCCGGACCGGCCCGCCCCCTCCTCACGCGGTCGTCAGATGAGGCCCAGCGCCTTGACGGCGTCGCGCTCCTCCACCAGCTCGCCGACCGAGGCGTCGATCCGCTCGCGGGAGAACGCGTCGATCTCCAGACCCTGGACGATCTCCCAGCGGCCGTTCCTGGACACGACGGGGAAGGACGAGATGAGGCCCTCCGGCACGCCGTACGAGCCGTCGGACGGCACCGCGGCGGAGGTCCAGTCGCCCTCGGGCGTGCCGTTCACCCAGTCGTGCACGTGGTCGATCGCCGCGTTGGCCGCCGACGCGGCCGAGGACGCGCCGCGCGCCTCGATGATCGCCGCGCCGCGCTTGGCGACGGTCGGGATGAAGGTGTCGCGCAGCCACTCCTCCTCGACGAGCTCGGCCGCGACCTTGCCGCCGACCTCGGTGTGGAAGAGGTCCGGGTACTGCGTCGCGGAGTGGTTGCCCCAGATCGTCATCTTGCTGATCTCGGTCACCGGGACGCTCAGCTTGCCGGCGAGCTGCGACAGCGCGCGGTTGTGGTCGAGGCGGGTCATCGCGGTGAACCGCTCGGCCGGCACGTCGGGAGCGGCGGACCGCGCGATGAGCGCGTTGGTGTTGGCCGGGTTGCCCACGACGAGCACGCGGATGTCGTCGGCGGCGTTGTCGTTGATGGCCCTGCCCTGCGGGCCGAAGATCCCGCCGTTGGCCTCGAGCAGGTCGCCGCGCTCCATGCCCTTCGTACGGGGGCGGGCGCCGACGAGCAGCGCGACGTTGGCGCCGTCGAAGGCCCGGGCCGGGTCGTCGGAGATCTCGATGCCGCGCAGCAGCGGGAACGCGCAGTCGTCGAGCTCCATCGCCGTGCCCTCGGCCGCCTTCACGGCCTGCGGGATCTCCAGGAGGCTGAGCTTCACCGGGGTGTCGGCCCCGAGAAGCTGGCCCGAGGCGACGCGGAACAGCAGCGCGTAACCGATCTGGCCGGCCGCGCCGGTGACGGTCACTTTGACGGTCATGACGATCCCCATTCGCGATATGTGTGACTCACGGATGCTACCCGCCGGACCCCGTCCCCTCGTGACCAGGTCAGGTTCGTGTCCGGCGCCGTCCGTGCCGGGCGTTCCGCCGGGGCCGCCCGGCGGAACGCCCGGAGGAGGCGGGTTGACGCGCAGTAGGCCCCTGGCCACGTGTTTCGCGGATGAATGGGTGAAACTTTCACGTAACACGCAGGCGTCTTCGGGCGTAACGTCACCATGGATGCCCTGTTCGGGCGGCGGGTACACGCCGGGTGGGCTTTCCGTGGCGATGTGGGTCTTGACGGGTCTCTGTACGGCGCCGGGGGTGGTGCCTATGGTTCGTGGGAGCGCTCCCAAGCGCAGAAACCACCGCCAGGAGGACCTTCCCAATGAGATCCACCCCCCGACCGGGAGCCGTGAGCTCCACGGTGCGCCGCGGCCTGGTCGCGGCGGCCGTGCTCGCGATCGGCTCCACGGCGGCCGTGGCCACCGCCACTTCGGCGAGTGCCGCGGTCTCCTGCAAAGTCACCTACTCCGCCAGTCAGTGGCAGGGCGGCATGTCCGCCAACCTGACCATCCAGAACCTGGGCGACGCGCTCAGCAACTGGACGCTCACGTTCACCTTCCCGAACAGCGGCCAGAAGGTCGCCCAGGGCTGGTCGGCCAACTGGAGCCAGTCGGGCAGCAACGTGAGCGCGACCGCGCTCGACTGGAACAAGTCGCTGGCGACCGGCGCGTCCACGAGCCTCGGCTTCAACGGCACCTGGACCAGCAGCAACCCGTCGCCGACCGACTTCAAGATCAACGGCGTCTCCTGCAACGGCACCCCGCAGTCGCCGTCCCAGTCGCCGTCCCAGTCGCCGTCGCGGTCTCCTTCGCAGTCGCCGTCGCAGTCGCCGTCGCAGTCCCCCTCGCAGTCCCCCTCGCAGTCGCCGTCCCAGTCTCCCTCGCAGTCCCCGTCCCAGTCGCCGTCGTACTCGCCGCCGCCGCCCGGGACCCACGTGGACAACCCGTACGTCGGCGCCACGGGTTACGTGAACCCGGACTGGTCGCGGAGCGCGTCGAACGAGCCCGGCGGCTCGCGGATCGCCAACACCTCCACGGCGGTCTGGCTGGACCGCATCGCGGCGATCAGCTCCGGCTCGGCCGGCAACAACAGCATGGGCCTGCGTGACCACCTGGACGAGGCGGTCAGGCAGGACGCGGCCAACGGCAGCGCGCCCCTCACGATCCAGGTCGTCATCTACGACCTGCCGAACCGTGACTGCTCGGCGCTCTCCTCCAACGGTGAGCTGAAGATCGCTAACAACGGTCTCGCGCGGTACAAGTCCGAGTACATCGACGTGATCGCCGGGATCATGGCGGACTCGAAGTACTCCAACCTCCGCATCGTGACGGTCATCGAGCCCGACTCGCTGCCGAACCTGATCACCAACGTCAGCAACTTCCAGGCGTGCCAGGAGGCCCAGTCCTCGGGCGCCTACGTCCAGGGCGTCCAGTACGCGCTGAACAAGCTGCACGCGATCCGGAACGTCTACACCTATGTCGACGCGGCGCACCACGCCTGGCTCGGCTGGGACACCAACTTCGGCCCGGTGGTGAACCTCTTCCACCAGGTCGCGTCCGGGACCACCGCGGGCGTGAACAGCGTCGACGGCTTCATCGTGAACACCGCCAACTTCGGCGCGACGGTCGAGCCGTACTTCACCATCAACACCTCGGTGAACGGCCAGTCGGTGCGTCAGTCCAAGTGGGTCGACTGGAACTACTACGTGGACGAGCAGTCCTTCGCGGTCGGTCTCCGCAACGCCCTGGTGGCGAAGGGCTTCCCGAACACGCTGGGCATGCTGATCGACACCTCCCGCAACGGCTGGGGCGGCTCGGCCCGTCCGACGGGGCCGAGCACGTCCACCAACGTGGACACCTTCGTCAACCAGTCCCGCGTCGACCGCCGGATCCACGCCGGCAACTGGTGCAACCAGTCCGGCGCCGGCATGGGTGAGCGGCCGAAGGCGAACCCCGTCGCCGGTCTCGACGCCTACGTCTGGATCAAGCCCCCGGGTGAGTCCGACGGCTCCAGCTCCGCCATCGACAACAACGAGGGCAAGGGCTTCGACCGGATGTGTGACCCGACCTACACGGGTAACTCGCTGAACGGCAACAACATGTCCGGTGCCCTCGGCGGCGCCCCCGTCTCGGGCCACTGGTTCTCCGCCCAGTTCCAGCAGCTCATGCAGAACGCCTACCCGCCGCTCTCGTAACCCGAGGAACCGCGTAGGCGCACAAGAAGGCGGGCCCCGTCGCGATCGCGACGGGGCCCGCCCCTTTTCTGCGTGTACCGCACCGGTCAGGTGTAGTGGCTCGACCGGCTGCTCCGGGTGAGCTTGAACACGACCGACACGATCAGGGCGATCGCGCCGATGATCAGAACCCACTTCAGTGCGCCGAAGATGAGCCCGATCACGGAGCCGAGAAGGAAGAACCCGACGACGACGGCTGCTGCGATGAGGAGAATGCGTCCCATGCCTTCACGGTACGGGCCGCACTCCCCCCGCTCACAGGGCCGAAGGCCAAGTTCAGGGCAGACTCAGGGTCATCTCAGGGTGCGCCTCGGCAGGGGAGATCAGTCGTTGGCGTGCAGCGCGGCGTTGAGCTCGATGCCCCTGCTCTCCCTGGACACCGCCTCGACGGCCCCGGTCGTCGAGTTGCGCCGCAGCAGCAGGCCCGACTTGCCCGACAGCTCCCTGGCCTTCACGACCTGCCCGTCCGGGAGGGCGACCTTGGTGCCCGCCGTGACGTACAGCCCGGCCTCCACCACGCAGTCGTCGCCCAGCGAGATGCCGATGCCCGAGTTGGCCCCGAGCAGGCACCGCTCGCCGATCGAGATGACCTCCTTGCCGCCGCCGGACAGCGTCCCCATGATCGAGGCGCCGCCGCCCACGTCGGAGCCGTCGCCCACGACGACCCCGGCGGAGATCCGGCCCTCCACCATCGAGGCGCCGAGCGTGCCGGCGTTGTAGTTGACGAAACCCTCGTGCATGACGGTGGTGCCGCTCGCCAGGTGGGCCCCGAGCCGTACGCGGTCGGCGTCGGCGATCCGCACTCCCGCGGGCAGCACGTAGTCGACCATCCGGGGGAACTTGTCCACGCCGTACACGGTCACCGGGCCGCGGGCCCGGAGGCGCAGCCGCACCTCCTCGAAGCCCTCCGCGCGGCACGGGCCGTGGTTGGTCCACACGACGTTGGCCAGCAGCCCGAAGATCCCGTCGAGGTTGAGCCCGCGCGGCCGGACCAGACGGTGGGACAGCAGGTGCAGGCGCAGGTACGCGTCGTGCGCGTCGGCCGGCGGAGCCGCCAGGTCGGCGACGCCGGTGCGCACGGCCACGACCTCGACGCCGCGGGCGGGGTCGGGGCCGACGAGCTCCGCCATGCCCTCGCCCAGGTCCTCGTGGGAGATCGGCTCGGTGCCCACGGCCGGGGGCTCGCCCAGCGCCGGGAAGGGGAACCAGGTGTCCAGCACGGTGCCGTCCGCGGCGATCGTGGCCAGGCCGATGCCGTACGCACCAGAGGTGGAGTCGATAGCTGTCATGGGCACCTACGCTACCGGCTCAGGATCCGGGATCTCCGGGGCGGACCAGACCCGACTCGTAGGCGTGCCGTACGGCCTGGGCGCGGTCGCGCAGGCCGAGCTTGGCGAGCAGCCGGTTGATGTGCGTGCTCACCGTCGCCTCGGCGATCGACAGCGCGGCCGCGATCTCGCCGTTCGACAGCCCCCGCGCGACCAGGCGGAGCACCTGCTCCTCGCGGGCCGTCAGCCCCGACCCGCCGGACGGCGCAGCGGCGGGCCGCGCGCGCCGGTAGGCGTCGACGACCCGCTCCGTCACGGCCGGGTCGAGCAGGACCTCTCCGCGCGCCGCGCTGCGGATCGCCGCGAACAGGTGTTCGGGCGGCGAGACCTTGAGCAGGAAGCCGCTCACCCCCGAGCGCAGGGCGTGGTCGAGGTTCTCGTCGGTGTCGTACGTCGTCAGCAGGATCACCCGCGGCGGCCGCGGGGAGGCGAGGATCCGCCGGGCCGCCTCCAGGCCGTCGAGGCGCGGCATCGCGATGTCGAGCAGCACGACGTCGGGCCGCAGGCTCCGGGCCAGCTCGACCGCGCGCTCGCCGTCGGACGCCTCGTCCAGCACGGCGAGGTCCGGCTGCGTCCCGATGACCAGTCGCAGCCCGGCCCGGACCATCGCCTGGTCGTCGGCGATCAGGATCCCGATCGCACTCGTGCCGTCCGGAGCGTCGTTCACGGCGTCGTTTACGGCGTCGCTCACAGCGGCAGCACCGCCCGGACGCCGAAGCCGCCCGAGGGGAGTGGCGCCGCGGTGAGCGTGCCGCGGAACAGCGCGGCCCGCTCCCGCATGCCGATGAGCCCGTGCCCGCTCCCTCGCGTGCCCGGCCGGGGGCGCCCCTCGCGGGGGCCGTGGTCCACGACGTCGAGGCGCAGCTCCCGCGGGGTGTAGGCGACGGTCACCTCCGCCCGGGTGGCGCCGGCGTGCTTGAGCGTGTTGGTCAGCGCCTCCTGCACGATGCGGTAGGCCGACAGGTCGAGCCCGGCGGACAGCGGCACCGGATCGCCCCGCACCTCCAGGGTCACGTCGAGCCCGGCGGCCCTGACCTGGTCCAGCAGGTCCCGCAGCCCGTCGAGACCGGACCGCGGCCCCGGGACATCGGCCGGCGATCCGCGCAGCAGGCCGAGCATCCGGCGCAGCTCGTCCACGGCGCCCCGGCCGGTCTCCTCGACGGCGGTGAGCACCTGCCGCTCGCGTTCCTGGTCCTCGCGCAGCATGAGCCGTACGCCGCCGGTCTGCATGGTCATCACGCTGACGCTGTGGGCGACGATGTCGTGCAGCTCGCGCGCTATCCGGGCGCGCTCCTCCGCCACCGCCTCGCGGGCCAGCAGTTCGCCGCGCTCGGCGGCCTGCTCGGCGAGCGCGCGGTGCCGGCGTACGGCGAGGCCCGCGCCCGCCGCGATCGCGCACATCACCAGCGCGACGGCGACGTCCCCCGGGCCGGACGGCGGGGACGACGCGGCCAGCATGGCGGCCACGAACGCACCGGTCGCGCCGAGGCCGCACACGGCCTTGACGCCGCGCGGCCGGACCTCCGACAGGAGCGTGAACAACAGCACGAGCTGGGTGTAGAACTGCCAGGCCGCCGCCATCTGGGGCGTCAGGACGAGCAACGCGACGTTGGCGGCGGAGTAGACGGCGAGGATCGCGAAGGGGGCGCGCCGCCGGAACAGCACGCCGGCGGCGGCGACGAGCCCGGCGGCTACCCAGAGGAGCAGATGGCCGCGTGAGGGGGCTGCCGTGCGCCCGCTGACCTCCTCGGCGACCGCGAACAGGCCCACGGCCACCGCGACGAGCCAGTCGACGGGGGCGGGGAGACGGCGGTGGAGCATGACGCAGACAGTAGTGGTCACTCGGTCAGGTATTCACGCCCATTGCATGACAAAAGGGGCACGCCTCCCGGCAGTGTTGGCGGGGCAATGATTCCGGGGATGCCTCCGCGATCAGCCGTCGAACTCGCCGTTCTTCACGCCCGCGATGAAGGCTCTCCATTCGCTCGGGGTGAAGGCCAGGACCGGGCCCGAGCGGTCCTTGCTGTCCCGTACGGCCACCAGCCCCGGCAGGTTCGTCGCCACCTCGACGCAGTTGTTCCCGCTGCCGCTGAAGCTGCTTTTACGCCAGATCGCCATGGACAGGTCATTCATGAGACAGATTGTCCTTGGCGTCGGAGATCAGCTTCAAGCTCTCTTCCGTCGGCAAGGCTGCATCGCAAATCTGCTCGAAGGCCGACCTGTAGCGGTCCACGTGATCGGTGCTCTCGACATAGACATCACCGGCTGTGCCCTCGACGTAGGCGACGTCTGGATCTTCCTCCTCGGCGAAGGAGAGTACGGTGAACGCGCCCTCCAGGCCCGCGTGCTCCCCGGCGGAGTAGGGCAGGATCCGGATCGTCACATTAGGCCGGCGTGCCGCGTTCAAGAGCGCCTCCAACTGGTCACACATCACGCGGTTGCCGCCGATCGGGCGCCGGATGACGCCCTCGTCCATGACCGCATAGAGTTCCGGGGCGTCGGAGCGGCTCAGAAGCGTGCGACGTGCCATGCGCGCCATGACTCGCCTGTGAACGTTGTCGGGGTCGGGCTTCCCGGGCCTTCCCGCAGTGATCACGCTACGCGCGTAGTCCTCGATCTGGAGCAAGCCGGGTACGAGCTGCACTTCCCACTGGCGGATGAGGGCCGCCTCATCTTCGAGACCGACGTACGAGCCGGTGAACACATCGGCATAGGCCGTCCACCATCCCCGCTGCCGGGCGTCCTTCGCGAGTTGGATCAGCCCGGCGCGTGCTTCGGAGCTGACTCCATAAAGGTCGCAGGTGTCGGCCACATCAGCGGGAGTCGCTCGCGTGCGACCCGTCTCGATGCGGCTGACTTTGCTGCGACTCCAGCCAAGCCGGACGGCTGCGGCCTCGGGACTCAAGCCGCTGTTCTCGCGCAGCCTCCGGAGCTCGCGAGCGAGGCGCCTGAGGCGCACCGTAGGGCTGGCAGGTGACATGAGGTCAGTGTGTCGAAGAAGGGCGTCTTCATGTGGCAGATTGCATGGATCAAAACGAATCTGCACAGTGCATTGACAGGCTGCAATTCGACAATCACCATGACCCATATGCAGAGCGAAGTCGACTCATCACGGAAAGCATCTCCGGGTAGCGGCTGATCTGCGTCATTCAGTAGCGGACCCGTCCGTCGCGGGCACGACCGGACGGGTCCTTGATCAGGAAGCGAGGTTCCTGACCCATGACCCAAGATAGGGCCACTGCGCCCGGTACGGAGTTCGCCGGGTGGCGGATCATGAGGAGCGATGTCGGGCGCTTCTGGGCGAGCCGTGAGCGGCCGTTCCCGTCGGAGGCCGAGCAGGCGGGCGCCTGCCGTACCGTCGACGGAGACGACCTGCGCGAACTGTGTAAGGCCATCGCCGAACAGGAGAGCCTGGCTGAGGTGGCGGTGCCACGGTGATCGAAAACCACATCAAGACGTCCGCCGGAGTCGGCCTCGGCGATCGAAAGGGACAAGGCAGCGGGTCCACGTGGGGCATGCCTTTCAGGCTGGGCCGCATGCTGGTCGAGCGTCCGCGTCGGTCGTGTCCACCCTGGTGCATGGAGGCGCACATCGATGAGCCTCCCGGTGAGCGCATCCACAGCGCCTGGCTGCAGTCCATCGAGCTGAACGCGATTCCCCTGGCCGGGCAGCCGCAGCGGTTGTGGATCGATCTCAGCCTCGGTCCGGGTGACGCCGAGCCCCGTGTTCATCTGCAGATCGAGGACCGCTCCTTCGTGGAGTTGACGATCGATGAGGCGCGGAGCGTCGGAACGCATCTGATCGGTCTGGCCGCTCTCGGCGTGATGGAGATCCCGCCGACGTCACCCGCGTGACACTCGTACGCGACGAGCGTCACCGATGAACTGCCCTGCCGCTCGTTGCCGGCTGCGACCGGCAGGGCCTGGGCGGTCTTCCGTAGGCACCTTCCCCGTCGAGGGAGACCGCCCCCGCCGAACGGCCGGCCTGCCGTACAGCCCTCGTTACGGCAGGCGGCCATGGTGCCCGGCCCAGAGGCCTGACGGCTCTCCTCGGAGCCGTGGCCCTTCCCCTGCGGCAGGACACCTCCGCTGGTATCTCAGGCGGCGTTCTCTTCGGGTATGGCCGTCGCCTGGACGGATGCGAGGACCCCGACGAGGGCGTCGACATCGGGGTCGGGGAAGAGGTCCTCGGGGCCGCCAGGGGCCAGCGACGTGAAGGGTGACTCGTAGAGCACGTCAACCTCCATGAAGCCGTTCTTCGCCAGGAAGTCGATCACCAGGGAGACGAAGTGGAGCTGGCTCGCGGTGAGGTTCTTGCCCAACTGGAACTGGTCGAACGCCTTCGCCGCGGCCTCTCGGTCGAGCCCGGTGAGAGACCGGAGGAAGAGGCCGAGCCCGCCGTGCTCGGATTTTGCCCGCTCGATGTCGTCCGCCGTGCCGAATCCGTTCCTGAGGAAGATCAGCTCAAGCTGGTCGAGGTCAGCGGAGGTGATCTGCCGGTTGCGGTGAAGCTTCTGAATCACAAGCTCGTTCTCGTGGCTGCGCAGGTACGTCCGGACCTTGGCTTCGAACTTGGACTTGTCCGTGCCCAGGGACACCCCGTTGATTTGCGTCACGCTCAGGTCGCCAAGCTCGTCTTCGAAGTCGGTGTAGACGATGCCGCGCTTCACCTTGGGAATGAGCTTGACCAGCCCGCGCAGCCGCTTGCGCATGTTCTCCAGCATCGGCAGCGTGACGTCCTCCCACCACTGATCGGTGGTGAGGTCTTCGAGGAACTCCTGCTGCTGCTTGACGTTGGGGATCGTCAGCGTGGTCGGGTCGAGCAGCGCTGAGGCGATCTCCTGCACCTGGTCACGGAGTTTGGAGTAGTCCGCGTCCGCTTGTATCAGGGCGAGTTGCAGTCGCAGCGCGAGCAGGTCGAAGCGCTTGGCTTCATGGCTGTTGTCGTCGTCGCGGAACTCCGTGGGGAGGCCGGCCAGGGTCGAGATGATCTCAGCATGCTTGTCCAGCGTGATGCGCTGCCAGTTCGCAGGTTCGCGGTACGTCTCGACCTCGCGCAGGTGACGGCGCACCTCGACGTTGGCCGTGTTCATGTTGGCCACTTCGGCCTGAAGCCGACTGGCGAGGGACCAGCGCAGATCGACCTCGCTCTTCGTCCCGTCGGGCGTGCCGTCCGGAGACGGAGGCAGGTCGGGGTGCTGCTGGTCGAGCTTGAGCAGCAGGTCCAGCCGCTGCTTGAAAAGCCGCTCGCTGAGCGAGGGCTGCACCCTGCCCTCGGCGGTCGGGAAGTTCTGGTTGAAGAACTCCACGTTCTGGAACAAGTCGAAGACAAGGAAGCCGTTCTTGTCCTGGTTGGGACCGAACAGGTCGGGACAGAGCCGCGTGCCCCGCCCGATCATCTGCCAGAACTTCGTCTTGGACCGCACGAGCTTGGCGAACACCAGATTGACGACCTCGGGCACGTCGATGCCGGTGTCGAGCATGTCAACCGAGATCGCGATGTGCGGAGCCTTGTCCCGGTCGGAAAACTTGTCGATCAATTCTTGGGCGAGCCGCTTCTGATAGGTGATGACCTGCGCGAAGGTGCCCTTGTACTCGGGGAAGAGTTCGTTGAAGCGCTGGACGATGAACTCGGCGTGGTTGTTGTTCCGGGCGAAGACGATGGTCTTGCCTAATCGCTCCCCACCCTCGACCTTCGCGCCGTACGTCATCAGCGTGATGAGTGTCTTGTCGATCGTGTCCGCGTTGAACAGGAACTTGTTGATCTCGTCGGCGCTGATCTCGTCGGGAACGTCGTCGTTCTCCGACCAGTCGAGCGCGTCCCACTTCTCCTTGTCCTCGTCGGAGAGGTCGTCGTACTTGATGCCGCCGCGCTGGAACTTCAGCGGCACGTCCACGGCGGTCGGGGCGACCAGATATCCCTCCGCCACCGCCTCGTCCAAGCCGTAGACGTCGGTGGGCACACCGTCTTCCAGGTGGAAGAGCCGGTAGGTGTTTCGGTCGATCTCGTCCTTCGGGGTGGCGGTCAGCCCGACGAGCAAGGAGTCGAAATAGTCGAAGATCGCGCCGTACTTCTGGTAGACGGACCGGTGCGCCTCATCGATGATGACCAGGTCGAAGTAGCCGGGGCCGAACCTCCGCACACCATCGGTGGTCTCGTTGATGAGGTTCATCATCGTCGGGTAGGTCGAGACGTAGACCCGGCCCTCGTCGTTCTTCTCGTTCAGCAGGTTCACCGTGGGCACGCCCGGCAGGTGCTCCTTGAACGCGTTGGTGGCCTGGGTGACTAGGGCCTTCCGGTCGGCCAGGAACAGCACCCGCTTGACCCAGTTGGCGCGAATCAACTGGTCGACCAGGGCGATGACCGTGCGAGTCTTGCCGGAACCGGTCGCCATCACGAGCAGGGCGTGCCGCAGGCTGTCCTTGTCGAACGTCTCGTCGATGCGGCGGATGGCCCGGCTCTGATAGTGACGGCCGGCGATCTCCTCGTTGATCGGCTCCGTCGTCAGCGGCCGGCGGCTGCTGCGGCGATGGATGAGGGTGCGCAGCTCGTCCTTTGTGTAGAAGCCCTGGACCTTCCGGGGGGGATAGTTCAGGTCGTCCCAGATGAAGGTGTCATAGCCGTTGGTGTAGAAGATCACCGGCCGCTGCCCGTACATCTGCTCAAGGCAGTCGGCGTACACCTTGGCCTGGTTCTGGCCGATGGCCGCATCGTGGCTGGTGCGCTTGGCCTCAACCAGGCCGAGAGGCTTGCCGTTGTCGTCCCACAACACGTAATCGACTTTGCCGGTCCCGGTCTGCGTGTCGGGCATGCCGGTGACTGAGAACTCCCGGTCCTCCTTCTTGTCGAGCGGCCAGCCCGCCTCCTTCAGCAGCAGGTCGATGAGGAGTTTCCGGGTTTCGGCTTCGTTGTAGTCGTGCGTGTCCTGAACAGTCGCGTTGGCCGCCTTGGCCTGCTTGATTTCGGCCCGGAGTTTCGCCAGCTCGGTGTCCAAGTCCTGGTTCTTCCGGAGCTGTTTGGCCAGTTCGGCCTGCTGCTTGGCGAACTCCTCGGCCATTTTCCGGAGTTCGTCCTGCTTCTTCTGCCTGACCTCGGCAGGCATGGGCTTGGGAATCAGCGTCTGGTCGAATGCCAGGCCGGCGGCGGGCAGAGCATTCTGGTTTCGGGCGTACCGTCGGGCGAGCCAGTACATGACGTGAAACAGCTCGGCCACGGTCTTGACCGCGTCCTCGGGCGGAACCGGTCCGTGCCGATGCACGGCTGTGTTCCCCTGGCGCCGGATGAGGTCCATCTTGGTGCGGATCACCGGGCCGACCAGTTTCACCATGGTCGGCTCAGTGATCAGCGCCGCGAGGTCATCCCGGTACGGCAGCCGCAGTGTGTCGTCGGCCGTGTAGAGCCAGGTGACCGCCAGTTCGAGCGTGCGCCGGGCGTAGAAGCACGACACTCGCGGATCGGCGATCGCGAGCCGCTCCGCCCGCCCCGCTTCTTCGTATAAATCAGGCCATTCCGGACAAAGGAACTCGAAGTTGCCCAACGGACACCCTCCGGGGAAGGATTCAGTTATCCCGATTGTCCCACAAGTCTCCTCGGAACGCGCGCTGCTGCAATGAAGCGAGCAGTGTATCTAGGGCGGCCAGATGTAGGGTATGAGTGCACCGGAGGGCGGCTATCTCAGAAATCTTGGACTCAAACTCCTGCTGAAGAGTTACAGGGGGTAAAAAGATCTGGATGCCACCCAATCCTTCGATATTGATATTGAACTGCCCTGCAGATGTCTTACTTTTTGCGCGAATTGCCGCACGAGTGCTCCGCCCCAGCATATACTCTCTGGCAAAGGTCGGGTTAATTTGACTATTGTCGAGTCTTGCGCGTATCAGGTAGGAGGCATATATGAAGTTATCTACATCGAGCCCCGATAACTCGACGGATGATTTGGCGAATAGTGCACAGCGTCCGACATAGTCAGGATTGCCGTTAGTCCTTACGAACAGGAGGTCGCCGTCCTCCAAGCGAAGTCTATCGAGTTCGGCTACTGTCACTGGAACGCATTTCAGATCGGAAATGTTGAGCGCCCCTCCGATGACATTTGGAATGCGTAGAGCGGGAAACCCGGTGTTTGTAGACTTGTTTGATGTTCCATACCTGAATTCATGAACTACATCTCTGAACCTCCCTGTCCTCCATCTACGAGGGTTGGTTTCTGGGTCGCCAAACATCTCAAGGAAGATGGACTTGCTGAGGTTGTCGAGGAGGGTGATTGCCTCTCGGCGCTTGGCGCGTAGTTTATCGGCGTAATCTAGTGCTTCGACGACTTTACCCTGCTCATATAGGGAGGGAAGGGGTACTTCAAGCCTGGCGAGTTTCGCCTTGTTGAGAGTTTTTCCCATTACTGCATCATTGGTTTCTGCCGTCAGTGGAATCGTTTGCAGCGCCCAGTAGAGGAAGTCGCTTGTTATGACCTCGGGGTCTTTTATGTGGAGCGCGGCAATAGCCTCATTGGTGTACATGGGAATCTTGGTGATGCCAACTTTTCCGATGCTCAATTTAAAGCTGAGGACGACCGTTTCTGGGGGGATGGGCGCCCCCATCAAGCGTTCGGCAGCGAATTGACTAATCTGTTCCTTGGTTCGCCTGAGTATGCGGCCTTGATTCATGTCGGAAATCGAAAGCCAGGGCCATCCTTCGCCCCAGTAGGCTGGCTCATTCCGGGCGGGGGTTCGCCCTATTTTTATCTCACATAGCTCGGCCAGCCTGCGTGTTTTCAAAGCCATTACTCCAGCATTCCCTTCAGCTCGGACATGACCTGCTGGATTTCGGACTCGATCTGCTCCAGCTCGTCCAGGATTTCCATCGGTGGGCGGTGTTCGACCTCCTTGTGAACAATCTCCTTGTACCGATTGAGGCTCAGGTCGTATTCCTGGGAAGCGATATCGGCCTTGGGGACAAGGAAGCTCTGCTCCGTTCGGGCCCGCTGCTTCTCACTGCCGTTGCGAAGTGCCCACCTTGCGAGAACATCAGGGAGGTTGTTCTTGGCATGCTCGGCCTCATCGAGCTGAGTCGTCGGCGTGGGACCAAGCTTGTTCTCGCTCAACAGCGGAGCGCGCTTGTCGTCGAGGGTGAATCCGTCGGCGGTGACCTCATAGAACCAGACGTCGTCCGTGCCGCCATTGTTGGTCTTGGTGAAGAACAAGATGGCCGTCGAAACTCCGGCGTACGGCTTGAAGACACCGCTCGGGAGTTTGACCACCGCGTCGAGCTTGTGGTCTTCGACCAGGATGCGGCGGAGTTCCCTGTGAGCCCCAGTTGAACCAAAGAGCACACCCTCCGGAACGATGACGGCTGCCCGGCCGCCCGGCTTGAGCAGGCGGAGGAAGAGCGCCAGGAACAGCAGCTCGGTTTTCTTGGTCTTGACGACCTTGAGGAGGTCCTTGGCGGTGGTCTCGTAGTCGAGGCTTCCGGCGAAGGGCGGGTTGGCCAGGATCATCGTGTAGCGCCCGGCCTCACTCGCGGTGCTCTCAGCCAAGGAGTCGCGATAGCGGATGTCCGGCCGCTCAATCTCGTGCTGCAGCATGTTCATGCTGGCGATCCGCAGCATCGTGCTGTCGAAGTCGAAGCCGTGGAACATGCTCTCGTTGAAGTGGCGTCGCTGAGCCAGGTCGAGCAGCGCGTCCTTGTGGGTCCGGTTGACGTACTGAGCCGCTGCCACCAGGAAGCCGGCGGTGCCGCAAGCCGGGTCGCAGATCTCGTCCTGCGGGCCGGGGGCCATCATCTCCACGATGAGCTGGATGATGTGACGCGGGGTGCGGAACTGCCCGTTCTGCCCAGCGGTAGCGATCTTGCTGAGCATGTACTCGTATAGATCGCCCTTGGTGTCCTGCTCGCCCAAGCGGATCTCGTCGAGCATATCGACGACCTTGGTGAGCAGGTTCGCCGTCGGCATTGTGAACCGGGCGTCCTTCATGTGGTGGGAGTAGGTGGAGTCTTCTCCGCCCAGGTCGCGTAGCCAGGGGAAGACCGCGTCCCGCACCACCTGGTGCATGCTCTCCGGGTGCAGTTCGGTGAACTCCGACCAACGAAGCGCGTTGGTCTCCTCGGTATAGATGGGGTTCTCGATCGGCTTCCCGCTCCGGCTGGCCTTGCGCTCCTTCGCGGTCTGGATGTCTTCCAGCCGACGAATGAACATCAGGTAGGTGATCTGCTCGATGACTTCCAGAGGGTTGGAGATCCCGCCCGACCAGAAGGCGTCCCAGATCCGGTCAATCTTGCTCTTCAGTTCACCCGTAATCACGATGCGTTAGCGTAGCGGAGCGGCCCGATACTCCATCGGCTTCCGCCACAGATCGTGACCTACGGCCAAGGGCAGCATCTCCTTACCGGACGGAGTCGGGGAGGGCGCTCAGGCTCTCGTCAACGTCAGCCGAGCCACCCCTTGGCCGAGATGGGCAAGCGCCTGGGGCTCACGCTGAACATCACCGATGATCCGAGCTCCGGGGCGGTGCTGATCCCCGACAACGTTGGCGGGGGGATGCGGGGGGCGCGGAAATCCGCCTGGAGGGGGACCAGGGGTCAAAGAGCGCTATGACGACGGGTCCCGGGACCGATCCGTACGGTCCTCCGCATGCTTACCAACGCGAACTCCTTCCGCCGCGTCGCGGCGGGCGCCAGCCTCGTCCTCGCTCCGCTCTGCCTGCTCCTCGGCATGGCCGCCGACCCTTCGGAGCCGGGGGTCGAGGACCCCCTGGTGTACGCGCACAACCCGGGCGCCGTGGGCGTCAGCGCGACCCTCCTCCACTACGCGTGGATCCTGTGGGTCCCCGGTGTGATCGGCCTCGTCCACCTCGTACGCAGGAAGGGCGTGGTGCTCGCCCACATCGCCGGGGTGATCGCGGTCCTCGGCCTGATCAACTTCTCGGCGCTCATGATCTCCGACTTCTTCGACATCGTGGCCTACCAGATGCTCCCGGCGGACCAGGCGGAGAAGCTCATGCAGGACGCGGCGCAGCCCGCGATGATCGCCGCCTGGCAGATGCCCGGCATGATCGGAAGCTTCCTCGGGCTCGTCCTCGTGGCCGTCGCGTACGCCCGGGCAGGCCGGGCGGGGTGGTGGTTCCCGGCCGGTGTGCTGGCCGGGATCATCGTCTGGCTGTTCGGCGCGAGCGCCTGGAACCTCGTCCTGGGGCTCGGCGGCCCGGTCATCCTGCTCGTGGTCTTCGGTGTCGTGGGCGTCTCGATGATCCGGATGCGGGACGAGGAGTGGGCCGCGACCTCCGCGTGACCCCTGTTGTCACCCTGTTTCGCCGGGTCTCAGGTTGAAAGAGGCGTTTGCGGGGAAAGTTGACTCGGCACCACCGAGTCGTGTGAGACGGGTCGCGTGAGGCGAGGGGGGCGGATGGCCGACGTGCAGGAGTACGCTCGGAGCTGCTTCCGCGGAGCCGCGTCGAACCGTTTGGGCGTCGAGCTGGAGTTCCTGGTGTTCGACGCGGTGGACCCGGCGAGGCCGGTCCCCGTCGCCAGGATCGCGGACGCGCTCCCGCCGCTCCCGGGCGGCAGCAAGGTGACCTTCGAGCCCGGCGGTCAGCTCGAACTGTCGGCCCCGCCGGACGCCCTGCCCGCCGCGATCGCCAAGCTCACCGCCGACGTCGAGGCCGTACGGCTCGCCCTCACCCGGGCCGGGCTGCGGCTGGGCAACCGCGGCCTCGACGTGCTCCGCCCGCCGGCCAGGCAGCTGACCGAGCCGAGGTACGAGGCGATGGACGCCTTCCTGGGCCGTCCGTACGGCCGGACGATGATGTGCTCGACGGCCTCGATCCAGGTCAACCTGGACTTCGGCGACGATCCGCGGAGCCGCTGGGAACGCGCCCACGCGCTCGGCCCGGTGCTCGTGGCCGCCTTCGCCAACTCACCCGCCGGGGGGTGGGTCTCCGGGCGTCAGGCCGTGTGGAGCCGTCTCGATCCGACCAGGACCGCTCCCGTCGCACAACGCCTGGACGGGGGAGGCGACCCGGCGGACGACTGGGCGCGCTACCTCCTCGACGCGCGTCTGATGATGGTCCGGGAGGGCGACGACTGCCGGCCCGTCCTCGACGGCTCGGCGTTCCGCGACTTCGCCCGGGTGGCCGGGCGGCCCGCCGGCGAGGCCGACCTCGTCTACCACGCGACCACGCTCTTCCCGCCGGTGCGGCCCCGGGGCTGGCTGGAGGTGCGCTACCTCGACGCGCAGGGTCCCGCCGGATGGCCCGTGTGCGCGGCCGTCGTCCACGCGCTCGTCACCGACGACCAGGCGGCGGCGACCGCCATGGAGGCCGCCCGGCCGCTCGCCGGCAGGTGGACGGACGCCGCCCGCCTCGGGCTCACCGACTCCGCCCTGCGCCGCTGCGCCTCCGTCTGCTTCCGCGCCGCCGCCGAGGCCCTGCCCCGGCTCGGAGCCGGGCCCCGGCTGGTCGGCCGGGTCCGCGCCTTCGCCTCCCGGCACATCGAATCCGGCCGCCCACCGGCCACCGACCGGATGGAGGAGATGTTCGCGTGACCGAACTCGACATCGGCATGCCCGGACTGAAGGACAGGATCGCGGCCGAACTCGCCGCCGTACGGGAGAGGTCCCTCGTCTACACCGACGCCGACGACGACGTATTGACGCGCCAGCACTCGCCTCTCATGTCGCCGCTGGTCTGGGACCTCGCCCACGTCGGCAACTACGAGGAGCTGTGGGTGCTGCGGGAGGTGGGCGGCATCGAGCCGCTGCGCCCGGAGATCGACCACCTCTACGACGCGTTCAGGTATCCGCGCGCGGACCGGCCCACGCTGCCGCTGCTCGCCCCGGCCGAGGCCAGGAGGTATATCTCAGGCGTACGCGGCCGGGTGCTCGACGTCCTCGACCGGCTGGACCCGGCCGACCCCGACCCGCTGCGGGCCGGCGGTTTCGTCTTCGGGCTGGTCCTGCAGCACGAGCACCAGCACGACGAGACCATGCTGGCCACGCTGCAGCTGTCCCGGCGGCCGGGGCTGGTGCGGGACGGCGAGCTGCCGCCCGGCGCTCCGGCCGCCGATCCCGAGGTCCACATCCCCGCCGGGATCTTCACCATGGGCACGGACACGGTGGCCTGGGCGTACGACAACGAACGCCCGGCGCACCGGCGGCACCTGCCGGGCTACTGGATCGACCGTCACCCCGTCACCTGCGGGGCGTACCTGCGGTTCGTCGAGGACGGCGGCTACCGAGACCCGCGCTGGTGGCTGCCGCAGGGCTGGGAGTGGGTCGAGCGGAGCGGTGTGGACGCCCCGCTGTTCTGGACGAGGGACGGCGACACCTGGTGGCGGCTCCGCTTCGGCCGGGAGGAGCCGGTGCCGCCGGACGAGCCGGTCCAGCACGTCTCGTGGTACGAGGCCGACGCGTACGCCCGGTGGGCGGGCAAGCGGCTGCCGACCGAGGCCGAGTGGGAGAAGGCGTGCGGTGGCCGCGAGTATCCCTGGGGTGACGCCGGGCCCGGCGACCTCGGCGACCGGGCCAACCTGGGACATCGGGCAGCCCGGCCCGCGCCGGCCGGGGCGTACCCGGCGGGAGCGAGCCCCTACGGCGTCGAGCAACTCGTCGGCGACGTCTGGGAGTGGACGGACTCGTGGTTCCAGCCCTACCCGGGCTTCCGGAGCTTCCCGTACAAGGAGTACAGCGAGGTGTTCTTCGGGGAGACCTACCGGGTGCTGCGCGGCGGGTCGTGGGCCACCCATCCCTCCGCGGTGCGGACGACCTTCCGCAACTGGGACCTCCCGATCCGCAGGCAGATCTTCGCCGGGTTCCGCTGCGCCCGCTCGGAGGACTAGGCGATGTGCCGCCACGCGGCGTGGCTGGGGCCGGCGAGGTCTCTGGCCTCGCTCGTCAGCGACCCCGAGCACGGCCTGCTTCGCCAGTCGTACGCGCCGCGCCTGCAGAGGTACGGCACCGTGAACGCCGACGGGTTCGGGTTCGGGTGGTACGACGCGGCCCTGCCGGAGCCGGTCCGCTACCGCCGGGCGGTGCCGATGTGGGCGGACGCCAACATGCCCGGCCTCGCCGCGGCGGCACGCTCGTCGTGCCTGCTCGCGGCGGTGCGGTCGGCCACGACCGGCATGCCGGTCGAGGAGACGGCGACGGCGCCGTTCGCCGACGGGCGCTGGCTGCTCAGCCACAACGGCAGGGTCCGGCGCGAGGCGGTCCGGCCCCTGGTGACCGGCGTGGAGGCCGACCCGGAGAGCGCGTGCGACTCGGCGTGGCTCGCCGCGGCGGTGTTCGCCCGTCTTCGCGGCGGTGTGCCGCTCGCCGACGCGCTGCCCCTCGTCGTGCGCGGGGCCGCGGAGGGCGACCGGCACGCGCGGCTCAACCTGCTCGTGACGGGCGGCGCGGAGGTGGCGGCCGTCGCCTGGGGCGACACCCTGTTCACCCACCTGGAGGAGGGAGTGCTCGTGTCCAGCGAGCCGCTGGACGACCGGCCCGGATGGCGGCCGGTGCCCGACCGCAGTCTGCTGCTCGCCTCCCCCGACGGCGTGGCGGTGACACCCATCGACTGAGAGGTGGCCCATGAGCATGATCGATCATCTCGGCGGCGACTACCTGCGCCAGACTCTGGAGGGCGACGTGCGCGCCGGGCTCACCTCCACACCCAAGTGGCTGCCGCCCAAGTGGTTCTACGACGCGGCCGGAGGCGAGCTGTTCGCCCGGATCACCCGGCTGGCCGAGTACTACCCCACCCGGTGCGAGCTGGAGATCCTGCGCCGCCGGGCCGTCGACGTCGCGGCCCTCAGCCGCGCCGACACGCTCGTCGAACTGGGCTCGGGCACCAGCGAGAAGACCGTGCTCCTGCTCGACGCGCTGGCCGCCGCCGGGACGCTCCGGACCTACGTCCCGGTCGACGTGGACGCCGTCACGCTGGAGGCCGCGGCCGAGCGGCTCGCCGTACGCTATCGCGGCCTGGACGTGCGGCCGGTGCGCGCCGACTTCGAGCGGCACCTGGCGCTGCTGCCGAGGACGGGCAGGCGGCTGGTCGCGTTCCTCGGCGGCACGATCGGCAACCTCACGCCCGCCGCCCGGGAGGTGTTCCTCAAGGAACTGCGCGCCACCATGCGGCCGGGGGACACCCTGCTCCTCGGCGCCGACCTGGTGAAGGACCACGCCCGGCTGGTCGCGGCGTACGACGACCCGCGGGGCGTCACGGCCGCCTTCAACCGCAACGTGCTCCGGGTGGTCAACCGCGAGCTGGACGCCGCCTTCGAGCCGGAGGCGTTCGAGCACGTCGCGCTGTACGACGAGGACAACGAGTGGATCGAGATGCGGCTGCGGGCGACCCGGCCGATGGAGGTCCCGATCAGGGCGCTCGGCCTGACGGCCGCCTTCGCCGAGGGGGAGGAGCTGCGTACGGAGATCAGCGCCAAGTTCCGCAGGGAGGGCCTGCTCCGCGAGCTGTCCCGGGCCGGGTTCGCGGTCGCCCGCTGGTACACCGACAGCGGAGGCGACTTCGCGCTGACCCTCGCCGCCGTGCCGATCGTCAACAGCTGAGCCGGCGACCCGCGGCGGCCGGGACTGCCGCGGACAGCGGCAGGCGCAGGACGAAGCGGGCGCCGCGCGGGGAGTCCTCGACGCGGAGCGTGCCGTGGTGCGCGTCCGCCGTGATGCGGCAGAGGGCGAGGCCCAGCCCGGTGCCCTTGGGGTCGCGGCGGCGCCCGTCCTTCAGCCGGACGAACGGCTCGAAGACCCGCTCGCGGTCCTCCGGCGCGATGCCGTCGCCGTCGTCGAGCACGGTGACGACCGCCTCGTCCCCGGCCCGCTCGACGCTGACCTCCACCTCGCTGTGCGCGTGCCGCTGGGCGTTGACCAGCAGGTTGGTCAGCACGCCGCACAGCTGGACCCGGTTGCCGAGGACGGTCACGTCGTCCCTGATCTCGGCGCGCACCGGCACCCCGTCCGTACGGGCGGCGGCCTCCTCCCGCGCGAGCGTCCCGAGGTCGACCGGCTCGGGCTCGGCCGCCGCGGCCGTGCGGACACGGGCCACCGCGAGCATCTCGTTGATGATCGCCTGGCAGCGCTCGGTGGTGCGCACCGCCGTGCGCAGGGTCTCGTACGGATCGGTGTCGTCGCGGTAGAGCAGGGCCTCCTCCAGCTGCGTCCGCAGCCCGGCGAGGGGGGTCCGCAGCTCGTGGGAGACCATCGAGGCGAAGTGCCGCTGCTGGCGCATCGAGGAGTCGAGGTGTTCGAGCAGGTTGTTGGAGGCCCGGGCCAGCTCGGCGATCTCGTCGCGGCCGCGCGGCTGCGGCACCCGCAGGCTGAGGTCGCACACGGTGATCTCTTCGACCTTCTCGCGGATCTCCCGGACGGGACGCAGAGTGCGCCCCGCCGCGCGCCAGCTCGCCCACGTCCAGCCTGCCGTCATGAGCAACACCCCGATCGCGATGAACAGTTCCAGCCGCCGCGTCGCCAGGAGAGCCGGCTCGGCCCTCCCGGAGTAGACGGCGTGCGGCTCGCCGTTCCAGAAGAGCCGGGTCTGCACGGGCAGCACCCGTACGGCGGTGACCACGACGCACCGCTCCCCGTCCCGGCACTCGATCCGGTACTGCAGGCGGTCCTGGTCGCCGGGCATGGGAGAGGTCAGCGGCGGCCTGCCGGTCGCCCCCCGGCTGGCGGTGATCACTCGGTTCCGCGAGTCGACGAGCTGCACCAGGTTCTCGGGCGCGGCGGGCGGCTCCGGGACGCCGTCGGGGCCCATCGAGGCGATCCATTCGGTGGCCACCCGCTGGGCGTCGATGAACAGGTGCGAGTGGATGCGGTTCCGGACCGCGAGGTCCAGGCCCACTCCGATCACGGTGAGGACCACGAGGGAGAGGACCGCGCTCATCGTGGCGATGCGCGCCTGGATCGAACGCGGGCGTAAAAGGAAAGGAATGCGCCTGCCAGCCATGACCCCTCCCCGAATCGGTGTAATGCAATGCCCGCATAAAAAGATATGAGATGTATTCGAGATCGAAACCCTCAGGACAAAGAGGATCACAAGTCTTACCAGCTCAGGGCCGATGCTTGGCTGTCCCTTTACGCTCGCCTCAGGCCGCTTTCCCGGACCGTGGGAACAGCGGTCGCCGAGGTGAAATCGCGCCGCATGTGAAAATAGTGGCGGCGCCCGCGGCGAGGACGAGACAGGCGGTCACCACCGCCGCGACCGCCTGCCGCCGCGTCGCTCCGGACAGGCGCAGGACGGCGAACTCGCGCACGCGCGCCGACGCCGCCATCACCTGCGTGTTGACGATCGCCAGGCCGGAGTAGCCGGCCGAGACCCCCACCAGCAGGAGCGTGAACAGCCAGACGAGCCGGTCCTCCTCCGCCTGGTCGGCGGCCGGGTTCCCCATGGCGTACGCCGCGGCGGTCGTCCGCACCATGCCGGTGACGAGCACGGTGAAGCCCACCGTCAGCAGCACCGGGGCCGCCGTGGCGGCGGTGCGCCGTACGGCCGCCGACGCGCTCCGCCCGGCCAGCATGCCCACGGCCGCCCGGGAGATCGGCCACGCGAAGACGCGGACGAGTGGCGGGAGGGTGACCGGCGCGAGCAGGGTGAGCCCGACGATGAGCGCCATCGCGGCGACCAGGACGGCGTTCACCAGGGAGTCCTCCCGCGCGGAGGCGCTCGCCGCCGCCAGGGCCGGTGCCCCGGCTCTCACCGCGCGAGCGCGAGGTGCTCGCCCTGGTCGCGGAGGGCAGGTCCAACGCCGCGATCGCCCGCGCGCTGTTCGTCACCGAGGCGGCCGTCGCCAAGCACATCGCGAGCATCCTCGCCAAGCTCGACCTGCCTCCGGACGCGGACGACCACCGCCGGGTGCTCGCCGTGCTCGCCTACCTGCGCGCCGGAGTCTGAGCGGGCCTGAGGTCGCGTCGCGCCGGTCGCGTGCGGATGACCGAGCGCCGGTCCCGGCGCCGGTGGGGGCGGGAAGGCGTGCCGGGCGGCTCTGTGCGTGCTCGCCCGGCGAACGCCCCGTCAGCGTCCCGCGCTGGAGATGACCTTCTCGGGAACGACGCGTACGGTGACGCGCTGCTCTCCCGGCTGGCGGTAGGGGTAGGCGTCCACCCCGAGGTACTTCTTCGCCAAGCCGTCGATGACCGCGTCCGCCCCTTCGAGCTCCAGCGTGGCGGTGCCGGAGACGCTGACGAAGCGGAAGGCGTTGCCCGGGTCGAGCACGCTGACCGACACCCGGGGGTTGTCGCGCAGGTGCCGCTCCTTCGCTCGTCCCACGGCGGTGTTGAAGACGACTTCCTCTCCGTCGATGTCGACCCACACCACGGTGTTGTGCAGCGATCCGTCCGGCCTGACGGTCGTCACCCAGGCGTGGACCGGCTCCTTCAGTAAAGCCACGGCGTTCTCGTCGAGCTTGCTCATTCGACTTCTCCTCGGTCGGTCGGCGCTGGCCCATATCGGCAACACGACAGCGCACGACCACATTCTCTTCCCGAGGACGGGGAACATGATCCTCGCCTCCGGATCAACGTACGGAGACGGGCTCGGGGACGGGAATGACGGGGCGCCGGACCTCCTCCCGCAGCCGGGGCGCGAGCTCGGTGGTCAGCGGCGCCCTCTCGGTCCGCAGCCGGTTGAGCGCGAGCACGAGCGCGGTGCCCCACAGCAGGTGTCCCGCCAGCAGCGTGGCCTGGCGGCCCGGGCGGTCCTTCGGCAGGGGCGCGTACGCGCCGATGCTCGGCGCGAGGCCCCGGCAGCCGAAGTGCCACACCAGCAGCCCGTACGCCGTGCCGATCGGGACGGGCACCCGCTGACCGGCCGACAGCAGGCCCAGCACGGTGCCGCAGCTCGACCCGAAGGCATAGTGCGCGATGGTCGAGAGCACGCTCTCGCCCGGTCGGGGACGGCTCCCGCGGCCCGGCAGAGTCATCCGGGCGAATCGCCGCGGCGGCGGCTCCTCCAGCAGACCGGCCCTGTCCGCCGCCATCAGCATCGCGCTGTACACCGCCGTCGCGAGCGCGCCGCCGACGGCGCCGTTCACCAGGTTGCGCATCATGAGGAGCCTTTTCCCACCCCGGCCGGATCACCCGCCCTCGCGGTGCCCCGTTCTCGGTAAACAATCAAGCCCTGCCCCGGCCGCCGTGTCCGCCGCTCGCACGGCCCTAGGTATCGGCTCAGTAGCTCAAGGCCAGGTGAGAGGAACAGCTCAGGGGCGTGCCAGGTGCCGGCGGGGTCCGGGCGGCCTGCTGTGCGCATTGTGCGACCACCGCTGTCTCCCTCGGAGCCCCCGCCTGCCAGAAGCCTTCCGGAAGATAGGGCGATAGCAGCTCTCCCACGAGAAGCTTGATCAGGCCAGGAAGCTGATGGATGCACTGCGGTACGGCAAGGCGCCTACTGTTCATTGGCGGACGGAGCGTGCGGGCCGCAGGGCGCTGATTGCCAACACTGTGGCTTCCTTGGATTGCCTTTCCCTGGTTGCCATCGCCTTCTACAGTCCCCCGGGCCGTTCCGAGCGCGCCAGGCGCCGCTGTCTCCTTCGGTTGCTGCCTGAACTGTCCGCCCGTGAGGTGGGGACGGTCGTCTTCGAGTCCCGTCGGGAGCAGGACGCAGGGGATAGGGCGATTCTGACGAACCTCCGTACATCTGGGCAGGTCGCCGCTGAGATGGCTGTCGTCTGGGCGCGAGCAAGTTCTGATGCGGCGTTGTGGACAGCAGACGTGGTAGCAGGAATCGTCGCCGGGTGGCTGGACGGCGAAGATCGCTGGTTGACGCTCTTCGAGGAGCGACTCGCGTTTCTGGAGGCGGAAGGAATCTGATCCCGGACAGCGCGAGCGCCGGGCTCCTGATTCCATCGGGGGGTTCCCGGCGCCACTTCCGCACCCCAGAGCGTGCGACACACTCAGTATCCATACACTTCCGGTCCGTCGTCAACCCGGGCCCCGGCCGCCTGTGACCTGCGGGCGAGAGCGCCAACGCGACCGGCGAACCGCTTACGCCGGGACGATGGAGGTGAGCAGGCGGTCCCAGTCGGCGAGGAAGCGGTCGAGGTTGTAGCGGGCGAGCGCGGCCGAGCGGGCGGCCTTGCCGGCCTGGGCGGCGAGCTCCGGCTCGTTGGCGAACCGGTCGAGGGCCCGCAGCAGCGTGGGGATCTTGGTCGAGACGACCCCCGCCTCGGGCGGCACCGCCTCGACGGCCTCGGTGGTGGCGAGGGCGACGACCGGCATGCCGATCATCATGGCCTCGATCAGCGACAGGCCGAGCGAGGTCCAGCGGTAGGGGTGCAGGTAGACCCGGCGCCTGGCCAGCTCGGCGTGCATGGCGCTCTGCGGCAGGTCCTCGAAGGCCTCCATCGCCCCGTCGAGGCCGAGCTTGGCGGGCAGGTTCCTCACCTGCATGCCGAACACGTCGATCGGGGCGCCCGTGGCGAAGGTGGGCAGCAGGTCGGTGCCCGCCACCCGCCAGCGCCTGATCGGCTCGTTGACGACCACCCCCGCGCGGGGCAGCTCACCGCTGTAGAGGTGGCCGGGGTCCACCACGCCGTGCTCGATCACGTGGGTCGGCGCGCGGCCGGAGTCCCAGAAGAGGTCGTTGAAGTGGGTGACGTGGACGAGGGGGATGTCGTCCCGGTCCGCCAGCGGGTGGCGGGTCTTCGGCACGTCTCCCGCGGGGGTGTTGTGCTCGACGTAGACGCCCGGCACGTCGCGGCCCAGCCACTCACGGGCGAGCTCGATCTCGTGCGGACGCTGGTAGACGATCAGGTCGACGTCCTCGGCGGCCAGCCGGTCGTGGGGCACCTCCCGCACGGTGCCGGGCCAGGGATAGGTCTCCGCCCGGCCCCGCCCGTCCGGGCCGCGGTCGGGCGTGAGCGGCACCAGGTATTCGTGCCCCCCGTGCACGAAGGAGGTGGTCCACGAACCGTGGACGTGCCAGACCATGATCTTCATCGTGTCGCTCCCCGTCCGTCCTTCTGCAGACTCTGGAACACCGTGCCTCCTGTCGCGCCTCCCCGCCGGGCGCGTCACCCCTCTGCCCCGCCCGTACCCGGTTAAGGCTCAGCCGTGAGCGGAATCCTCGGCAGCACCAGATCGACCGCCGCGGCGAGGTCGGGCGCCACCTCGAGGGCCGCGGCCACCTCCTCCGGCAGCGTCACCGGGGTCGGCACGAGGACGCCCCGCGCGCCCGCCGCGCGGGCCGCCTCCACGTCCCGGCCGATGTCGCCGATCACGACGCAGTCGACGGGTGAGACGCCGAGCCGGCGGGCGGCGCTCAGCACGAGGCCGGGCGCGGGCTTGCGGCAGGCGCAGCGGTCGCCGTCGTCGTGCTCGCAGATCTCCCACACGTCGAACGGGCCCAGCAGGGCCTCCACCCGGTCGTTCACGGCACGCAGGGCCTCCGGCGCGATCAGCCCCTTGGCCACCCCCGACTGGTTGGTGACCACACCGATCGGGACACCGGCCGCGCGGAGCCGGTCCAGCGCCTCCCGCGCCCCCTCCACCGGCGCAACGCGGCCGGGATCGCTGTTGTAGGGAACATCGTGGACGAGGGTGCCGTCACGGTCGAAGAGCACCGCGGCGGGCTGGTGAGCGGGCTGGGTCACGGGCGGCCTCCTGCGGAATCGCCCGCCGGGCTACCCGGAGGAAATCGGAGCAAACGCGCTGTTACCACGCCCTGGCCACGTGCTGACCACCTCCAGGTCAGGGCATTTGGCTACGCAGAGTAGCGGTTATTGAGCACATCCCCCACTCACGTCGACTTCTCTACAAAGCAGTGTTTAGCGCCACTTCTCTCGGTAACCAGACCGGCACTGCGCAACGGAGGGAAACCGATGCGGTTCTTGGGGATAAATGCGATCTTTCATGATCCAGCCGCCGCGTTGGTGATCGATGGCGAGGTGGTCGCCGCTGCGGAGGAGGAGCGCTTCAGCCGGCGCAAGCACGGCAAGCGGCCGGTGCCGTTCTCCGCCTGGGAACTGCCCGAGCAGGCCGCGGCGTGGTGCCTGGAACAGGCCGGCCTGCGACCCGAGGACCTCGACGGCGTCGCCTACTCCTACGACCCGGAGCTGGTGCTGCCCGGAGGGGAGGGACAGGACGCGCGCTGGGAGGAGATGCGCACCACCTACGCGCGCCGGGCCCCCAACTTCCTGGCGACCGCCCTGCCGGGGCTGGACTCCGCCCAGGTGCGCTTCGTTCCCCACCACATCGCGCACGCCGCGTCGGCCGGGCTGGCCGCGCCGTACCGCGAGTCGGCGGTGCTGGTCTGCGACGGCCGGGGCGAGGCCGTGTCGCACCTCGCCGGGCACTACCGGGACGGCGAGCTCACCGTCCTGGCGAGCCAGGCCCTGCCGCACTCCCTCGGACTGATGTACGAGGACCTCACCGCGCACCTCGGCTTCCTGCGGTCGAGCGACGAGTACAAGGTGATGGCCCTCGCCTCCTACGGCGAGCCGCGGTTCCTGCGGGAGATGCGCGAGCTCGTCCACCCCACGGGCGACGGCGGTTTCCGGGTCGAGCCGATCGACTGGAGCGTCTACGCCAAGGCCCTCGGCAAGGGCGAGAAGTGGACCTCCGACCACGCCGACCTCGCGGCGAGCGTGCAGACGCGGCTGGAGGAGGTGCTGCTCGACCTCGCCAAGTGGCTGCACGAGCGGACCGGCGCCCGTTATCTGACGATGGCCGGGGGAGTGGCGCTGAACTGCGTGGCCAACACCCGGCTGTTCGCCGAGGGCCCGTTCGAGGACGTCTGGGTGCAGCCCGCGGCGGGCGACTCCGGCACCGCGCTCGGCGGGGCGCTGCACCTCGCGCAGGCCTCCGGCGACCGGGTCGCCCCGATGCCCGGCGCCGACCTCGGCCGCGGCTGGACCGACGAGGAGCTCGGCGCCTGGCTCGACGTGGCGAAGGTGCCGTACGAGCGGCCCGCCGACCTCGCCGCGGCCGTCGCCGCCGAACTGGCCGCCGACCGCGTGGTGGCCTGGTTCCAGGGCCGCGCCGAGTACGGCCCCCGCGCCCTCGGCCGCCGCTCCCTGCTCGCCAACCCCGGCAATCCCCGCAACACCGAGCGGCTCAACGACGTGAAGGGCCGCGAGCAGTTCCGCCCCATCGCCCCGATGGTCCTCGCGGAACGCGCCTCCACGATCTTCGGCAGGGGCCCGATGTCGAGCCCGTACATGCTGTTCGTCCACGACGTGAAGCCCGAGTGGCGCGACCGCGTCCCCGCCGTCGTCCACGTCGACGGCACGGCCCGCATCCAGACGATCGAGCGCGGGCGCGACCCGCTGCTCGCCCGGTTACTCGAGGAGTTCGAGGCCCGCACCGGGGTTCCCGTGGTGGTCAACACGAGCCTCAACACGGCGGGCCGTCCGATGGTGGACGACCCGCGCGACGCGCTGGAGTGCTTCGGCTCGGCGCCCGTGGACGTGCTCGTTCTCGGCCCGTACGTCGTGCGCAGGGGGGCGGTGTTCGCGGGATGACATCGGAGACGACCCGGCAGACGACGCAGCAGACCGGCCGGAAGCGGAGGAACGCGCCCGCGGACGCCACCCCCCAGGGGCCGGCGGTCACCGTCGTCATCCCGACGATCGGGCGGCCGAGCCTGGCCGCCACGCTCGCCGCCATCGGCCCCCGGGAAGCCGCCGGCCCCCAGGAGGGGGACGGCCCCGAGGTGATCGTGGTGGACGACCGTCCGGGGGAGGACGCCGAGGCCCTGCCGGTCCCCGCCGGCGTACGAGTGCTCCGGTCGGGCGGGCGCGGCCCGGCCGCCGCCCGCAACGTGGGCTGGCGGGCGGCGACGACCCCGTGGGTGGCGTTCCTGGACGACGACGTGGTGCCGGGGCCCGGCTGGGCGCGGGCGCTGGCGGCCGACCTCGCCCGCCTGCCCGCGCACGTGGGCGGCAGCCAGGGACGGCTGGAGGTGCCGCTGCCCGGCTCCGCCGAGGGCCGCCGCCCGACCGACGCCGAGCGCAACACGGCCGGCCTGGCCGGCGCCGACTGGATCACCGCCGACATGGCCTACCGCAGGACCGCCCTGGAGGCGACCGGCGGGTTCGACGAACGCTTCCCCGGCGCGTACCGGGAGGACGCCGACCTCGCGATACGCGTGGAGCGGGCCGGGTTCTGCCTGGTGAAGGGGGAGCGCCTGACCTGGCATCCGGTGCGCGGCGACGGCTTCTGGTCCAGCGTGCGCTTCCAGCGCGGCAACGCCTCCGACGCGATCATGCGCCAGGCGTACGGCCGCGACTGGCGTCTGTTCATCGGCGGGCCGGGCAGGCTCAGGCGGCACGCCCTCACCACCGGCGCGGGCCTGCTCGCGCTCACGCTGGCCGCCGCCGGCGTGCGGACCGGCCGCCGGACGCGTCTCGCCGCGGGCGCCGCCGGGCTCGCCTGGCTCGGCCTCACCGGAGAGTTCGCCTGGGCGCGGATCGCTCCCGGGCCGCGTACGCCCGGGGAGATCTGGCGCATGGCCGTGACCAGCGTGGTGATCCCGCCGGTCGCGTGCGCCCACCGGCTCAGGGGCGAGCTGGCGGTGCGGACGGGGAGGCGTCCGTGATCGGGACCGCACTGGTGGTGCGGCCCGACAACGCGGGAGACGTGCTGCTCGCGGGGCCCGCCGTGCGCGCCGTCGCCGCCGGGGCGCGGGAGGTCGTCATGCTCGCCGGTCCGTACGGCAGGGCGGCGGCCGAACTGCTGCCCGGCGTCGGCCGCGTGCTGGAGTGGCGCGCCCCCTGGATCGACCCCGACCGGATGCCGGTGACCTCCGAGCACGCGGCCCGCCTGGTCGATCAGGTGCGCGCCGTCGGCCCCGACCTGGCCGTGATCTTCACGTCCTTCCACCAGTCGGCGCTGCCGACGGCCCTGCTGCTGCGGCTCGCCGGGGTGCCGCGCATCGCCGCGATCAGCGAGGACTACCCCGGCTCCCTGCTCGACGTGCGTCACATCGTGGACGAGAGCGTGGACGTGCCCGAGCCGGAGCGGATGCTCGGCCTCGCCCGCGCGGCCGGCTTCGTCCTGCCGCCGGGCGACGACGGGCGGCTCGCCGTACGCGGGCCGCTGCCGGACGTCGCGCACCTCACCGGCCCGCCGGGCTACGTAGTGGTGCATCCCGGCACGACCGCGCAGGCCAGGGCGTGGCCCGTGGAGCGCTGGGCGGAGGCGGTCGAGGCGCTGCTGGCCGCGGGCGAGCGGGTCGTCGTCACCGGCAGCCCGGGGGAGCGGGCCCTGACCGCGATCGTCTCCGGTCCCGCGGCGGACCTCGGCGGGGCGACCACGTTCGCCGAACTGGCCGCCGTGCTGGCCGGGGCGTCCGTGGTCGTGGCGGCCAACACCGGCCCCGCCCATCTCGCGGCGGCGGTCGGCACGCCGGTGGTCAGCCTGTTCGCGCCGGTCGTGCCCGCCGCCCGCTGGGCGCCGTACGGCGTGCCCTCGGTGCTCCTCGGCGACCAGGACGCCCCCTGCAGGGGGAGCAGGGCGAGGCTCTGCCCCGTCCCCGGCCATCCGTGCCTGTCCGCCGTCAGCGGCGCGCAGGTCGTGGACGCCGTCCGCGGCCTGGCCGCGGCGAAGGAGTCGCTCGGCGGGGTGGTCACGGAGCTCGGCGAGGCGGTCACGGAGGGGGTGCCATGAGGATCGCCCTGGTGTCGGAGCACGCGAGCCCGCTCGCGACCCTCGGCGGCGTGGACGCCGGCGGGCAGAACGTGCACGTGGCGGCGCTGGCCCTGGCCCTGGCGGAGCGGGGCAACGAGGTCGTCGTGCACACGCGGCGCACCTCCCCGGAGCAGCCGGACACCGTGCCCATGGCGCCCGGCGTCGCCGTCGAGCACGTGCCGGCCGGGCCGCCCGAGCCGCTGCCCAAGGACGAGCTGCTGCCGCACATGCCGGAGTTCGGGGCGCACCTCGCCCGCCGGTGGAAGGCCGAGCGGCCCGACGTGGCGCACGCCCACTTCTGGATGAGCGGCCTGGCCTCCCTGACGGCGGCCGAGCCGCTCGGCGTCCCGGTCGTGCAGACCTACCACGCGCTCGGCACGGTGAAGCGGCGCTGGCAGGGCGAGGCCGACACGAGCCCGGCGACCCGGATCTCCGCCGAGCGCGAGATCGGCCGCCGGGCCGTCGCTGTGGTCGCCACCTGCTCCGACGAGGTGCGGGAACTCGTCGCGCTGGGCGTGCCGCGCGACCAGATCGCGGTCGTGCCGTGCGGCGTCGACCTCGGCCTGTTCCACCCCGGCGGCCCGGCCGCCCCGCGCGGCGACCGGCCCCGGGTGCTGAGCATCGGGCGCATGGTGCCGCGCAAGGGGGTGGACACCGTCGTCCGCGCCCTGCGGCACCTGCCCGGCGCCGAGCTCGTCATCGCGGGCGGCGACCCGGGCGACGAGGAGGGCACGCGGCTGCGCACGCTGGCGGACGGCCTCGGCCTCGGCGACCGGGTCCGGCTGATCGGCAGCGTGGGCCGGGCCGAGGTGCCCGCCCTCATGCGCTCCGCCGACGTGCTGGTGACCGTCCCGTGGTACGAGCCGTTCGGCATGGTGCCCCTGGAGGCCCTGGCCTGTGGGGTGCCGGTGATCGCCTCGGCGGTCGGCGGCCACCTCGACACCGTCGCGGGGTGCGGCGTGCTCGTGCCGCCCCGGCGGCCCCGCGCGCTGTCCCGCGCGCTCGGCGACCTGCTCGCCCGGCCCGAGCTGCGGTCGGCGCTGTCGGCCGCTGGGGCCCGGCGGGCACGCGCCCGCTACGGCTGGCGGAGGATCGCCGAGCAGACCGAGTCCGTGTACCGAAACCTGGCCGGCGGGCGTCTCGGCGCCCTCGCCGCCGCGGGAGGCTGAGCGATGCATCCTCACCTGGCCCGGCTGAGCACCGCACTGACGGCGGTCGACCCGGAGACACCCAAGATCCACGCCTGGGGTTACAAGCTCGCCGCCGTGCTGAGCGGCGGCGGACGGCTGCTCGCGTGCGGCAACGGCGGCTCGGCCGCCGAGGCGCAGCACCTGACCGCCGAGCTGGTCGGGCGCTACCGCGCCGACCGGAGGCCGTACGCCGCGATCCCGCTGCACGGCGACACCTCGTCGCTGACCGCCATCGGCAACGACTTCGGCCTGAAGGAGCTGTACGCGCGGCAGGTGCGGGCGCACGGCCGCCCCGGCGACGTGCTGATCTGCCTGTCCACCAGCGGGACGAGCGCCAACGTGACCGAGGCGGCCGAGGCCGGCCGCGAGTGCGGCCTGACCACCTGGGCGCTGACCGGCCCCGGGCCGAACCCGCTGGCCGACCTGTGCGACGAGGCCCTGACGGTGCCCGCCGACGACACCGCGACCATCCAGGAGGTGCATCTCACGGTGATCCACATGCTGTGTGACGTGATTGAGAAGGCCGTCGCGTGAGCGCACCACTCGTCATCGTCGGAGACTCCCTGCTCGACGTCGACGTCGAGGGCACGGCCGACCGGCTGTGTCCCGACGCGCCCGTCCCCGTGGTCGAGGGGCAGGCGGAGCACCACCGGCCGGGCGGCGCCGGCCTCGCGGCGCTGCTCGCCGCCCGCGACGGCACACCGGTGACGCTGGTCACCGCCGTCGGCGACGACCCCTCCGGCCGCTGCCTGGAGGACCTGCTGTCGCCCACGGTCGAGATCGTACGGCTCCCGCTGCGCGGCACGACCGTGCGCAAGACCCGGGTCCGGGCCCGGGGGCAGACGCTGGTCAGGATCGACACCGGAGACGGCCGGGCCATGGGGCGGCCGGGCCAGGTGGCCCCCAGGAGATCCACGGGAGCCTCGGCCTTCGCCCGCGCCGCGGACGCCTTCGCCTCGGCGGGCGCGGTGCTGGTGGCCGACTACGGGCGCGGCGTGGCCGACCTGCTCCGGGAGTTGCTGCGCGGCCTCGACGTGCCGGTCGTCTGGGACCCCCACCCGCGCGGGTCGCTGCCCGTGCCGGGCTGCGCGCTCGTCACGCCCAGCGAGGCGGAGGCCCGGGGCATGTGCGGCGAGCCGTACGTCTCGCCGGAGCGCACGGCCCGCAGGCTCGTGCGTGATCTCGACGCCGAGGCCGTCGCGATCACGCTCGGCGAGCGCGGCGCGATGCTGGCCCGTCGCGGCGGTAGGTTCGGGCCGGTCCCCGCCCCGCACGTCGCCGTCGGCGCGGATGCCTGCGGCGCCGGCGACCGCTTCGCCGCGGCGGCGGCCCTCGCCCTGGCGGACGGCGCGTCCACCGAGGACGCCGTCGCCCGCGCGGTCGGTGAGGCCACCAGGTTCGTGGCGGACGGCGGGGCCGCCGCCCTCCGCCTGCCGCGTCCGGCCGCCGAGGCGCCCGTGCCGTTCCCGTCCGGCGCCTCCGCCTTCGAGGTGGCCGCCGCCGTACGGGCCTCCGGAGGCCGGCTCATCGCGACCGGCGGATGTTTCGACCTGCTGCACGCCGGGCACGTGAGCCTGCTGCGGCGGGCCAGGGCGCTCGGCGACGCCCTCGTGGTCTGCGTCAACTCCGACGACTCGATCCGGCGGCTCAAGGGCCCGAGCAGGCCGCTGGTGAGCGAGCGCGACCGCGTCGAGGTGCTGCGCGCGCTGGGCTGCGTGGACGCCGTGACGGTCTTCGGCGAGGACACGCCGTCCCAGGTCATCGAGCGGCTGGGCCCGGACGTGTGGGTGAAGGGGGGCGACTACGACGAGCGGTCGATGCCCGAGGCCGAGGCCGTGCGCCGGGCCGGTGGGGAGGTCGTCATCCTGCCGACCGTGCCCGGATATTCCACCACGGGCCTGATCGCCGCCGCCCGGGCCGCATCGTGACCTCCGTCGCGGGTAGCGGTCCTTCAGTCGAAAGGGAAACCCAATGGTGGGAAACGTACTGATCACCGGCGGCGCGTCCGGCCTCGGCCGGGCCACCGCGGCGGCGGTCGCCAAGGCCGGCGGCCGGCCGCTGGTCGTCGACCTCAACGAGCCGGACGGCGGGTTCGACCACGTGCGCGCCGACCTCGCCGACCGGGAGCAGGCCGAGCGGGCCGTACGCGAGCTCGCCGAGCGGGCGGGCGGACTCGACGCCGTGGTCACGGCGGCGGGCGTCGACGCCTGCGGACGGCTGGAGGACGTGGCCGCCGACACGTGGGAGCGGGTGATCGGGGTCAACCTCCTCGGCACCGCCGCGGTGGTCCGGGCGGCCCTGCCGTTCCTCCGCGAGTCCGGGGGCAGAGTCGTCACCGTCGCCTCCACGCTCGGCGTGCGGGCGCTCAGCGACGCCACGGCCTACTGCGCCTCGAAGTTCGGCGTGGTGGGCTTCACCCGGGCCCTGGCGGCCGAGCTGGCCGGGCAGGTCGGGGTGACCCTGCTGATCCCCGGCGGCATGCACACGAACTTCTTCGACGACCGGCCCGAGCAGTACAAGCCCGGCCCCGACGCACGGCTGAACCAGCCGGAGGACGTCGCGTCGGCGATCCTGTTCGCCCTCGGCCAGCCGCGGGGCTGCGAGGTCAGGGAGCTGGTCGTGGCCGCCTCGACGGAGACGTCATGGCCCTAGAGGAACCCGGAAGACCGGTCCTGCTCGCCCTGCGCGGGCTGGGGCTCGGCGACCTGCTCGCCTCGGTGCCCGCGCTGCGGGCGCTGCGGCGGGCGCATCCCGGGCATCGCTTCGTGCTCGCCACCCCCGCCTACCTCGGCGGGCTGCTCCCGCTGATCGGCGGCGTCGACGAACTGATCGACGTGTCCGGGCCGGGACCGGTGCCGTACGCGTCGCCGGACGTCGCGGTGAACCTCCACGGCAGCGGCCCGGAGAGCATCCAGGCGCTGCGCCGCACGCGGCCGCGCCGCCTGCTCACCCACACGCACCCCGCCGTCCCCGGCTCGGACGGCCCGGAGTGGAACGCGGAGACGCACGAGCGTCAGCGGTGGTGCGCACTGCTGGAGTGGTACGGCATCGCGGCCGACCCCGACGACCTCGCGCTCGGCGACCCGGGGCCGGGGCCGCTGCCCGGCGGCGAGGTGGTCATCCATCCGGGCGCGGCGTTCCGGGCCCGGCAGTGGCCGCCGGACCGCTTCGCCCAGGTGGCCGCCGAGCTCGTCCGGACGGGCCACCGGGTCGTCGTCACGGGCGGGGTGACCGAGATCGCGCTCGCCCGGCACGTCGCGGCCCTCGCCGGGCTGCCGGAGGAGTCGGTGCTGGCCGGCCGTACGAACCTGCCCGAGCTCGCGGCGCTCACGGCGCACGCGGCGCTGGTGGTGTGCGGCGACACCGGCATGTCACACCTGGCCACCGCCGTCGGCACGCCCTCGGTCATCCTGTACGGCCCGGTCCCGCCCGCGCTGTGGGGGCCGCCGCCGGGCCGCCCGCACATCGCGCTGTGGGCGGGACGCCGGGGAGACCCGCACGGCGACACGCCGTCGGAAGGCCTGCTGGAGATCGGAGTGGCCGAGGTGCTGGACGCGGTCAGAAGGTTGCGAGGAGTGGAGGTGCGGTGAAGGGATCCCGTGTCGTGGTCACCGGAGGAGCCGGGTTCCTCGGCTCCTACCTGTGCGAACGCCTGATCGAGAAGGGTGCGGCGGTCGTCTGCCTGGACAACTTCCTCACCGGGTCCCCGCGCAACGTCGAGCACCTGATCGGCCGCCCGGCGTTCCGGCTGGTGGAGTGCGACCTCACCGGGTTCGTCCACGTGCCCGGCCAGGTGGACCTGGTGCTCCACTTCGCGTCGGCGGCGTCGCCCGCCGACTACCTGCGTCATCCGATCGAGACGCTGAAGGTCGGCAGCATGGGCACGCTGCACGCGCTCGGGCTCGCCGCCGAGAAGAGCGCCCGGCTGGTCCTCGCGTCCACCAGCGAGGTGTACGGCGACCCGCTGGAGCACCCGCAGAAGGAGACGTACTGGGGCAACGTCAACCCGGTCGGGCCGCGCAGCGTGTACGACGAGGCCAAACGCTTCGCCGAGGCGCTGACCACGGCCTACCACGACTCGCGGGGCGTCGACACCGCCATCGCGCGGATCTTCAACACCTACGGCCCCCGGATGCGGCCGCACGACGGCCGGGCGATTCCCACCTTCATCCGGCAGGCGCTGCTGGGCGAGCCGATCACCGTGACCGGCGACGGCAGCCAGACGAGGTCGATCTGCTACGTGGACGACACGGTCGACGGCGTGCTCGCGCTCGCCGCGAGCGACTTCGCCGGGCCGGTGAACATCGGCAACCCGGCGGAGATGTCGATGTCGGACCTGGCGGAGACGATCCGGGACCTCGCGGGCTCCTCCTCGCCGGTCCGGTTCATCGACCGGCCGGTGGACGACCCGGCCGTACGCCGCCCCGACACCTCGCTCGCCGAGGAGCGGCTCGGGTGGCGTCCCCGCGTCGACCCCGTCACCGGCCTGCGCCGCACCATCGACTGGTTCGAGAAGGAGCTGAACTCCCCGTACTCCGTCGCCTCCTGATCGCCGTCGTCCCGGGCCCCCGCCCCAGCGGGGGCCTCAGTCCAGGCCCGTTCCCTCCCGCCACGCGTCGTCCGCCGCCCGGTGGCGGTGATCACGGGGGGACATGCCGAAGGCGGCGCGGAAGTTGCGGCTGAAGGTCGCGGCGTCGCTGAAACCCCAGCGGGCGGCGATGGTCTGGATGGGCCGTGCTCGCAGCAGGGGGTCGGCGAGATCGCGGTGGCACCCCTCAAGGCGGCGCCGGCGAATCCAGCCCGCCACGCTCACCCCCTGCTCCTGGAAGATCTTGTACAGGTGCCGTACGGAGATCCCGTGCGCCGCGGCGATCATCTCCGCGTTCAGGTCCGGATCGCCGAGCCGCTGCCGGATGAAATGGTGGATCAGCGACAGCAGAGCCTGGTGCCGCGACTCGGGCGCCAGCGCGCGGGTGGCCTCGCACCGGTGCGCGCAGGCCGCCGCGACCAGGTCGAGGGTGACGGCGCCCAGCGCCTCCGCGTCCTGGCGGGTGAGGTCGCCGGCGTTCTCCGTCAGCTGCCTCAGGTGCGCGGCCAGGACACCGGTGATCCCGGCCCGCGCGGGAAACGGAGCCGCGACGAGCCGCCCGATCATGTCGGACCGAAGGCCCAGCGAGGATCTCGGGAACTGGACGATCAGAGATTCCGCCGGCCCACGGCCGGCCCCTCGCCATCCCTGCCACGGCTGGGACGAGTCGATGAGAAGAAGGTGATTCACCGCGAAGCGCGCCTCCCGGCCCGCCTGCGTCATCGCACCGTCGCCGGCGAGAACGAGGTGGAGCTGGAAGACCTCCGGATCCGCCTGCCGGATGAGCTTCGCGGGCCGGCTCACCTGCAGCCTGCTGTGGCTCATCGCCGACAACGTGACCGCGCCGAAGTCGAAAAGCCGCGCCGACGCGTTGAAGTCGGCGGGGCTGTCCGAGGCCGGCCATGTGCTCACGAGTGTCTGCGACAACGTCTGATGCCAGAAAGGAAAACGGTCCCGAGCGGCCAGGTCCCTGGTGTTCCACTCCAGAACGTGCATCCGCACCCCCCGACGCGCACAATTCGGCATCAAGTTTACAGAAATCGTCAAGACGTAATTCGGCAATCTCCGGCACATCGACGTCGCATACCGAATTCCGGGTGCACCAAATTCGTTAGTGGTGCAGATCCGAGAACAAGCGCCGAAGGCCGGGACCGCCGAGGTGGAAGCGCCTGGAGTGCGATCGCGCGACCGCCGTCAGCGCGTACGGACCCGAGGGGCGCGGGCTCGCTTCGGGTTTCGGCGCGCCCGTGGGTTTGGTAAGGCTGTAGGCATGATCTTTCCCGCGAGGGCGCTCAACACCGCCGTACTCACCCTTCTGGTCGTCCCGATCACCACGGTCGCCGCCGCTCCCCAGGCGACGGCCGACGCCGGGGGCAGCTCCCACGCGGCGGCGTCGGCCCGCCGCCTCCTGGCCCAGCTGAAGGTCGCCAGGCCGCTGCCGCTCCGCGGATACAGCCATCGGCGGTTCCAGCCCCGGTGGGCGCACCACAAGGGAGCGTGCGACGCGCGGGAGGTGGTCCTCGTCCGCCAGGGGCGGGGGGTGCGCAGGGACGCGCACTGCCGCCCCGTCAGGGGCGCCTGGTACAGCCCGTACGACGGCAGGGTGCTGAAGAGCGTCAAGCAGGTCGACGTCGACCACCTGGTGCCCCTGGCGTACGCCTGGCGCTCCGGTGCCGCTCGATGGAGCCAGGCGCGTCGCCGGGCTTTCGCCAACGACCTCACCCGGCCCGAGCTGGTCGTGGTGAGCCATTCGGTGAACATGGCCAAGGGAGGCCGGGGCCCGCAGAGCTGGCGTCCGCCGCGCCGGAGCCACTGGTGCCGCTACGCCACGGCGTGGATCGCCGTCAAGCACCACCACCGGCTCTCCGTGACCGGGAAGGAGAGGACGGCCCTACTCAACATGCTCCGCACCTGCCGGCGCTGACCCCCCTCCCGCCGCTCCCGGACCGCCTTCACGGCCGGGAGACGGCGTCGGCGGCGGTGCGCACGATGGCGGACAGCGTGTCGCCGTGGGCGCCGTGCCAGTAGACGCGGCCGCAGGCGAGGCAGCGGGCGAACGCGTCGTAGCTGCGCCGGGTGCCGGGCTCCAGCGCGTCCTCCACCTCTGCCTTGCCGACCGGCGCGAGCGTTCCGTTGCAGGCGGTGCAGCGGGTCCACGGCGCCAGCGGCGGCCGGAACCGGTCGAGCACGTCGAGGAACTGGTCGTCCGGCCGGGCGCCGCGCACGTACGCGCCGTGCCGCAGCGACCGGCGGCGCAGGATGCCGCGGTCCTGCGTGAGCAGCACCCGTTCCTCGGCGCCCGCCTGCTCGATGAGGGCGTCGTCGTCCATGTCGTTGTGGTAGGCGGTGTCCAGGCCGACCAGGCGGAGACGGCGGGCCAGCGTGCCGAGATGGACGTCGAGGAGGAACCGGATCTCCGGGATCACCTGCGGCCTGCGTACCGGCCGGACGTCCACGACCTCACCCGGGCGGGGCCGGTACGACGGGCCGACTGGGCGCTCCGCCGCGGTCAGCCCGCCGACCTCGGTCAGCGGCACCCCGGCCGACTCGATCACGTGCCCGAGCGAGGAGGTCCCGTCGTAGGGCAGGCACACCTCGGGCCGCCGGTTGCGCGGCGCGAGGAAGAGCCACAGATCAGGCGAGAAGCGTACGGACAGGTCCATGCTCCCAGCATGCCCCTCAGCATGCGGGCCGCCGGGTCGCGGACGAAGGGCCCCGCTGCCGTCCGCCGGGGGGAGGGCGGCAGCGGGGCCGTACAGAGGGTGGGCAGGGGCTCAGGCGGCGACGGTCGTCCGGCCGCGGACCTGGAGGACGGTCAGCAGGCCGACGACGACGGTGACGGCGCCGGTGATCCAGGCGGTCCACGCCGAGGCGGCGTCGCCGTCGAAACCGAACGCCCAGGGCGAGACGAACAGCAGGGCGCCGAACGCCGCGGTCACCCAGGAGCTCGCGCCGCCCGCGCCCAGGATGGACCACAGGGCGGAGACGACGAGGAGCGCGCCGAGGACGAGCAGGGGTTGCGTCGCGGCCTGGGCGTCGGCCCAGAAGAACGGCGCGACCACCGCGACCAGTCCGGCGAGGAGGGCGACGACGTCGGACAACGATCTCGTGAGATCCATCCGTGCCTCCGTACGGGAGAGATTGGCTGTGCTCCGACACTCCGTCTGATTGACCGCCCGGTCAACAACCCGTTACGTCAGGATTTCCTAACCCTGAGTGACAACGCACTGAACGCGCGGGTCGCGGACTCCGCGCCGAAAACTCCCCCTGTACGGCGACGGCCGCCGGCCCGGGGAGTCCCGGGCCTGCGGCCACCTTCACGTACCGGTCAGCGCCTGCCCCTGACCTTGACGGTCTCCTTGTTGTAGTTGTCGCCGGCGCCGTCCGGCTTGTAGTTCTTCTCGACGTTGCCGGCGATGTCGACGGCGAACCAGTGGACCTCCGTGGTCTGGTTCACCGTGATCCTCTGCGCGCCCTCGCGAATGCCGGCCGCGGCCAGCTTGGGCGAGTTCGGCGTCGGGCGGCCGCCGTCGAGCGTGTAGTAGACGTTCGCCGGCTCGTCGGTCGTGAACGTGAACGTCACCGAGGTGTCGTCCTTCGCGAGCTCCTTGAGCCGGGAGTCCGGCCGGTGGTGGTCCTCCCCGTACTCCCGCGCCACCTCCAGGATGGCGATCTGGCCGCCCGCGAACTCCATCGCCTCCTCGTGGCCCTCCTCGAACGGCGGCTGGAAGCCGACCGCGCGGTACTGCTTGGTGGCCTGGTCGTAGACGTCCGCGCCGACCTCGAAGTCCCAGCCGATGATGCCGCGGTTGTACCAGTGCTCGTCGGCGCTGTTGCCCGCCGCCGAGTAGAGCACGTCGACCACCGGGCCGGTGCGCCCCGGCCAGATCGCCGTTCCGCGCCAGTCCTGCACGGCCGACAGGATGTGACCGGACGCGTTCCAGAAGAAGCTCTCGGTGCCGAAGTCGGCCCGCGGCAGCGTCTCACGCCCGGCGGTCTTGTACGCCCCCGGAGGCCACATGAAGTAACCGCCGTAGGAGTGGGTGTTCATGGCGAACCTGATGTTCGGGAACGTGTCGACGAGCCACACCTGGTTGCGCGTCTCGGGCTCCGAGAGCTCCGACGGCCCGCCGAACGTGTCGCTGGTGCAGGTCGTGGAGGCGCCGTTGAACCCGTCGAACACCGAGCCGACGGTGAAGTTGCGGTTGAGGTCGACACCCCAGGAGTTGCGGCGCCCCGGGTCTCCGTTGGCGACCGGGCAGTGGTCGGTCATGTTGCGCCGCTGCATGTTGAAGTCGTACATCGAGTAGTGGCCGCCGTCGGGGTTGGCCGTCGGCATCACGAAGATGTCTAGGTCGTCGACGAGCCTGCGGGTGGCCGGGTCCTCTTTGTAGTTGCGCAGCAGCCGCTCGGCGGTCTCCACGCAGGTCACGGGGGTCACCCACTCGCGGGCGTGCTCCTGGCAGTAGAGGAAGACCCCGACCTTCGAGCCGTCCCGGTGCCTGCCGATCCGCAGGGCCTTCATCTGGAACGGCCGGCGCGAGACCGTCGCCGGAGCCAGCAGGCCGTCGGTCAGCCGGGTCGCGGGGGCCTCCGCCACCAGGCCGTTCCCGGCGTTGCCCCGGTAGGTGGCGGCGGTGAGCAGCGCGGAGGCGGTGGCGTCGCCGTTGAGGGCGGCCACCACCTGCGCGGCCGTGCTGCCGATCGCCCCGGAGGCGTCGGTGGCGAGGGTGACCGCCACGTTCCCGCCGGTGACCGCGACCGACAGCGGGGTTCCGGTGGTGGCCGGCCTCACCAGCGCGACGCTCACGTCGTTGCCGCCCTCGCTCCCGTACGCCTTGGAACTCACGTAGAAGGTGCTCGCGGCGGCGGCGCCGGTCCCGGTGCCGAACTGCGCCTGGGCCGCCCGCCGGTAGCCGTTCGTCCGGTACGGCAGGTCGACGATCTCCGCGATCTTCGGGAACTGCTCGGCGAGCCCCGTGATGCGGCCGGTGACCTCGGTCGGGTCCATGTAGTGGTCGACGAAGTCCGACACGTAGTGCTTGCTCGGGGGCTTGCGCCTCTCGCCGAGCCACTTCGTCACCGGCACCGTGACCGAGCCGCCCCGGCTGCTGGTCACCGTGACCTTCGTGGGGGCCTGCGCCACGGGGACGGGCGCGCTGAACCGGTGGTACATGTACTGCCCGGCGTCGGTGAAGCGGGACATGGTCGTCGTGCCGCCGGAGCCGGGGGCCGTGCCGGGCCCGCTGTCCCAGGTGGCCGTCAGCACGGTCTGCGCGTCAGTCGCGCTCGACTTCACCTCGGCCGACAGGAAGCTCTGGCCGTCCAGGCTGGTGAACCACTCGGCGCGCAGCGGGGTGAGCGTGTCGGTCTCCGCGGCGTCGGCGGCGGCGGAGGCGAGGGCCTGCCGCCGCTCGGCGAGGTTCGCGGCGTAGTCGCCCTGGTCGGATATCGCGTCGCGGACGTCGAAGCCCTGGTCGCGCAGGCCCTGCGCCTCGCCGGGGCTGAGCACGGCGTGCACCTCGACGCCGCCGTCGACCGGCTTGGTGTATTCGGCCAGGTCGACGCCCAGGGAGACCAGCCTGTCCACCGCCGCCTGGTCGGCGACGACGACCCGCATCAGCGCGACGCCGTCCTGCGCGGTGCCGGACACCCGGTCGGGCGGCACCGGCTGGGGTGAGGGATCGGCGAGCACCGGGAGGGCGTTCAGGGTGAGCGCCAGGGGGAGCGCGAGCACGGCCGCGTAACGCCGCGTGCGGCGGGGGGAGCTCCTCATCGGGTTTTCCTCCATCTGGCGTGCCCCTCCAGGCAGGGGGGTCGGCCGGACCGGGGCACGCAGGTCGAAGGAAGTCTTCGTCGGTGTAGGAACTTCGTCAAGGAGCTCCAACTCTCCGATTTCGGGATTTTTCCGTAATGGGACGCATTAGTGCCAAATTAAGGGTTGTGGCACGCGCGCCTCATTGGTAACGGCCGTGCCGATAGCCGGAACTCTATTCGCAACCGCTGGTCTGGGGTTACCTCATGTGCTAGTCATGTTACCTAAAGTAATCGTCAAACTGCTGGAGGTGTCATGCTCGCGGGCGTACTCGCAGCCGTGGCGGCCGTCGGCCTGGTGGCCCTGTCCGTCATCCTTTTCCGCACACTGGGCCGGGGCACCGACGACCGCGATCCGGGCGGCACCTCCGCCGGCCACGCCGGGTCGATGCTCTCCTCGCTGTTCCTGCTCGTGTTCGCCATCGCGATCGTCGTGCCGTGGACCTCGGCCGACGCGGCGCGGCAGAACACCTATCTGGAGACGCAGGCCCTCGTCGAGACCTACTGGGCCGCCGCGCCCCTGCCCGTCCCCGACGCCGCTCAGTTACGCGAAGGGCTGCGGGAGTACGCGCGATACGTCGTCGACGACGAGTGGCCGCTGATGGCCGCCGGGCGGCTCGGCCCGGAGGGGACGGACCGGCTGGAGTCCCTGCGCGCCTACGTGGCGGGACTGCCGGTGACGACGGACGAGGCCCGCGACGCGAAGAGCGCGGTGCTGGACCGGATGGCGGACCTGTTCGCCGCCCGGCGGCAGCGCGCGGCGGACGCGGGGACGGCGCCGCCGCCGGGAGTCCTCCTGCTGACGGTCGTCACGGGCGTCCTCGTCGTCGTCTTCCCGTTCCTGGCCGGGGCGAGACCCCGGGGCTTCGCGCTCATCCCGGTCACGGCCATGGCGATCCTGCTCGGCGTGGGCGTCTACCTGGCCTGGAACATCGCCCATCCCTTCAGCGGGGGCCTGGCGGTCAAGCCGGACGCCTTCGTGAGCGCCCTGCACGAGTTCCAGCGGATCCCCGAGGGCCGCTGACATGGGCCGGACGGCGGGCCTGCGCATGGCCGTCGCGGCCGTCTCCGCCTGCGCCGCGCTGTCAGCCGCGTTCCCCGGGCAGGCGCGGGCCGAGCGCCACACGCTCGCCGCGCCCGAGGCGGCGGCAGCGGGGCGGCCGGAGACCGGAGGGGCGGTGCGGGCGGCGGAAATCACGGCGACGGCCGTCGGCCCCGGAATCGCGTCCGGAGTCGTGGGCGGCGTGGCGGGTGCGTCCCGCACGGCTGCCGACCCGCACCGGCCGGGGGCGCGGATCGGCCTCTGCGTCGACGTGGACGTGATCGTCGGCCTGCACGTGGAGGTGGGCGTCGGAGGCCCGGCCCGCTGCACGCCGCCGACACCCGTGCCACCGCCTCCGCCTGCCCCGCAACCCACGCCTCCCAGCCCGCAACCTCCGCCACCGGCGTCGCCACCGCCACCGGCGTCGCGGGCGCCCGCGAAGCCCAGGCCGGCCCCGCCGAAGGCGCCGCGCCCCTCCCCGCGTCCGGCCGTGCCCCGGCCGCCGGTCGTCGTGGCGCCGTCACCCCGTCCTCATGCGACTCGTCCCCATGCGACCCCGCGGCCCGTGGCCACGCCGTCGGCGTCCCCCGTCCACCGGGTGCCGGCCAGGCACGCCGCGACGCCCGTACGGCGCCGCGACCCTCTGGGGTCGCTCACGGTCGTCGTGGTCCTGTGCGTGGCGATCGCCGCCGCCGCGGCCGCCGCGTTCCGGGTGCGGTAGCCGTACGCCGTCAGCGCCGGGCCGCGCCGGGAGAGGGATCGGCGAGCGCGGCGCCGAACACCCACGACGAGGTCTGGGCGATGAAGTCCCCGGGGAAACCGAGCGTGAACCCGGTGGCCTGTTCCAGCCGCTCGCGGATCTCGGGAGGGAGGGCGAGACCGGCGGAGGCGAGATTGTCCCGGAGCTGGTCGGCGGAACGCGCCCCGACGATCGGATGGACGGCGGGGGAGCGGCTCATCGTCCACGCGATCGCCACCTGGGACGGGGTCGCCCTGAGTTCGCCGGCGGCATCCCTAACGGCCTGGGCCACGGCGTGGTCGCGGTCCGAAAGGGACTGTGCGGCCAGCCGTCCGGCGGGCGCGGGCCCGTCCGCACCGGTGTACTTGCCGGACAGCACGCCGCCCCCGAGCGGGCTCCACGCCGTGACGCCGAGCCCGAGAGACTCGGCCATGGGCAGCAGCTCCCTCTCGATGTCGCGCTGCAGCAGGCTGTACGGCACCTGCAGGCCGATGAAGGGACTCCACCCGCGCCACTCGGCGAGGGTGTTGGCACGGGCCACGACCCAGGCGGGGGCGTCGGAGATCCCCACGTACAGCACCTTGCCGGCCTGGACGGCGTCGTCCAGGGCGCGCATCGTCTCCTCGATCGGGGTGTCGCGGTCCCACATGTGCACCCAGTAGAGATCGAGGTAGTCCGTACGCAACCGGCGCAGGCTGGTCTCCAGCGAGGCCCTCAGGTTCTTGCGGTGGTTCCCCGCGGCGTTCGGGTCGGCGCGGTCCCGCGAGACGGTGTACTTCGTGCCGAGGACGAACGACTCGCGTCGGCCTTCGAGCAGTTCGCCGAGGATCTCCTCGCTGGCCCCGTCGCGGTAGTTGACGGCGGTGTCGATCGTGTTGCCGCCCGCCTCGGCGTACAGGTCGAGCATCCGGCGGCACTCCTGCGGCGGCGCGCCGACCCCGCCCTGCTCGCCGAAGGTCATCGCGCCGAGGATCAGATCGGACACGCGCAGGCCGCTCGCGCCCAGGGTTCGGTATCTCATGCCGTGGCCGATCCCCGGACGTCCTGGTCCAGTGCCCAGCGGTGCCCGCACGGATCGAGCGGCTGACCGGATAACTGTGTCATGGGCAAGACTATACATGTTGTATGGACAAAGTGTCTGCCCTCGATGGCCGCTCACGGCGTGCCGACGCCACTGGCCGTCCGGTCGCTCGGGGTCCCGTGGTCCTGCACCGGCTTCGCGGCCGCTTCGTGGCTCGCCGGCCTGTCGGCCGGGAGCGCGACGGCGGGGACGACCGCGGCGGCGGTGATGCCGATCGCCCACCAGAACGCGCCCTGGAAGGCGCCGGTGGCGCCGTGGCCGAGGAGCGACTGCAGCGCGACGGCCACGATCGCGGTGCCGAACGAGGCGCCCACCTGCTGGACGATGCGGGTGTTCATGGTGGCGTGCGGGATGCCCGCCGGTCGGATGTCCCGGTAGGCGACGGACATCGGCGGGATCAGCACCGCCCCGATCCCCAGACCGCGAACCAGCAGCACGGCTCCCAGCCACCACGGGCTCGTGTCCGGCCCGGCGAGCGCGAACGGGACGGTGGCGACGGCGGCGAGCAGGAAGGCGGCGATCGTCACGGCGCGCGCCCCGAACCGGCCGACCAGCCTGCCGATCACGAAGCGCGAGACGAGCGCCCCGGCACCCTGCGGGATCATCAGCAGTCCGGCGTCCAGCACGCTGTCACCGCGTAGCTGCTGGTAGTAGAGCGGGAGCAGGAACATTCCGGCGTACATCGCCGCGCCCGCGGCGAACAGGGCCGTGGAGGCGCTGCCGAGCGAGCGTACGCGCAGCAGCCGTACGTCGACGATCGGCTCCCGCTCACCGGGCCGCGACGCCCAGGCGACGAACGCGGCCAGCAGGACGAGCCCGGCCGGCAGCGGCACCAGCACTCCGGCGTGGGCGATCCCGCCGTTCTCGGACAGTTGTGAGAGGCCGAGCAGGATTCCCGCCAGCGCCGGCGCGAGCAGCACCAGGCCGATCCAGTCCAGGCGCCCGCGCTCATCCGAGGGGCCGGGGCGGCCGGCGGGCAGGAAGCGCCACGCCAGCAGCAGCCCGGCGGAGATCACGGGGACGTTGACGAGGAACAGCCAGCGCCAGCTCAGCCAGTTGAGGATCACGCCGCCGATCACCGGGCCGAGGATCGGGCCGAGCGCGACCGGCAGGCTGACGGCCGCCATCAGCCGGCTGCTGACCCGCCCGCCCGCGGCTCTCACCGCGAGCGTCTGCATCAACGGGAAGATCAGCCCGGCGGCGAAGCCCTGCAGCACCCGGAAGCCGATCAGGGCGGCGTCGTTCCACGCCACCGCGCACAGCACCGAGGCGAGCGCGAACAGCACCAGCGCGGCCATCCAGACCCGCCTGCCGCCCCAGCGGCGCTCCGCCCACCCGGTGACCGGGATCGCGACGGCCATCGCCAGCAGGAAGCCGGTGGTGACCCACTGGATCGTGCCGGTGGTCGAGTGCAGCTTCACGACCAGCGTGTGGATCGCCAGCGTCACCATCGTCGAGTCGAGGATCGCCGCGATCCCGCCCACGACCAGCGCGATCAGCGCGTTCTTCACCTGTGGCGACAGCTTCGCCTCGGTGGTCTCCGTCATCGTCTCGCCCCTGAGATAAGAGTGAAATCCATCTCTTAAGAGACTAGGGCGCGTTGCTAAGAAATGTAAACCTCTCTTATGATGGAGTCGTGACATCTGCCGCCGCGCCCTCTCGTCAGCGCCGGCGCGGGCCCGAGCTCGAGGCCGCGCTGCTGGACGCGGCGTGGGACGAGCTGCTCGAGGCCGGCTTCGCGAAGCTGACCATGGAGTCCGTGGCCTCCCGCGCCGGCACCGGCGTCGCCGTGCTGTACCGCCGCTGGGCCAACAAGAACCAGCTCGTGCTCGCCGCGCTCGAGCACTACCGGAACAGCCACCCGGTCGATCTCCCCGACACCGGCACCCTGCGCGGCGACCTCCTCGCCGCACTCACCGGCATGGGCGAGGCCCGCGCCACCTTCTCCGCCATCGCCGCGGCCGCGGCCTTCTCGGGGCTGCTGGCCGATACCGGGCTCACCCCCGCTCAGGTACGCGAACGGATCCTGGGCGACCAGCCGCTCTCGCGCGTCCGGGTCATCTACCAGCGCGCCCACGACCGCGGCGAGATCGACCTGGAACGGATCCCTCCCGCGGTGCTCGCCATGCCGTTCGACCTGGTGCGCCACGACCTGCTCATGGACCTCAAGTCCCTGAAGCCCGCACGCGTGACGTCGATCGTCGACGAGATCTTCCTCCCTCTCGTCCACAGCTGTCACGACGGGCCGGGGCCGGCGGGAACCGTCTCACCCGCACCGGCCTGAGCGCCGTGGAGTCCCTGGAGCTCGTCGTATTCTGAGGGGCATGCCTTCGAAGCGCGGCGCGGAGTCGGCCCGCAGATCGGTCGCGGAGCCGGCGTCCACCGGGCTGCGGGAGCGCATCCTGTCCGCGACCCGCGAACTGCTCCGGGAGCGCCGGTTCGACACCCTCAGCGTCGCCGACATCCTCACCGCCGCGGAGGTCTCCCGGGCGAGCTTCTACTTCTACTTCCCGAGCAGGCAGGCGGTGCTCGGCGAACTGGTGCGCGACGCCGTGGCGCAGGGGCAGCAGGCCGCGCGCCCCTGGGTCGAAGGGCTGCAGGACCCCGTCGCCGCCATGCGCGCGGGGGTACGGGACGGTGCCCGGCTGTGGCGCGACAACGCCGGCGTCCTCATGGCCATCGTGGAGAACCAGGGCTCGGACGAGGGCCTGCGAGCCCTCTGGCTGGAGCAGATGAACCTGTTCACCGACGCCGCGGCGGCCCGAATCGAGTCCGACCCGCAGGTTCGCGGGCGGCTCGGGGACCTGGACGTGCGCGCCGTCGCCGCGTCGCTCACCTGGATGGGCGAACGGCTCTACTACCTCGCCGCGGCCGGGGTTCCCCCGTTCCACGACGAGGAGGTGCTCGTCGACGTCCTCACCAACGCCTGGACGTCCATCCTCTACGGCCGGCCGGTCACCCCACTGGTGGAGCACCCGGCGGGGTGACCACTCCGCGCCGGGTCCGATCGGTGCGCGCCGGCGCCGCCCGGGAAGGCGGCGCCGGCTCCGTTGCAGACCTCAGGACCGGCCGCGGGCCCGGGTGACGACCTCCTCGCCCGTGAGCGGGCTGCTGGGGTGGTGGCTCAGGCACAGCGGCGTACGGACCTTGGTGAACGACCCGCCCTCGACCGCCGCGTAGAACTGGCCGGACCGCAGCCGGGACACGTCCGGGACGTCGCCGCCCTTGGCCTTGGCCAGCTCGCGCGCCGCCGTGATCTGCGCCGGCGCGTTGAGCAGGCCGAAGAACTGCGTGGCCGCGTTGCCCGTGATCTGGTTGTGCAGCCCCTTCGGCGCCTGGGTCGCGAACACCAGCCCGAGGCCGTACTTGCGTGCCTGGGCGGCGAGGGCGAGCGTGCTCTGGGTGCAGGCGGTGGCCGCCCCGGACGGCGCGAAGGTCTGCGCCTCGTCCATCACGAACAACCCGCCGAGCGGCCGGTCTCCGGCAGGGTGGCGCTTGATCCAGGAGAACAGCGCCATCTGGAGCTGGTTGACGAAGCTCTGCCGCTGGGCGTCGGAGGTCAGGCCGGTGAGGCTGATCACCGAGACACGGGCTCGCTTCCCCTCCGCCGGGGTCAGCAGGAGGCCGGGGTCGACCGGAACCCCCTTCCCCGCGAACAGGGGATCGCTGATCATCTCGGCTCGCAGGTGCTGGGCCATCTCGGTCGCGAGCCTGGCCGCGCCCTCGAGGCGGCTCACGCCGTCCGGCAGGTCGTCGAGCAGGGCGACGAGCCCGTTGAGCGCCGTGCCGCCCTGCCGTCCGTAGTGGACGACGGCCTCGCGCAGCACCGCCCGGCCCAGGTGTGCCCTCGCCGTCCTCCCGTCGACCTTGGCCCGGGGCACGAGCGCGGCGAGGGCGGCGTCCACCGCCTCCCCGAACTCGTCGGGGTCGTCGAGCACGCCGGCGAAGTCCGGCAGCGGCTGGAAGCTCAACGGGCGTCCCTGCTCCTTGCGGGGCGTCCAGACGACCACATCGGTGTTCGCCAGATAGTCGGCGGCCCTGACCGTGTCGTCCTCGCCCCACGCGCCGGGCGGCTCGGGCCACGCGTCGCCGAGCCGCGCCAGGTCGTTGTTCGGATCGAGGACGACCGAAGAGACCCCCTGCAGAGCGCACTCCTCCACCAGCCGCCGGATCAGGACGGTCTTCCCCGACCCCGAACCGGCGAAGATCGCCACATGCTTCCGCAGGGCGTCCAGTGCGATCCGCACCGGCCGGTCGTCCGAGCTCGCCGCTCCGATCGTCAGGTACGGAGTCGTCAGTGCATCAATGGGCGACAGTGGCCTGCGAGGGCGAGGAACCACCGGTTCCCCCGCGGAAGGCAGCTCCGCAGTCGGCACCTCGGCCGGTGGTGCCTCGGCAAAGGACGGCGGAGGCCCGAACCGCTGATCGGAAGCAGCCGGGCCGTTGCCCACGTCGCTGGGCAGCACATCATCGGTAGGGGGCGATGCGGGCGCACCGTCGGAGACCGGGGACGGCGCGTCGGACTCCGGCGATGGCGCGGGCTGTGGCACCGGCTGTAGAACCGGCTGCGGCACGATGGCCGGCTGAAGCACTCGCCGATCGGGATTGGCGGTGCGCCGGGACTGGTCCGGCGACCGGGTCGCCCGCGAGGACGTCCTTGCACCTGGGTCGGACACCCGCGGAACGGCGGCGTCGCTCAGCGCCTCGGCGAACAGCTTGACCTCGCTCGTCGGTCTGCGGGAGACGAGCCACGCCTGGAGGTCGGGCGGGTTGGCGGCGAGAAGGTTCCGGAGAGCGGCGAAGATCCTGAGGTCGTCCTCCACGATCTGGAGGAACCGGCCGCCTGCCTGCTCGAAAGCGGCCAGCGTCTCCTGTGTGACCGGTCCCTTCGCCCAGCCGTGGTTTCTGAGGATGAACAGCCTGCGCGCGGGTGTCCGCCCGTCAAGCCCGGCTGCCGTGGACGCGGAACGCAGCCGGTTGAGCGCGGAGGTGTGATTAGACGCTCCAATAGCGCGGAAGCACCAGTGCGCCTCGTTCTCGGTCGCCTCATCCAGTGTCCGCCGCAGGCGGGCGTGCAGGGGCGGCTTGGAACTCGGCGACGGGTCCTGGCTGAACACACGTCCCGTCTCACCCTGCTCGGCGATCCACGCCTGCAGCCCGGCCGAGAGCAGCCCGGGCATCACGGCGTCCTCCGTGACCGGGTCCAGCGCCCCCGCCACGTCCGCCCGCTCCCGCAACTCCGCGAATCGCCTGTCGAGCGCCGTGAGGTCGGGGCCCGGGTCCGGAACGATGATGATCGGAGGGATCTGATCGGGATCGGTCAGCCGCTTCAACTCGGTGATCTGCCCGCTCGCCATGCAGGACCGGACGTGCGTGTCTATCCGGATGAGCAACTGGCGAGGGGTGTACTGGTACGCCTCCTCGAATGCCTCCGGCCTCACCGGCCATGTCGGGTACGGCGGCGTGAAGTTGGCAGCGGCGTACTGCGCCGCGAATCGCTTCTCGATCAGCTTCCGCCCGGTCTCCGCGTCCGGGATCGTCCCTAGGCGGATCGTCTCCCGGAAGCGGTCCTGCACCGTGTCAGTGGCCTTCGTCTGAATGAGATCCCACGTGGCCGGCAGGCACGACAGCACGGTCAGCGTGCGGCGGGTCACCTCGCGGAGCATCAGGAGGCCGCCCGCGACACGTTCGAGGGCCAATGCCTGTTGCCACGACTCCTTGAGGTCGTTCGCGAGAGACATGGACGACTGCGCGAGCATGACATCGATCTGATCGATCGCGATGATGGAAGGCCCAGTCAACGCCACCAGGTGGGACAGGTCGCTGACAATCTCCTGCGGGGACTTTCCGATCGTGGTGAAGCCCCAGCCTGCCCGTTCGCCCGGTTCTCCTTCCGCTGCGCACGCGAGGTAGGCGTCGCCGACGTCCTGCGCGGACAGGTCGATGGACGCGCGCAGGACGAGCGCCCTCGCTACGTCCTGGGCGTCACGGCCGACGTGTCGGTCGTACCGGCGAAGAGCGTGCACGAAGACGTCCAGGTCCTGCCGGGAGAGCGACGCCTCGCCGATCACGGACTGCCGGGCGTCGGACGGCACCTCGGCCAGCAGGCAGAGCCGCCACAGGAGTTCCTTGAGCTGGGTTCCCGCCCCTGGCATGGGCCGGGAGAGGCTGTCCAGCATGGAGAGCAGCACGCTCTCCCAGAAGCTCCTGGCGTCCAGCAGGCTGACCAGGAAGAAGTAGCCGTCCTCCTCGTGCACCGCCTGCCGGGCCCAGCCGAGCAGGTGCGTTTTGCCCGCGCCTCTCTGGCCCTGTATCACGAGGCCGATGGGGCTCGCGTCGGCGCTCTCCTCGGCCTCGATGAAGCCGTTGAGGATCGCCTTGGCGGTCCGCTGGTGGAGAGCCCCGACGTGGAACGGCAGCGGTCGCCACACGTCGTCGGGGACCTTGGCGTAGTCGAACCTCAGCGCCGCCAGGGCGTCCAGTTCCCTGCCGGTCATCATGCTCCGATCAGAATGCGGTGCTTGGGCTGGTCGCCGATGATCACCGCCGCGTCGCGGTCTGCCTGGGTGAGGGTCTTCTGGTTCTCCCACGGGACGATGTGCACGTCGGGCTGGGCGATCATCCGGCGGAGGGTGGCGTCGACCTCGTCTCTCGGGGCATCGCCCAGCAGCGGGCGCAGCCGGGTCAGGCTCACCCAGGCGTTCGGCCCGTCGGCGAGCTGCGCGTACGCCTTCCGGATCGACGTCTCGACGTCATCGGAGAGGAAGGTGGCTGCGCTCGCGTCCGAGGCTCTCGAAACCGTTTTTTCCCGGGCGGTGCTTGTCTCCTCGACTCCCGTGGGGGGCGTCGCGGCGGGGTCCTGCCGGCCGAAGACGTCGGCGAGGCTGCTCTCGCTGCGGCTGACGTGCCGCTGGATGCCCGCCACCAGCGCCCTGACCGCAGCGGCGGCGAAACCGGTGCCCGGGGCGCCGACGCCGTCCCGGAAGAGCTCCGACGCGTGGTGCCAGCCCTTGTCGGTCAGCACGTGGCTGTAGGAGCGCCCCTGCCTCCGGCTGTCCACGTATCCGCCGGCGTTGAGGGCGGTCCGCTCCTTGCCGGTGATGGTGACGCCGTAATTCTCCTTGAGCTCGGGATTGGAGATCTCCCGATCCTCGGCCATCAGGATCAGGAGGGCGCAGGTCGCGGAGAAGGACAAGGGTTTGTCAGGCATGGGGGGATCCTTCGAACGTTCCATTGCGGCGGGTGTGGAGGAAATGCTCGATCTCGGCCAAGACGGTGCCGACGTGGCCGAGGACCTGGTCGTTGGTGAAGCGGCGTACGGCGTAGCCGTCCTCGCGCAGGCGCCGGTCGCGCTGCCGGTCGGCGGCGAGCCTGAGCGCCTCGCGGTGCTCGGGGCCGTCGATCTCGACGACGCACCGTTCCGCGCGGAACAGCAGGTCGACCCTGATGGGAGTGGTGAGCGGGCTCGACCTGTGGGTCTGGTTCCAGGCCCGTCCCGCCGCCCATGCGCAGGAGGTCAGCGCGGTCTCCAGGCTCTTCTCGGCGGCGCTGCCGGGGTGCGGCAGCCCGGCGATGGGCGGATAGGCGAGCACCGGCAGCGGTTGGCCGTCCGCCGGGCCATCGGAAAAACCGGAGCCGGCCAGTTCACGGGAGAGGGCCGCCACCTCGTCCGGGATCGGGGCGGTCATGCTCTCGACGCGATCGACCGCCCGCAGGGGCGGCCCGGTGAGCCAGACGCCGAACCGGCCGTGCTGGGCGAGCCATTCGCATCCCGTCACCAGCACCTCCTCCGCGGCGGGGGAGAGCCCGGAGGGAGGCCGCACGAGGATCGCCGCCTCCGGACGCCGGTAGCCGTCGCGGAGCACCCGGGCCAGCCCCGCGGCGCGGACCTCGGGCGGGAAGGGCCCGGTCCGGCCCGCCGTACGGTCACCGGCCGTGACCCCGCTCGCGCCGGCCCGCTCACGCAGGGCCCGCTCGGCGAGGTGGGCGAGGAAGGGGGCGAAGTGCCGGGTGGTCGAGGCCGTGCGCAGGGCGAGCGCCCGTACGGCGGGGACGGCCGCGCCACCGGCCCCGGTGATGCCGTCCGCGTCCGGCAGCCAGGCGGGGAACATCGCCACCGCCGCGGTCTCCAGCTCGCCCAGCACGTCGGCGACGAGGTCCGCGGGGGTCCGGGCGGGGCGGGGAGCGTAGGCGACCAGCGCGGGCGCGTCGTCGGGGAGGGGTTCCAGCGCGAGGGCGACCGCCCCGGCGTCCTCGCCGACGTGCACGACCCGGCCGACGGGAAGATCGTTCCACGACCGCGCCATCACGCCGTCCCCACCTGCTTGGTTGAAGATCCGACAATCTTGACCCGGCAGAGGTTATCCGGCGGCGGCAGGGTCGTGCATGAGATCCGGAATTTCCTGATAAAGGCCGAGGCCGGTACGGCGGATCAGGCGGTCTCGGACCTGATCAGGCGGAGGAACGCCTTGATGCCCGACAGGACCTCCTGGTTGTCGGTGAGACGGCTGAGAGAGTCCTCGAACTTCCTGCCCACCGCGTCGAGGCGGCGATCGAGGTCGTCGGCGCGCGCCGTGGCCGCCTGCAACCCGGCGCGCGTCTCCGGGACGAGGGCGTCGAGGCGCTCGGTCAGTTCGGTGGCCCGGGCCTCCAGCGCCGCGACGCGCTCGGCCAGCGCGACGGCGTCCTCGCGGGGGTAGCGGACCTCCTCCAGCATCGTGGTCATCCGGCCGCGCAGGTGGGCGAACCAGGCGCCCGCCGGCCGGAGGAACGTGGCGAGCAGGTAGAAGACCGCGAAGTAGTAGCCGACCGTCTCACCGGAGAAGTACGTGATCGCCGCGAGGAGGGCGGCCGACACCAGGTGAGCGGCGACGGCGGCCCGGCGCATGCGGACCGCGATGCGGCGGGCCTCGGCCTCCCGTTCCGGTGGGATCGTCATCCCGCGCTCGCGGCTGACCCGGATCTCGTGGATCAGCGCGTGGGCCTGGAAGTACACGTTCCACGGAAGCGTCAGGAGCACGATCAGCCAGATCAGGCACAGCGCCCCGAATCCGAGGGAGACGACCACCGGCAGCGGGACGTCCACCACGTAGACCAGGACGATCCCGGCGATCGTCGAAATGATCGTCAGAAAGACGATTCCGCTTCTGCTCACGACGGCCCTTCCCTCAGGTGTTCCGGGCACCAGTGTCGCCGCCGGACCGCGGCCCGGACATGAGCATGATCACCCGGATCGTCTGAGTAGGACCGCTCAGTGAGGAGGGGTGACCCGCGAGGACGCGGGCCACCCCTGACGGGAAGGAAGGGTCAGAAGACCGGGACCCCGTCGCGGACGAGCTTCCAGTTCGCCTCGGCGAAGGTCGCCGGGTCGATGGTGCCGGTCCCCGTGGCGTACTCGATCAGCGCCTGGCGAATCTCCACCTGGGCGTTGTACACCACGGGAGCCGTGCTGACGTGCGGGAACCCGCCGCCGCCCGACTGGCGGTAGTTGTTGATCGCCACGATGAACTGCTGGTCGGCGGCGACGGGCTCGCCCTGGTAGGACAGGGCTGCGATGCGCTGGCCGACCGGCTTGGCGATGTCGATGTCGTACGTCACGCCGGACAGCTGGTCGTAGTTGTAGTCGGGCGTGCCGCCGGCGTTGGTGAGCGTGGCGAGGTCGATCGGCGCGCCCGGAGCGACCTGGGCGAAGTATTTCGCCGAATACTCCAGGAAGTCCTTGATCTGGGCGCCCGTCATCTTGATGCCGAGCAGGGTGTTGTCGTAGACGTACAGCCCGGCCATGTCACGCACGCTGACCGGGCCGGCCGGGAACACGGCGGTGCGGCTGAACGGCGCGGCGATGGACAGCACGGGCAGCGAGGCGTCGGCGGTGCCCGCGACGCCCTTGCTCACGAGCTCGGTCTGCACCTTCTGGATGTAGTCCAGGATCGGGGTGTCCTTGTACGGCGACTCGGCCGCGGACAGCTGCTCCTTCGACTGCGCGATCACCTGGTTGACGTAGCCGACGGTCTTGTCGTGCTGCTTCTTCATCAGTGCGACGATCTTCGGGTCCTCGGCCACGCCGTTGGTGTTCAGCGTGGTGGACGACTTGCCGGTGACGGTCCACTTCCCGCGCTCCTTGGCGAGGGTGAAGTCGACGACACTGAGGCGCTGGCCCCACCTGCCGGGCTCGGTGAGCAGCACCTGCCGCCCGGTGGCCTTGTTGGTGACGAACCGCTGCGGCACGTCGTTGTGCGCGTGCCCGAACAGCACGGCGTCGACGCCGGGCACCTCCTCGGCGACCATGGCGGCGGCGTTCTCCACCGGCAGGTCCGAGCCGTACGACGACAGGCCGTTGTCGCCCGCGTGGGCGGTGACCAGGACGACGTCGGCGCCGAGGCCGCGGATGACCGGCACCCACTTCTTGGCGGTCGCGACGAGGTCGAGGAACTTCAGCTTTCCGTCGACGTTCGCCTTGTCCCAGATCGCGACGCCGGGGTTGGTGAGGCCGAGCACCCCGACCTTGATCGGCTTCTCGCCCTTGACGTTCATCGTCTTGATGACGAACGGCCGGTAGGCCGGGAGGCCGGTTCCGGCGGAGACGGCGTTCGCGCCGAGGACCGGCGCCTTCATCTGCTTCACCCACGCGCCGAGCAGCGGCAGGCCGTAGTTGAACTCGTGGTTGCCGAGCGTCACGGCGTCGTACCCGATGGCGTTCATGGCCTTCGCCATGGGGTGGGTCTCGCCGGTCGAGGTGATCGGCTCGATCTTGGCGTAGTAGTAGTCCAGCGGTGTGCCCTGGAGGGTGTCGCCGGAGTCGAAGAGCAGGGTGTGGCCGGCGCCGCGGTCGGCCCTGATCTGCGAGACCATCGTCGAGATCTTGGCCAGGCCCACGTCGTTGTGCGCGCTGTCGTCGTACTCCGCGTTCTTGTAGTAGTCCCAGTTGAGCGCGTTTCCGTGGATGTCGGAACTGGCCATTACGGTGATCTTCACCGTCTTGGCGGGTGCCGCCGAGGCGGCGGCGCCGGGCAGGAGGAGACCGAGGGCCACGGTGGTGGCGCCCGCGGTCAGCCTGATCGCTGAACTCATGGTGGGTGACGATAGTGTCACGCAATTACCAAGTGGTCACGAAGTTCTTAACCGGACATGTCGCTACAAGATGACACGCTTCTCACCCAGGCCGGGGTAGGACCGATGAGGTGGCCGACAAACTCGAGACGTACCGGGCGAAACGCGACCCTGCGCGCACCGGCGAGCCCATGCCCGCCGACGGCCCGTCGCCGCGGGGTGAGGACGACACTTTCGTGATCCAGGAGCACCACGCCAAGTCCCTGCACGCGGACGGCGCCGACGTCACCGCGGAGCACCGCTGGCTGCGCCCGCTGGCCGAGTCGCTCGGCAGCCGGGCCGTGATCCTCGACGGAGAGGTTGCGGCTCTCGGGGCGACCCTCGGCTACGTCTGCTACGACCTGCTCTACGACGACGGGCGGTCGCTGCTGGACGAGCCGTTCGAGCGCCGCCGTACGCGCCTGGAGGCACTCGCGGTGAACGGGCCGCGCTGGCAGACCGCGCCGTCCTGGCCGGGGGAGGTCCACGCGGTACGGCGGGCGGCGGCCGAGCAGGGCCTGCCGGGCGTGGTGGGCAAACGGCTCGACTCGGCGTACGCGCCGGGGGAGGAGTCCGCGGCCTGGGTGCGCCTGCCGGGTAAGCGGGACGGCGCGGGGTAGTTGCCGGGAAGGGGAGGTGTGGCCATGAGCGGTCCCAGTGGAAGCGGGGGAGCGGCCGGGCGGCGGCATCCGGTCACCGGCGAGCACAAGTACGAGCAGGAGATCACCTCGGCGGACGAGCACGAGGAGCGGCCGGGACGGAGCCTGGTCACGACCGACCACGAGGTGATCAGGCGATGGGCGGGGGATCGGGACGCCACTCCCGCCACCGTCCCCGGCACCGAGCACGAGGGCCGTCCGGGGGTTCTCCGCTTCGACTTCCCGGGCTACGGCGGCGAGGACCTGAAGCACATCTCCTGGGACGAGTGGTTCAGGACGTTCGAGGAGCGCCGGCTCGACTTCGTCTACCAGGAACATCGCAAGGACGGCAGCCCGAGCAACTTCTTCCGCCTGGAGAACCCCGGCCGGGAGGACGCCTAGCCGGTCCTCCGGGTGGTTCTCTAGGTGGTCCCGGTCCTCGCGGAGCGGACGAACCCGAGCTCGGCGGCGTAGTCCTCCAGCTTCGCCCGCAGCTGGCGGCGTCCCCGGTGCAGGCGCGACATCACCGTGCCGATGGGGACGTCCATGATCTCCGCGATCTCCTTGTAGGCGAAGCCCTCCACGTCGGCGAGGTAGACGGCCATCCGGAAGTCCTCCTGCAGTTCCTGGAGCGCCTGCTTCACCCGGGAGTCGGGCAGGCTCTCCAGCGCCTCCACCTCGGCGGATTTCAGCCCCGTCGAGGTGTGCGAGGCCGCCTCGGCGAGCTGCCAGTCCTCCACGTCCTCCGTCACGGCCCGCTGCGGCTGGCGCTGCTGGCGCCGGTAGGTGTTGATGTAGGTGTTCGTCAGGATGCGGTACAGCCAGGCCCGGAGGTTCGTGCCCTCGCGGAACTGGTGGAAGTTGCTGAACGCCCGCATGTAGACGTCCTGCACGAGGTCCTCGGCGTCGGTGGGGTTGCGGGCGAGCCGTAGGGCCCCGGCATAGATCTGGCCGATGTACGGCAGCGCGTCCCGCTCGAACCGCAGCCGCCGCCGTTCGACCGCCGTGTCGTCGACGATCGTCATTTCCCCACCTCCTTGAGGGACTACCTTATAGTTACGACCGCTTTGTCCGATCCGGTCGCACGGGTCGCCTACCCCTGGTCTCCGTTTCAACACGGCTTGCCACCGGCTTTCCGGTACGGGCCCGCGCGGCCGCCCTGACCCACGCCTCGACGCGGTCGGGCAGGGCGGCCGGAGAAGAATCCCTGGCGGCCGGTTCTCAGGCCGCGTCGCGGCGGCCGGCGGACCGGATCGTGCCGCTGGAGGAGGGGCCACCGGAGGTGGGACCGCCCGCGGGCGGGCCTCCGGGAGCGTGCGGGGCGAGGTCGGCGCCGCGCGGGGTCCGGTACGGCTCGCGCGCCCGCAGGTCCACGGTCTGGATGGTCCGGCTGATGTCGCTGGGCGTCACCAGGCCGACGATCCGGCCGTCGTCCAGCACCACCGCCCGGCCGTCGGCGGAGCCGCTCATCCGCTGGAGCAGTTCGGTGAGGAGGTCGTCCGGCCGGGCCGACGGCACGTCCGGCGGCGGGCAGGCGATCTCCCGGAGCGGCGTGACCTCCCTGCGGGCGGGATCGACGGCCCGGACGCGGCCCAGCGTCACCAGCCCCGCGAACCGGCCGTCGTCGTCCACGAGCGGATAGGTGGACAGGTGGTGGCGGAGCACGAGCCGGTCGATCAGCCCGGCCACCGTCTCGCCCGGATGGGCCGTGATGGGGTGCCGGGACATGACCTCCGCCACCTTGATCCCGTGCAGCGCGGCGTCGATCTGCGTCTGCTGCTCCTCCGCGCTGGCGGCGTTGACCAGGAAGAGGCCGATGAGGGCCAGCCAGAGCCCCTGGAAGCCGAGCCCGGAGACGAGGTTGAGGAACCCCAGGACGATCAGCGTGTAGCCGAACACCCGGCCCGCCCGGGCGGCGGCGACGGCGGCCCGGAGGCGGTCGCCCCAGCGCGCCCACAGGAAGGCGCGGAGCACCCGGCCGCCGTCCAGCGGCGCGGCGGGGATCAGGTTGAACACCGCCAGCAGCACGTTCACCGCGGCCAGGTAGCCGAACATCCCGCTGACCAGCGCGGGCCCGCCCACGGCGGAGACCCCCCACGTCACGAGGGCGAAGAGGCCGCCGAGCACGACGCTGGTGAGCGGGCCGACCCCGGCGATCCTGAGGTCCGCGCCGGGGGAGCGGGGCTCGCCGCGGAGCTGGGCCACACCGCCGAGCAGCCAGAGCGTGATGCCGGTGACCTCCACGTCGTGCCGGCGCGCGACGATGGCGTGCGCGAGCTCGTGCGCGAGCAGCGAGGCCAGGAAGAGCACGGCCGACACCAGCGCGGCCAGCACGTACGCCGCGGTCGGCAGGCCGGGGAAGGCGATCGGGAACCGCCCGAAGGCCAGCCCGACGACCAGGATCACGACGATCACGAGAACGCTGACGTTGAGCCCGACCGGGACTCCGCCGATGCGGCCGAGACTGATCGACGATCGCATCCTGCCTCCCCTCGTCCCTGTGACAGGGCCTACCCACAAAGGCACAGGTCACGCGGTTGCGGAGGGCCTGGAGGCGGCGACGCACGGTCAGCGGGACGCCGCGGGGACCGCTGTGCGCATATCGCGCGAATCGTGTGGGAATCAGAACCCGCTTGTGGTGCTCCGCCGACCTAATCGAAAGCGGCGCTTGACCGGCCTCTGGCTAAAGTTGGTGGCTAGCGTTGCGTACCGACCGTCGAGGGACAGTCGTCATGTCCGACCCATGGGCTGTGAAGCGCCAGCTAACCGTCGCGCTCAACGAACATGACCTGGAGGGCGTGCTCGAGATCTTCAGCCCGGACGCCGTCCTCGTCTCGCCCTTCGGTGTGGCGGAGGGACTCGAGCAGATCGGGTGGATGTACGAGCAGATCTTCAGGGGCTTCCCCGACTTCCACCTCTTCGCGTGGTACGAAGCCGTCACCTGCGAGGCGCCCCTGATGGTGGAGTGGACGGCCACGGGCACGCACCTCGGGCCCATCCTGCTGCCGAACGGGTGCGAACTGCAGGGGACCGGTCGCCCGGTCACCTTCCGCGGCACCTGCGCGTCCTTCGTCGAGGACGGCAAGATCAAGAGCCATCGGGAGTATTTCGACCAGTTGGAGCTGTACGCCCAGCTCGGTCTGTGCCTGGCGGTCCCGGGCTGAGCGCTCCGGGCGCGCTCGGCGCGGCGGCGGCCGCGGACCTCGTCAGGTGGGTCCGCGGCCGCCGCCGGCGGATCACCTCAGATAGATGTTCGGCCTGGCGGGGGTCGCCATGCCGTCGCCGAGGAAGAAGCCCGGGTGGGGCGGCTGGTTGTAGGCGGTGTTCTGCCAGGCGATCGCCAGCCGGTACGTCGGGTCGTGCATGAGGGTGTGGATCTGCCGGGTGGTCGCGGTGGTCGTGCTGTAGATCCGCAGGGCGGTGTTGTCGCTCGTCGGCCAGACGACCTCCTCGCGCCAGTCGCCGAACAGGTCGGCCGACAGCGACGGGGTCGACTTGGTGCCGTTGTTGGAGTGGACCCCGCTCGCCGTCAGCAGCCGGGTGTCGCCACCGGTGCCGTACTTGTCGATGTGGGTGGCGTCGAGCAGCTCGCGCACCGGGTCGGCGTCCCACCACACGAGGAAGTTCGTCGAGCCGGGCTTGCGGCCGACGTTCTGTCCCCTGGTGTTGTAGACGCCGGAGACGGCGGACGACCACGACTCGGCGCCCGGGCTGCCGGACCAGATGTCGCCGGAGACACCGCGCCCGTTGTCGCAGCCGCAGGAGCCGTTGGTCCAGATGATCGATCCGGTGCGGGCGTCGGCCATCCACGCCGCGGGCTTGCTGGTGTCCTCGTCGACCTTGAACACCTCCAGCCCGGCCCGCGACGGGTCGAGGTCGCCGACGTGCAGCGCGTCGCCGTGCCCGTTGCCCGTGTTCCACAGCGGCGCGCCGTTGTCGTTGACCGCCATCGCGCCGAAGACGATCTCGTCCCTGCCGTCGCCGTCCACGTCGGCCACCGCCAGGTTGTGGTTGCCCTGGCCGGTGTACTGGCTGCCGCTGGAGTTGGAGTCGAACGTCCACCGCTTGGTCAGGGAGCCGTTGCGGAAGTCCCACGCCGCGATGACCGTACGGGTGTAGTAGCCGCGCGACATGATCAGCGACGGGCGGGCGCCGTCGAGGTAGGCGGTGGCGGCGAGGAAGCGGTCCACCCGGTTGCCGTAGGAGTCACCCCAGGAGGAGACCGTCCCGCGCGGCGGGTCGTAGTTCACGGTGGACAGGGCCGCGCCGGTCTGGCCGTTGAACATCGTCAGGTACTCCGGCCCGGACAGGACGTAGCCGGAGGAGTTGCGGTAGTCGGCCGAGGAACTGCCGATGACCCTCCCGGTGCCGTCCTTGGTGCCGTCGGCGGTCTTCATCGCCACCTCGGCCCTGCCGTCGCCGTCGTAGTCGTACACCTGGAACTGCGTGTAGTGCGCGCCCGCGCGGATGTTGCGGCCGAGGTCGATCCGCCACAGGCGGGAGCCGTTGAGCCGGTACGCGTCGACGAAGACGTTGCCGGTGTACCCGGACTGGGAGTTGTCCTTGGCGTTGGACGGGTCCCACTTCAGCACGATCTCGTACTGGCCGTCGCCGTCGAGGTCGCCCACGCTCGCGTCGTTGGCGCTGTAGGTGTAGGAGACTCCGTCGGGAGTCGTGCCGCCGGACGGCGGCTGGATGGGCACGTCGAGGTGGTCGCCGCCGGTGAAGCGCAGCGACGTCTCCGACGACGCCTGCTCGGCGCCGTTCACCACGGCCCGCACCGTGTACGACGCGTCGGCGGCGGCTCCGGAGTCGAGGTAGTTCGTGGAGTTGGTGATCGGCGAGGAGTTCAGCCTGGTCGATCCCCGGTAGACGTTGAACCCCGTGCCGGCGTTCTCGGTGCCGAGCAGCCGCCAGGAGACCAGGTTGCCGCTGCCGGACCGCACGCTGATCAGGCCGCGGTCGAGGTTCTCCATCTGCCGCGCGCCGGCCGGGATGGTCGTGGGGCTCGCCGACGGGCTCGGGGAGGGGCTGGGCGACGCGCTGGGCGACCGCGTCGGGCTGGCGCTGGGGCTGGGCGAGGCGCTGGGGCTGGGTGACGTGCTGGGACTCGCGCTGGGGCTGCTCGTGACCCCGCCGGTGCAGGTGGTGCCGTTGAGCGTGAAGCTCGCGGGCACGGGGTTGGCGGAGTCGTTCCACGAGCCGTTGAAGCCGAACGACGCCGTCCCGCCGGTGGGGATCGACCCGTTGTAGCCGGCGTCCTTCGCGGTCACCTGCGCGCCGCTCTGGGTGACCGTCGCGTTCCACGCCTGCGTCACCGTCTGTCCCGCGGTGTACGTCCAGGTGAGCGTCCAGCCGTTGACGGCGTCGCCGAGGTTGGTGATCGTCACGGAGGTGCCGAACCCGCCCTGCCACTGGTTCGTCACCTGATAGTCGACCCGGCAGCCCGCCGCCGCCGACGCGGGGAGGGCGGGCAGCGCCCCGGCTCCCGCGAGGGCGGCGGCCGAGGCCACGGCGGCGATCGACGCGAATCTTCGTCGTGTGGTCATCCAAGCTCCAGACGAGGGTGCCGGTGGTGCCGGCAGGGCCGCGACGGCGTCCGGGACGCACCGCCGACGCCGACGGCGCCATGCCGGGTGCCGCGTCATCACAACGCGAAACGGGCGCAGTGGTCAAACACCCCCGATTCACCCATGTGGACGCAGCCGCCCGCCGCGTTCCCGGACGGCCGCCCGAGCAGGTGAGAGCGCTCGCGGCCGGGCCCGCGCCGGTCGTCCCCGCCACGCCGGCCGGTGATGATCACTGAAAATTTCACCTCCGGGGCACGGCCGCGCTGGGAACGTGCACAGACCCGACCGGCCGCCGGCTGCATCCGCGGCCTCCGCCGGCCTCGAATACCGATGCGTAGACGTACGGCACGTCACGGCAAGAGGAGGAGCGGCCCATGCCACAGCCTGCCACGGTGATCGTCGTCGGCGCGGGACTCGCGGGCCTGGCCTGTGCCCTCCATCTGCACAGGGCGGGGGTGGCGGTCCGGGTCCTGGAGGCCTCGGACGGCGTGGGCGGCCGGATCCGCACCGACATCGTGGACGGCTTCCGGCTCGACCGCGGGTTCCAGGTCTTCAACACCGGCTATCCGGAGGCCGCCCGGGTCCTCGACATCCCGGCGCTGCGCCTGCGTCCGTTCACCTCGGGGGTGATCGTCTTCCGGGACGGGCGGCACGAGCGGGTGACGCTGCCGTGGCGGCATCCGCGCCAGGCGCTCAGCGGCCTGTTCGCCCGGGTGGGCACACCGGTGGACAAGGCCGTGCTCGCCGCGGTGACCACCCGCGACCTGCTGCTGCCCGGCTCCCTCGTACGGAGGAGGGGCGGCGCCGAGCGCCGCACCACCGAGGAGGAACTGCGGCACTGGGGCGCGTCCCCGGAGGTCGTCGAGAACCTGTTCCGGCCCTTCCTGTCGGGGGTGGTCCTGGAGCGGGAACTGGAGACCTCCGGCCGGATCTTCCACCTGCTCTGGCGGTCCTTCGTGCGGGGCGTCATCGGCCTGCCGGCCCTCGGCATGGGGCGGATCCCCGAGCAGCTCGCCGGCCGCCTCCCGCCGGACGCGGTCCGCCTGGAGACCCCCGTCGGCGCGCTGACCCCCACCGGCGTCGCCCTCGGCGGCGGGGGCGAGATGGAGGCGGCCGCCGTCGTGGTCGCGGCCGACCCGGCCACGGCGGGACGGCTCCTGCCCGGCCTGCCGGTGCCCGCGATGCGGTCGGTGACGACCTTCTACCACGCCGCTCCCGCGTCGCCGCTCTGGGAGCCGACGCAGATCGTGGACGCGGAGGGCGTGATCACCGACACGATCGTGGTCACCGACGCCGCGCCCGAGTACTCGTCCGACGGCCGCGCGCTGATCTCCACCTCGGTCCTCGGCGTGCACGGCGACCGGGACGAGCCCCGGGTGCGGGACCGGCTGGCGCGGATCTACGGCGACACCTCGTCGTGGGAGCACGTCGCCACCTACGCGATCGAGGCGGCCCTGCCCGCGATGCCGCCCCCGATGCCGCTGCGCCGCCCGGTGCGGGTGCCGGTCGAGGGTCCCGGGGCGCGGCGCTACGTCTGCGGCGACCACCGCGACACCGGGTCCATCCAGGGCGCGCTGGTCTCCGGACGGCGGGCCGCCCGGGCGGTGCTGGAGGACCTGCGCACGCGCCCGGTGGCGGCCCGGCAGGGCCGGACCGCCCGCGACCGCGCCGGTCAGGCCTGAGCGCCGGAGCCGTCGCCGGTACCGCTGCCGGGGTCCTCGCCGGAGTCCGCGCGGGCGCCGTTGCCGGGCAGGTCCAGCCAGTGCTGCATGCAGACGATGAGCTCCTCGGCGTCGACGGGCTTGGTGACGTAGTCGCTCGCGCCCGACGACAGCGTCTTCTCCCGGTCGCCGTGCATGGCCTTGGCGGTCACCGCGATGATCGGCAGCTTGGCGAAGCGCGGCATGGACCGGATGGCGGCGGTGGCGGCGTAGCCGTCCATCTCCGGCATCATGATGTCCATCAGCACCAGGTCAACGTCGTCGTTGCGCATCAGCACGTCGATGCCCTTGCGGCCGTTCTCCGCGTACAGCACCTGCATGCCGTGCAGTTCGAGGATCGTGGTGAGGGCGAAGACGTTGCGCACGTCGTCGTCCACCACCAGGACCTTGCGGCCGACCAGCGCGCTGTCGACCTTCCCGGTCTCGTGCGCGCCCTCCTCGGCGGGCGGCTGCTGCACGAGCGGCAGCACGTCGCCGGGCTCGTTCGCCGACAGGTGCAGCGTGATCCGCTCACGCAGCTCGTCCAGGCTGGGCAGGCGCTCCAGCGGCTGGTTGCGGGAGCGCACCTGGAGCAGGTCCTCCTGCGGACGCGACAGCTTGCGCGAGTGGTGCGCGAGCACCGGCAGCGTCCGCAGGGAGGCGTCGCGGTCCAGGCCCCTCAGGAAGTCCGCCACGATGTCGTGGGGCATGCCGAGGTCGAGGACGATGCAGTGCACGCTCTCCCGGAGCAGCAGCGACAGCGCCGAGTCCGGGTCGTTCGCGGTCGACACCTGTACGGATCCGTGGGTGTCGCGCAGGTCCGCCGCGACGCTCTGCGCCAGCATCGACAGCAGGCCACCCGGCCTGGCCTCGACGACCAGCAGGCGGCGGCGCGCCCCGCCGTCGCTCCTGCCGTCCCCGTTCTCGCCTGCCCTCTCGCCGTTCCTGCGGTCGGGTCCGGCGCCCAGGACGGCCGCGACGGCGCCGGCCGTCGTCACCGGGGAGACCTGAGTCCGCTCCGGCTCCGGCACGCCGGCCTCCGGCTCGTCCCGGTCCGCCAGGTTCTGGGCGGCGAAGTGGGTCAACGGGAGATAGAGGGTGAACGTGCTGCCCTCGCCCAGCGCGCTCGTCGCGTGGATCTCGCCGCCGAGCAGGGTGGCGATCTCCCGGCTGATCGACAGGCCGAGGCCGGTGCCGCCGTACTTGCGGCTGGTCGTGCCGTCGGCCTGCTGGAAGGCGTCGAAGATCTGCGAGAGGTTCTCCGGGGCGATGCCGATGCCGGTGTCCACCACGTGGAAGGCGAGGACCTCCTGCCCGGCGGCGCCCGGCAGGTCCGCGCCGGGCGCGCGTTCGATGCGGAGCTCGACCGAGCCCGCCTCGGTGAACTTGACCGCGTTCGACAGCAGGTTGCGCAGCACCTGCCGCAGCCGCTGCTCGTCGGTCATCAGGCGGGCCGGGACGCCGGAGGCGACGGTGACGCCGAAGCGCAGGCCCTTCTGGGTGGTCAGCGGCCGGAAGTTGGCCTCCACGTAGTCGAGGAGCTGACGCAGGCTGACCGGCTCCGGCGTGATGTCCATCTTGCCGGCCTCGATCTTCGACAGGTCGAGGATGTCGTTGATGAGCTGCAGCAGGTCGGTGCCGGCCGAGTGGATGACGTTCGCGTACTCCACCTGCTTGGGCGTGAGGTTGCGGGTGGGGTTCTGCGCGAGGAGCTGGGCCAGGATGAGCAGCGAGTTGAGCGGGGTGCGCAGCTCGTGGCTCATGTTGGCGAGGAACTCGCTCTTGTACTTGGAGGCCAGCGCGAGCTGCTGGGCGCGGTCCTCCAGCTCCTGACGGGCCTGCTCGATCTCGGTGTTCTTGGTCTCGATGTCGCGGTTCTGCTGGGCCAGCAGCTCCGCCTTCTCCTCCAGCTCGGCGTTCGAGCGCTGCAGCTCCTCCTGCCGCACCTGCAGCTCGGTGGCGAGCCGCTGCGACTCGGCGAGCAGCGCGTCGGTGCGGGCGTTGGCCACGATCGTGTTGACGTTGACGCCGATCGTCTCGACGAGCTGCTCCAGGAAGTCGCGGTGGGCCGTGGAGAACCGGCCCAGGCTGGCCAGCTCGATCACGCCGAGAACCTGGTCCTCCACCACGATCGGCAGCACGACGAGGCTGGCCGGACCGGTCTGCCCGAGGCTGGACGAGACCGTCAGGTAGGCCGGCGGGACCTCCTCCACCAGGATCGTCCGCCTGGCCTGCGCGGCCTGGCCGACGAGGGACTCCCCGAACGCGTGGCGGCGGGAGATCTCCCGGTGGCCGTAGCAGCCGACCACCCGCAGCTCCGCGCCCGCCGGGGTCTCCTCCGCCAGCAGGAACGTGCCGTGCTGCGCGTTGACCAGCGGCGCCAGCTCGTTCATGACCAGCTCGGCGACCGCCGACAGGTCGCGGTGGCCCTGCATGAGCCCGGAGATGCGGGCCAGGTTGGTCTTGAGCCAGTCCTGCTCCTGGTTGGCCCGGGTCGACTCGCGCAGCGACTCCACCATGGAGTTGACGTTGTCCTTGAGGTCGGCGAGCTCGCCCTCCGCGTCCACCGTGATGGACCGGGTGAGGTCGCCGGAGGTCACGGCGCTGGTGACCTCGGCGATCGCGCGCACCTGGCGGGTGAGGTTGCCGGCCAGCTCGTTGACGTTCTCGGTCAGCCGCTTCCAGGTGCCCGACACGCCCTCGACCTCGGCCTGACCGCCCAGCCGTCCCTCGCTGCCCACCTCGCGGGCGACGCGGGTGACCTCCGCGGCGAACGACGAGAGCTGGTCGACCATCGTGTTGATGGTCGTCTTGAGCTCCAGGATCTCGCCCCGGGCGTCGACGTCGATCTTCTTGGTCAGGTCGCCCTGGGCGACCGCCGTCGTGACCTGGGCGATGGACCGCACCTGGTTGGTCAGGTTGTCGGCCATGGAGTTCACGTTGTCGGTGAGGTCCTTCCAGGTGCCCGCCACGTTGGGCACCCGCGCCTGGCCGCCGAGCTGGCCTTCGGTGCCGACCTCGCGGGCGACGCGGGTGACCTCGTCGGCGAAGGCGCTGAGGGTGTCGACCATGGTGTTGATGGTCTGGGCGAGCGCGGCGACCTCGCCCTTGGCCTCGACGGTGATCTTCTGGGAGAGGTCGCCCTTGGCGACGGCGGTGGCGACCTGCGCGATGGACCGCACCTGGCTGGTGAGGTTGGACGCCATGACGTTCACCGAGTCGGTGAGGTCCTTCCAGGTGCCCGACACCCCGCGTACGGTCGCCTGGCCGCCCAGGCGGCCCTCGGTGCCGACCTCCCGGGACACCCGGGTGACCTCGTCGGCGAAGGACGAGAGCTGGTCGACCATCGTGTTGATGGTCTCCTTGAGCTCCAGGATCTCGCCCCGGGCGTCCACGCGGATCTTCTGCGACAGGTCGCCGCGGGCGACCGCCGTCGTGACCTGGGCGATGGACCGCACCTGGTCGGTGAGGTTGTCGGCCATGACGTTCACCGACTCGGTCAGCGCCTTCCAGGTGCCGGAGACGCCCTTCACGTCGGCCTGGCCGCCGAGGCGGCCTTCGGTGCCGACCTCGCGGGCGACGCGGGTGACCTCGTCGGCGAAGGCGCTGAGGGTGTCGACCATGGTGTTGATGGTCTGGGCGAGCGCGGCGACCTCGCCCTTGGCCTCGACGGTGATCTTCTGGGAGAGGTCGCCCTTGGCGACGGCGGTGGCGACCTGGGAGATGTTGCGGACCTGGCTGGTGAGGTTGCCGGCCATGAAGTTCACGGAGTCGGTGAGGTCGCGCCAGGTGCCGGAGACGCCCTTCACGTCGGCCTGGCCGCCGAGCTGGCCTTCGGTGCCGACCTCGCGGGCGACGCGGGTGACCTCGTCGGCGAAGGACGAGAGCTGGTCGACCATGGTGTTGACGGTGTTCTTGAGTTCGAGGATCTCGCCTCGGGCGTCGACGGTGATCTTCTGGGAGAGGTCGCCCTTGGCGACGGCGGTGGTGACCTCGGCGATGGAGCGGACCTGGCTGGTGAGGTTGCCGGCCATGAAGTTCACCGAGTCGGTGAGGTCGCGCCAGGTCCCGGCCACGCCGGGGACCTGCGCCTGGCCGCCGAGCTGGCCCTCGGTGCCGACCTCGCGGGCCACACGGGTGACCTCGTCGGCGAAGGACGAGAGCTGGTCGACCATCGTGTTGACGGTGTTCTTGAGTTCGAGGATCTCGCCCCGGGCGTCGACGGTGATCTTCTGGGAGAGGTCGCCCTTGGCGACGGCGGTGGTGACCTCGGCGATGGAGCGGACCTGGCTGGTGAGGTTGCCCGCCATCGCGTTCACCGAGTCGGTGAGGTCCTTCCAGGTGCCGGAGACCGCCGGCACCTCGGCCTGGCCGCCGAGCTGGCCTTCGGTGCCGACCTCCCGCGCCACCCGGGTCACCTCGGAGGTGAAGAGGGAGAGCTGGTCGACCATTCCGTTGAAGACGGTCGCTATCTCCTGCAGCAGCCCGTCGCCGTCCTCCGGCAGCCGGGTGCCGAAGTCTCCGTCCCGTACGGCGGTCAGGCCCGCCAGGAGTTCCCGCAGATCCAGTTCCGGATCGCCGCCGGCGGCGCGGGATGTTCTCGCGCGCTTGACGGTGCCAGCTCTCTCGACCATGTCCACCCTCGCGATCCCGTCTGACCAGGAAAAGAAAGCATATAAAGCACCGCCGGGCGCGTCGCCCCGCGGCCGCGCGAATGGTACATCTCGCAGGGTGCGAACGCCGTATCTCCCTGGTAGGCCAGGGGAGACGCGGGACGGCCGGAAGGGGTCCGGAGAGGCCCGGAGAGATCTGGCGCGGAGGGGCTCAGCCAGTGGAGTCGCGGCCGGCGTCGAACGCCTTCTCGTAGTGCTCGCGGGCCTGCTCGACCACCGCGTCGTCGATCCACGCCACCGGCTCGACGTGGTCGATGAGCGGCTCGTGGTCGGGGCCCCGCCCCGCCACGCGGCCGGTCAACACCCAGGCGTGCCGCTCCTCGTCCTGCTCGGCCAGATGTGTGTACTTGCACATCTGGCGGGCCAGCCAGTCGTGCGTCGATCTCGTCCACCAGTGCTCGGCGTCGAGCACGGTCACCGACAGCCCGGGCAGCTCCAGGCCGCTCTCGTAGTCGACGCTGGGCTTGCCCTCGTCGGCGTCCGGCCCCTTCGAGTACCGCAGGTAGAGGCCGGGCCGGCGTTCGACCAGCTCGGTCAGCTCGTCCAGGCTCTTGATCGTCGGTAGTCCGCTCACCTCGCCCCCCGTGGCCGCGTCTCCTCCCCCCCCGCATGAACAGGGCAAACCCGTCTCATTCCGCCGGCGTCGAGCGGAACACCGACTGCGGCGGCTTCTTCGCCTGGTAGAGCCACGCGTCGAAGAAGGGGCCGAGCTTCTGCCCGCTCAGCCTCTCCGCGAGGGCGACGAAGTCGGCCGTGGTCACCGTGCCGTACCTGTGCTCCTGCGCCCAGGTCTTCAGCAGGGTGAAGAACACCTTGTCGCCGATCTTCTCCCGGAGGGCGTGCACCGTCATCGCGCCGCGCAGGTAGATCGCGTTCTCGTCGAACATGTGCGCCTGGCCGGGGTCACCGGTCTTCAGACGCCAGAAGGCGCCGTCCTTCCGATAGAGCCGGTCGAAGGTGTCCCTGGCGGAGGGCCCGTCGTGCTGCTCCTCGTAGAGCCATTCCGTGTATTTAGCGAAGCCCTCGTTGAGCCAGATGTCCCGCCAGCTCCGCACCCCGACGCTGTCGCCGAACCACTGGTGGGCCAGTTCGTGCACGATCTCGGAGTCGTCGGTCGGGCCGCCGCTGTAGACGGGCCGGCCCTGCGTCTCCAGCGCCGTCACGGAGCCGCGGCCGTCCGCGACCCCGCCGGTGGAGGAGAACGGGTAGGGGCCGAAGAGCGACGACTCCCACCTGACGGCCTCCGCCGTGAGATCGTGCAGACGCTTCGACTTCTCCGCCAGCGCCGGGTCGTACGCCGTCACGTTCGGTATGCCGTCGACGGTCCCCTCACTGACCTCGAAATGGCCGATGGCGAGCATGGCGAGGTAGGGCGCCATCGGCTGCCGCATCTCCCATCGCACGGTTCGGTAGCCGTCGGAGCCGGCCGCCTCGTCCGCGCTCGCGCGCTCGCCGTTGGCCAGCACGGTCAGCTCCTCGGGCGCGGACACCCGGAAGCTGAAGGTGGCCTTGTCCGCCGGGCTGTCGTTGGCCGGGAACCAGCTGCGCGCGCCGTCCGGCTGGGACGCGACGAACGCGCCGTCCTTGGTGTTGATCCACCCCTGCTGGCCGGTGTCGTCCGAGACCGCCGTGAGCTTCCCGGCGTAGGAGACCGCGACCGTGAAGGCGGTCCCGGCCTTCAGCCCGGCGGCCGGAGTGATCACCAGTTCCTGGCCGTCGCGGCGGAAGCCGGCGCGGGCGCCGTCCACCGTCACGCTCTTGACCTCCGGTCCCGAGAAGTCGAGGTCGAACCGGGACAGGTTGTGGGTGGCGGTCGCGGTGATCGTCGCGGTGGCGTCCGCGGTGTGGTCGCCGGGGTCGAACCGGAGCCGCAGATCGTAGTGGCCGACGTCGTAGCCGCCGTTTCCCTGCAGGGGGTAGTACGGGTCGCCGATCCCCGGCGCGCCGGGAAGGAACGCGCCCGGCTCCGCGGCGGCGGGAGCGGCCGGGGACGCGATCATCATGACACTGGCGGCCAGGGCGGCTAATTTACGCACCATGTCCCCATAATGGGGATTTTCCGGAGAAAGCGGTAATTCATCACATTCTTCACATAAGACGCGAAAGCACCTCAGGCGTCGGCCATCACCTCGTTCACCAGATCGAGGCCGAGGTCCTGCGCCCGCCGCACCGGCAGATCGGCGTCGGCGAACCAGTCGTCGGTCGCCTCCGGGTGCGGGCCGACGACGGCGACCCTGCCCTCGCCGTACGGCGTGACGAGGGCGGCGACGGCGCCGTTGGGATAGGTGGCCAGGACGGTGGCCCGGTTGCCCGGCTCCAGCAGGAAGCAGGGGCCGTCCTGGAAGAAGACGCTGCGCTCCCGGCCGCGCCATCGCACGTCGACGAGGGTGTCCTCCTCGTCGTCCACGGTGGCGCCCGGCGTGGCGATGTACTGGTCGGTGTCGCCCGGCAGCAGGGCGAAACCGGGAGTGGCGCCGGCGAGATAGCCGCCCAGGCAGAAGCCGAGGTACCGGCCGCCTCCGGCGACGTAGTCGCGCAGCGCGCCGCGGTGCCGTTTGAGGTGCCGGTAACCCCGGGACAGGTCTCCGCCGCCCGGCTGGGCGTACACCGCGGCCAGGGACAGCGACTCCGCCGTGAGCGGCACCTTCTCGTGCGGGCCCGTGTAACGCACGTCGAAGCCCCAGCGGCTCGCCTCCAGCAGCCCGGCGACCGCCTCGGAGCACCCGGGAACCGAGGCCGGGCCCCGGTAGACGAGCGCGAGCGGCTGTCCGGAAGGCCGCAGCGGGGCCGGCTCGGAGTGGAAGGCGCGCCGTACGGCGCCGAGAATGCCGTCGAATCCCATCAGACCCTCACCCGATCCCCTGTCGCTCGCCCATCGCGCTCACATGTCCCCGACGGCGGCCTGCGCCGGGATGCCGCGCCAGCTCGTCCCCGGGGTGAGCCGCTCGCCCTTCATCAGCAACGACAGGGCGCCGAGCGAGACGTCCTCGCCCACCACCGAGTCGTAGAGGACCACGGAACGGGCGCCGACGCTGGAGCCGGACCGGACCGTGACGGCCGACATCTTCATGACCCGGTCCTCGAACAGGTGGGTCTGCAGCGACACCCCCGGCCCGATCGCGACGTCGTCGCCCACCTCCACCAGGTCGAACTCGGTCAGATACGTGGTCGCGATCCAGGCGCGCCTGCCGATGCGGGCCCCGAACCACCGCAGCACGGCCGGCAGGAACGGGGTTCCGGCCAGGAGGGCGACCCCGGCGGGCACCGCGGCGGCCTCCCACAGCCCGGTGACGAACTCGGTGCGCCGGACGAACCTGCTCCACAACGGCTCCACTCTCGGCCGGTACGCGCCGATGAGGCGGCGTTTGAACGCGACGCAGCAACCGACCACCCCCAGCGACGCGGCGCCGGCGACGAGCGGCGCCGCGGCCGCCACCACGGGCAGGGGCAGGAGGCGCGCGAGCGCGTGCACGCCCAGGAGGTGGAGGTAGAGCGCGGCGCCGAACAGCATCGCCGGGAGCGTGGCGCGGAAGAACTCGACGCCCAGGCGGTGCAGCACCAGCAGGCGCGGCGGCCGGAACGTCTGGTCTTCCGGAAACGCGCCGCTGTCCTGCCGTACGGGAAGGTGCATCGCGGGCGAGCCCAGCCACGAGGTGCCCTCCGGCACGCCGTCCGGCGGCGGGACGGTGCTGACACCCACCAGCGAGCCCGGCCCCATCCGCGTCCCGGCCGGGACGACCGCGGCGTTGCCGACGAACGCGCGCCTGCCGACCTCGGTGGGACGCAGGGCGATCCGGCCACGGGCGAAGCTGGCCGCGCCGACGCCCGCCATGTCCGCGACGAAGCTCTCCTCGCGCAGCGTGAGGAGATCGGGGTCGAGCTGCGCGGCCGTCGACACCTCGGCCCGGCGGCCGACCCGCGCGCCGAGCAGCCGCAGCCACGGCGAGGTGTACAGCGTGCCGTAGAGCGAGTTGGTCAGCGTCAGGCTGGACTCCAGGAGTTTGTCCACGGCCCACTTGCGCACGCCGAGGCAGGAACGCGCCGGATGGACGCCGGCCGGCGCCTTCGGCAGCACGAGCCGTTTGCCGGCGGCCACCACCACGCAGACGACGGCCACGAACAGCGGGCCCGCCAGGAAAACGGCGACCGGAGCCGCCGGCGGGCCCCAGGCGGCCACGACCGTCCAGATGACCAGGACGCTCGGCATGATCGTGGCCAGCAGGATCGCCTCGATGCAGACGAGGCCGGCCACGGCGGCGGCCACGTGGCGGGCCTTCCAGCTCCCTGCGCCGGCGGGGGCGCGCAGCATCGCCTCGACGTCCGGCCCCACGGACTCCACGGGATTCGGCGGCGACCCGGCCCAGCGCCCTCCTGGTGGCACCGTCTCGCCGTGCGTCAGGGCCGACTGGTCGCCGAGCGCGGCGTGGCCGGCGACCCGTGCGCCCGGCCCGAGCACGGCGCCGTTCCCGACGAACGCGTGCGGCCCGATCTCCACCGGGGCGACGACCACCCACCCGTCCTCCACCAGCCAGGCGTGCAGCGAGGCGCGGTAGCCGACCGAGGCGCCCTCGCCGATCCGCAGCATCGCCGGGAGGTTGACGTCGGCCGTCGCGACGGCGGTGGCGGGCCCGACCTTCGCGCCGAGCAGCCGCAGGTAGGGGGCCATCATGGGCGAGCCGCTCAGCGTCCGCAGCGGAGACAGGGACAGCAGCAGGTTCGTCGCCCACAGCCGCAGGTAGGTCGCGCCCCACAGCGGGTGACGACCCGGCCGGACGCCGCCCGACAGCGGCCGCACCAGCAGCACGGGCAGCAGCCAGCGCACCCAGAGGTACGCGGCCGCCGCGGCCAGCGCCAGCGCGCCGACCAGGTCGGTCCCCGTTCCGGGGAGGAGCAGCCAGTCCTCCTGCGTCCTGCGGCCCCCGGGGAGCGGGCCGCCGTGGGGCGTGGTCCAGGCGTACAGCGTGACGGAGACCGGCAACGTGACCATGAGGAGCAGCAGGTAGACGACCACGCTCTGCGCCGCCCCGGCGGCCGCGACCGTCCGGCCGCCGTGCCGCAGCGGCCTCGGGCGGGGACGGGAGGCCGGCGCGCGTCCGCCCCCGCGGCCTCCGTTCGCGGAGAGGTGCGCGGCGAGGCGGCGTACGGTCGGGTTCGCGTAGAGGTCGCGCACCGCGAGCCCCGCGCCGATCTCGCTCGTCCGCAGGAGCGACACGATGCGCGCGGCCAGCAGGGAGTGGCCGCCGAGGTCGGTGAAGAAGTCCGCCTCGACCGACAGCGACTCGGGGTCGAGCCCGAACTCCTCCGCCCACGCGGCGCGCAGCCGTGTCTCCAGTGCGCCCTCGGCGGGCGCCACCGGCCCGGAGCCGACCAGACGGCGGCCGCTCGGCCGCGGCAGCCGCCCGCGGTCCACCTTGCCGCTCGGCATGGTGGGCAGGGCGGCCACGACGTCCAGGAACGACGGCACCATGTAGGCCGGAAGGCGGCGGCTCAGGCGATCGCGCAGCCTCCCGGTGAGCGCCTCGTCGTGGCCGTTCGCGGGCACGACGTAGGCGGCGAGTTCCCCGTCCGGTCCGTCCACGCCCGGCGCGGGCATCAGGGCGGCCACGGCCTCGGCGACGCCGGCGTCCTCCAGCAGCACGTTCTCGATCTCGCCCAGGTCCACCCGGTGTCCGCGGATCTTCACCTCGGCGTCGGAGCGGCCGAGGTATTCGAGTTCCCCGGTCGCGGTCACCCGGCCGAGGTCTCCAGTGCGGTACAACCTGCCGCCGGGGGGCGCCAGCGGGTGCTCGACGAAGCGGTCGGCGGTCAGGGCGGGACGGCCGACGTAGCCGCGGGCGACGCCGGGACCCCCGATGCAGATCTCGCCGACCTCGCCGTCCGGCACCGGCTCGCGCCGTTCGTCGAGCAGCACGACGGTGTAGGTGGGCAACGGCCTGCCGATGGTGACCGGCCGTCCCGGCAGCAGTTCGGCGCAGGTCGCGGTGACCGTCGCCTCGGTCGGCCCGTACGTGTTGAGCATCCGCCGCCCCGGCCGGCTCCACCGCTCCACCAGCGGCGCCGGGCAGGGCTCGCCCCCGACGAGGATGGTGCGCAGGGACGGCACGTCACGCGGGATCGTCGCGAGCAGCGTCGGGACGCAGTACAGGATCGTGATTTTGTGCTGGTCCAGGAAGTCCGCCAGCTCCGCGCCGAGCTGCCGGGAGCCGGCCGGTCCCCCGACGAGGGCCGCGCCGGCCGACCAGGTCGGCCAGATCTCCTCGACGGAGAAGTCGAAGGAGATGGACATCCCCTGGTAGACGCGGTCGTCCGGCCGCACGCCGTACAGCTCCGGCACCACTCGGAGGAAGTTGCAGATGCTCGACTGGGCCACCTCGACACCCTTCGGGCGCCCGCTCGACCCGGAGGTGTACATGACGTACGCGGCCGGGTCGTCGTCCGCCGCGCCGTTGAGCGGTCCGGAGAACGGACGGGTGGCGGGCGCCGACGCGATCAGGTCCGCGGAGGCGTCGAGGGCGAGCACGCGGCGGCCCGGCGCCCTGACCTCCGGAGCCCGCCCGGACGTGGTGAGCACGAGGTCGACGCCGGCGTCGCCGAGGATGTAGCCGGTTCGGTCCGGGGGCGACTGCGGGTCGAGCGGCACGAACGCCGCCCCCGCCTTGCCCACCGCGAGCAGCGCCAGGTAGGTGTCCGGCGACCGCGGCAGCAGGATCGCCACCCGGGAACCGCGTCCGGCCCCCAGGTCGCGCAGGAGGTGCGCGAGCCGGTTCGCCCGCGCGTCGAGCGCGGCGTAGGTCCAGCTCAGCCGCCCGCACTCCAGGGCCGTCGCCGACGGCGTCAGGTCGCAACGGGATTCGAAGACGTGGTGCAGGCGTCCGGGCGACCTCCCGGGCAGGGCCCGCGAGGCGTCGGCCTGCGCTGTTCGAGATAAGTAACCCGGCATGATCACCCTTTGGCCGATCGCGTACGGACGGGTGGGCGTGATCGTCGGTGGCCCCGCGTACGCTCGGGTGCGACCCTTCGGCGGGACGCGGACGCGCGGGGACGACCGTTGCGACGAACGTGCTGTCGACGACCCGCCGCACCGCGGTCGCTCTCCAGGGTGTGCCCCTGCCGCCGCCGCTCCTTGGTAGGAGCTCCGCACAATCACAGCAAAGAACCGTCATCCGGGTGCGGCGCGCGCGAACCCCGCTGACCCCTTCCGTCCCTCTATCAACGCATCGGTTCCGGTAGCGTGCCGTACGGCAGTGATCTGGAGGAATGGAGGCGCGGTGAGCTGGGCGGACTTCCAGTACGAGATCTACCTCAACGGCATGGCGGGCGTCGTGCCGCGCCTGCCCACGGATCTGAACCGGCTGGAGGAGATGGCCGAGCGGCGCCTGGGTCCCGGGCCGGTGGGCTACGTGGCCGGCAGCGCGGGCGGCGGGCGCACCGAGCGGGCCAACCGTGAGGCGCTGGACCGCTGGCGCATCGTGCCGCGGATGCTGCGTGACGTGCGCGGGCGCGACCTGTCGGTGACCGTGCTCGGCCGGAGACTGCCCGCGCCGCTGGCGCTCGCGCCGATCGGCGTGCTGTCGATCATGCACCCGGACGCCGAACCGGCCGCCGCCCGCGCCGCGGCGGCGCTGGGCGTGCCCTTCGTGCTGTCGTCGGCCTCCAGCACGCCGATGGAGGAGGTCGCCGCGGCCATGGGAGACGGCGAGCGGTGGTTCCAGCTCTACTGGGGCCGCGACCGCGAGGTCACCCTCAGCTTCCTCGCCCGGGCCAAGGCCTCGGGGTTCAGCGTGCTCGTCGTCACCCTCGACACGCCGCTGCTGGCCTGGCGACCGCGCGATCTCGACCAGGCGTACCTGCCGTTCCTGCGCGGCGTCGGCACCGCCAACTACTTCACCGACCCGGCGTTCCAGGCCGGGCTCGCGCGGCCGGTGCACGAGGACCCGGAGGCCGCCGTCCTGCACTTCGTGGGACTGTTCGGCGACCCCGGCAAGACGTGGCCGGACCTCGCCCTGCTGCGCGAGCACTGGGACGGCCCGATCGTGCTGAAGGGCATCCTCCATCCCGACGACGCCCGGCTGGCCGCCGACGCGGGGATGGACGGGGTGGTCGTGTCCAACCACGGCGGGCGCCAGGTCAACGGCTCGATCGGGGCGGCCGACGCGCTGCCGGCCGTCGCCGACGCGGTCGCCGACCGGCTCACGGTGCTCTTCGACGGCGGCGTCCGCGGCGGGGACGACGTCGTCAAGGCCCTCGCGCTCGGCGCCAGGACCGTGCTGCTGGGCCGGCCGTACGCGTACGGGCTGGGCCTGGACGGCCAGGCGGGCGTGGAGCACGTGCTCCGCTGCGTGCTGGCGGAGACCGATCTCACCCTTGCCCTGTCCGGCTGCGCCGGGCCCGCCGCGCTCACCCCGGCCCTGGTCGCCCGGTTCTGACCCGGCGCGCTCAGGTGGCCGAGCCGAGATCCTCGGCCAGGGCCGACTCCTCCAGCCTCTCCCGCCGGGCGGTGGCGGGGCCGGCCGCGGCGAGCTCCGCGGCCTGGGCGCGCTCGGCCTCGCCGAGCTGCCGGTGCGCGGCGGTGAGGATCACCGCGCCGAGGAGCACGGCGGCGGCCCCCAGGTAGAACGGCGCGTGCTGACTGTCGAAGTGCTCGGCGAGCCGGCCCGCGGCGAAGGGCGCGAGACCGCCGCCGATGAAGCGGATGAACCCGTAGGAGGCGGAGGCGATCGGCCGCTCCACCGGAGAGACGGTCATGACCGCCTGCGTGGTGACCGTGTTGTTGACGCCGATGAAGACGCCCGCGACGATCACCCCGCAGATCACCACGGCCCGGTTCGAGGTGAACAGCGCGATCACCAGGATGTCGAGGCTGAACAGCACGAGGTTGGCGTAGAGCGTGCGGGCGATGCCGAACCGCGCCTGCAGGCGCGGCGCCCCGAAGACGGAGAAGACGGCGACCAGGATCCCCCAGCCGGTGAAGACGAGGCCGAGCTGGTGCTCGTTCAGCTCCATCGGGTACGGCGCGTAGCCCAGGACGGTGAAGAAGCCCCAGTTGTAGCAGAGGGCGGTCAGGCCCAGGATGAGCAGGCCGCGGTGGCGCAGCGCCTTCAGCGGCTCGGCCACGCCGGTCTTCCGCGCCGGGGCGGGGGTGCGTCGCACCAGGGTGACGGTGGCGACCAGGGCGATCGCCATCAGCACCGCGACGCCGTAGAACGGGCCGCGCCAGCTGATGCCGCCCAGGGTCCCGCCGAGCAGGGGGCCGACCGCGATGCCGACGCCGAGCGCGGTCTCGTACAGGATGATCGCCCCGGCGAAGCCGCCGCTGCCGGAGGCGACGATGACGGCGAGGGAGGTGGCGATGAACAGCGCGTTGCCGAGGCCCCAGCCGGCCCGGAAGCCGACGATGCCGCCGATGCTCCCGGACGCGCCGGCGAGCGCGGCGAACACCACGATCAGGGCCAGACCGGCGATGAGCGATGAGCTGCGGGGGCATGAGCAGAGCTCACCGGACCTCCTGGGAGTAGCGAGGGGGAGCGCCCTGGTCCCTACTCGCCGGCCTCGCTCTGGAGCAGGCGGCGGAGCAGGGGGAGGAACTCGCCGGCGACCCGCGTCAGGTCGCGCAGCTCACCGGGGGAGAGCGTGCCGAGCAGCTCGGTGAGCCGCTCCCGGCGCAGGCGGCGCCGCTCGGCGAGCAGCGCGCGGCCGGCGTCGGTGACGGCGACCCGCACCGCGCGGCCGTCGAGGTCGTCGGCCGCCCGGTGCACCAGCCCTTCGCGCTCCAGGCGCCGCACGAGCTGGGTCATCGACGGCTGGGTGACGGACTGCCGCGAGGCGAGGACGCTCAGCCGCTCGGGGCCGTTGCGGTCCAGGTACGACAGGGTGGCCGCGGCCGTGAGGCTGAGGTCGCCCTGCGCGGACAGCCGCCGTACGGCGAGCACCGCGAGGTCGTCCAGCACGGCGGCGACCGCGGGGAAGTCCTCGCCGGGACCGGCGTTCGGGACGGTGGACACGGGGTTCCTCCGGGGACCGGAAATTACATAGGAAGCTTATACAACTGCTCGTAATGCTCCCTCAGTGGGGTCCGGTGCGGGGTCTGGGACGAAAAGAGCCGCCCGCGTACCGGCCAGGAATCGGTACGCGGGCGGCCCGCCACTGCCGTGGCGCTCAGCGGGCGAGCGGGTACGACGGCCCCGGGACGTCCGGGACGGGCACCCCGCCGCGCACGGCTCCGTACGCGAACAGGCCGATCGGGCCGGGCCCGCCGCCGGCGGCCGCGGTGGAGGTGACGGCCAGGGCGAGCGTGTTGTGACCGTGCCCGCGCAGCAGCCCGGCGGGCAGCACGAACTCCTGCTGCGGCCCGATGTCGCCGCCGTACTGGCCGACGTTCCAGCCGTTGAGGTAGATCAGCGTCCGGGAAGCCGCCGGGACGGCGCCGCCGAAGCGCAGGCCCACGGAGACGTCCTGGCCCTCGGGGAGGTCGAGCCGGAAGCCGGTGCGGTACCACGTGACGCCGGGCGCGAGCGGCCGTCCGGCCGGGGCGGCGATCTCCTTCCAGGCGCGGTCGGGGTAGCCGGGCAGGTGCCAGCCGGAGCGCTCGCCGTACAGGCCGCCGGTGTTGAGCGGCCCGCGCACCGGGTCGGTGAGGTCCTCGCCGCCGCGGGCGCCCTGGATCCTCCAGGCGATCGCCGCCGCCCCCTCCACCGCGGCGGCGACCAGGCCGCGCGGCTGCTTGAACCGGTTGTCGTCGGCCGTCCAGTCGTCGTTGTGGCCCATGTTCTGCACCAGGACCGCCAGCGTGGCGGTGCGCCCGGGCTTCAGCAGGCCCGCGGGGACCGCGAAGCGGCCCGGCCCCGGCTCGGGGTTCGCCGCGTCGACGTCGGCCTGGGTGCCGCCCGCGGCCGAGCCGAGGTAGCGCCCGTCGAGCCAGACGAGGTAGCGCCCGCGTCTCCCGGTGATCGCGTTCAGCGCCACGGCGGTCTCCGCGCCCGTCGCGGTGAAGCGGCCGCGATACCAGACGTCGCCGTAGTGGAAGCCGTAGTCGTCGGCGTACAGCACCGGCCCGGCCTTCGGCTTCATCGGGCTCTCGGTCGTGGCCTTGTCGGCCGTCGGCCAGGACGAGTCGTCGAACCCGGGCGCGGCCTCCGGCGCCTCGTCGTGGACGCGCCACCCGGTGAGCGCGGGCAGGCGCGCCGCCTCGCGGGGTCCGGGCACCCGGCCGAGCAGCGATCCGCTCGGCGTCCGGGTGACGCGCACGTCCGTGTCGCCCGGGTCGCCGGCGAGGCGCAGCCGGGAGGCCCGCGCGTCGGCGAACACCTCCACCTCGCCCTCCCGGGCGGTGTCGGCGGTGAGCCGTACGGCACCGCCCTCGACGGCGGCGGACCGGACGAGGGACGTGCCCCGCACCAGCACCGGGGCGGCGTCGGGGCCCGCCCGCCAGAACGTCGCGGCGGTCTCGTCGGTGCCCAGCAGGAGCAGCAGCGGCCGCCGCCCGCCGCCCGAGACCAGCACGCGGGCGAGGCCCTGATGCGTGTAGTCCAGGCGGAGGTCGCCGCCGTCGAACGCCCAGCGGACATCGCCCTCCAGCACCTTCACCTGCGGTCTGGTGGAGTAACGCAGGATCGTCGCGCCCGGGGAGCCGGCCGTGCCGTACAGCACCGCGACGTCCCGGCCGCCGACGAAGGCGTGGGTCATGATCTCCGAACTGGACGCCGCCAGGCGCTGGCCGCCCAGGTCGTACGCGCCGACCAGGACGTGCGCGTCGCGGCCCCTGACCTGCACGGGCAGGGCGTACGTGCCGTCCGGGACGGTCCACGAGAGCGTGGCCGCGTCGGTGGTCGTGGCGGCGCGGTCGGCGTGCCGGACGAGCGCGAACCGGGTGCCGGTGTCCGGGTTCGCCCGGGCGACGACCCCGACGGCCGGGTTGTCGGTCCAGGGAGCCGCCGCGGGGTCCGTCTTCGCCAGCGGGGCGACGGCCTGCAGGAAGTAGCCCTGCCGCTTGAACTCGTCGTACTTCGCCGTCGGCTGCCGGGCCTCGTTCACGGCCGCGCCGTAGTCGTACGACGTGTAGACGTCGTTGGGCTGGGCGAGGAAGCCCCAGTTGGTGCCGCCGAAGCCCATGTAGTAGTTGAACAGCGTCGCGCCGCTCACCAGCAGGTTGGACTTGTAGAAGAACTTCATGTACGCCGGGCCGGTCAGGTCCCGGCACCGGTCGTAGCCCGCGTTGTTCAGGTCGATGGCCCCCGCCTGGTACTCGGCGGCGAACACCGGGGCGTCGTCGCGGAGCCTCTCGGTGACCCCCTCGCCCCACGGGCCCCACACCGTCTCGGCGTTGGCGCAGTCGAAGGACTGCGGATAGTCGTCCACGCCGGGGATCTGGACGGCGCCCGGCCCCTCGGCCCAGGTGGAGCTCCAGTCGGCGGCGTCGCAGCAGTCGTTCGTGGTGATCGGCACGTCGATGCCGTCCGCCCGCGCCTGGTCCTGGATGTCCTGCATGTACGCCGCGTCGGTGTTGGCGGCGTACTCGTTCTCCGCGTTGTAGAGGATCACCGACCCGCCGCGGCTCACCTGGTGCCTCGCGATGATCGGGTTGATGTGGTGGAGCCAGTCGCGGTACGCCTGGGTGAACCCGGCGTCGCTGCTGCGGCCCCGGCCGGGCACGTTCTTCAGCCATCCGGGGAATCCGCCGCCGGTGGTCTCCGCGTTGATGTACGGCCCGGGGCGGGCGACGACGTACAGGCCCGCCCGCTCGGCCGTGCGCAGGAAGCGGTCGACGTCGCGCACGCCGGTGAAGTCGTACACGCCCGCCTTGGGGGAGTGGTAGGCCCAGTCGAAGTAGACGGAGACGGCGTTGAACCCGCCGGCCCTGATCTTCTCCAGCACGTCCCGCCACAGGCCGGGGCTCGGCAGCCGGAAGTAGTGGATCTCGGCGGCCTGCACGACGACCCTCCGGCCGTCGACCATGAGCGAGTAGTGGTCGTAGGTGACCCGGGACGCCGCCGGGGCGGCCGCGGCCGGGCCCTGGAGCGGCACCGGCAGGAGGACGAGCAGTGCCGCGAGCACGGCCAGGACCTTGCGCACCATTACCGGCCTTCCGATCGTCGGGGCGGGGGTGTCTCCTCGTGCGATCTTCCGGGATTAGTTTGACTAGCGCCCCAACAAACGTCAACGGGCGCGGAGCGGCGGAAGGTCATGGGCCCACGTCACCGGGCGGCAACACGCGTGGCACGGGCCTGATACACGGCGAGCCGCCGGGCGAAACATCGCTTGTCTAACCTCCGCACATGGCGGACATCTTTGACTCGTACGCACTGGCCGACGCCTGGGACGAGATGTTCGAGCGGCCGGGCGTGCCCCGGCCGGCGTACCAGGCGCTGTTCGCGGCCCTGCAGCCCCTTGGGGCCGAGGAACTCCGCTACCGGGCCGACCAGCTCGCCCGGGTGTTCACCGACCGCGGGGTGACCTTCGACTACGCGGGGGAGGAGCGGCCGTTCCCGCTCGACCTGATCCCCCGGGTGCTCGACGCGGCCGAGTGGGACCTCATCGCCAGGGCCGTACGGCAGCGCGTGCGGACTCTGGAGGCGTTCCTCGACGACGTGTACGGCGAGCGCCGGGCGTTCCACGACGGCGTGGTGCCCTGGCGGCTGCTGCACTCCTCGCCGCACTTCCACCGGGCGGCCGACGGCATCGCGGCGCGCGTCCGCGTGCACGTCGCCGGGATCGACATCGTCAGGGACGAGGACGGCGGCTTCCGGGTGCTGGAGGACAACGTCCGCACGCCCAGCGGGGTCAGCTACGTCCTGGAGAACCGGCTGGCGATGAGCCGCACGCTGCCGGCGCTGTTCGCCGAGCAGCGGGTGCGGCCGGTCGAGGAGTATCCCGCCCGCCTGCTCGCCGCGCTGCGGAGGGCCGCTCCCGAGCACGTGACCGACCCGGCCGTCGTGATCCTGACGCCGGGCGTCCACAACGCGGCCTACTTCGAGCACGCCCTGCTCGCCCGCCTCATGGGCGTCGAGCTGGTCGAGGGCCGCGACCTGGTCTGCGAGGGCAACCGGGTCCACATGCGCACCACGAACGGCAGGCGTCCGGTCCACGTGATCTACCGGAGGGTGGACGACGACTATCTCGATCCCCTCCACTTCCGCTGGGACTCCACCCTCGGCTGCCCGGGGCTTCTCAACGCGGCCAGGGCCGGGCACGTGACGATCGCCAACGCCGTCGGCAACGGGGTCGCCGACGACAAGCTCGTCTACACGTACGTGCCGGACCTCATGCGCTACTACCTGGGCGAGGAACCGCTGATCGGCAACGTCGAGTCCTACCGCCTGGAGGACCCGGAGACGCTGGAGTGGGTGCTGTCGCGCATCGGCGACCTGGTGCTCAAGCCGGTGGACGGCGCCGGCGGCAAGGGCATCGTGATCGGCCCCCGGGCGTCGGAGGAGACGTTGCGGGAGCTGTCGGAGACCGTGCGGGCCGACCCGCGGGGCTGGGTGGCGCAGCGGCCGGTCGCGCTGTCGACCGCCCCCAGCCTGATCGGCGACCTGCCGCGTCCCCGGCACATCGACCTGCGGCCGTTCGCGGTCAACGACGGCGACGACGTCTGGCTGCTGCCCGGCGGGCTCACCCGGGTCGCGCTGCCCGAGGGAGAGCTCGTGGTCAACTCCAGCCAGGGCGGCGGCTCCAAGGACACCTGGGTGCTGCCCGCCGAGGGCGGTCCCGTGCCCGGTGCGGTGCCGGGTCCGGCTCCCACCGCGGTGGCCGGGCCGCCGCCGTGGTGGGAGCCGAGCCGCGGCGCCGCCTGGGACGCCGGGCAGCAGTGATCGGCGGCACCATCACCCACAGAAGGGAGAGGGCAGTGGCGAGAGACCTGCTGAGCCGGATCGCCGAGACCCTGTACTGGATCGGGCGCTACGTCGAACGCGCCGACGACATCGCCCGGATCCTCGACGTCTCGCTGCGCCGCGCCCTGGCGGGCGAGGACGACGCGACGGCGGTCTTCGCGATCCTCGGCCACCCGCTGCCCGGCCCGGACGCCGGCCCGCCGACGGCCGCGACGATGGTGCGCCGGCTCGCCTACGACCCGGCCGATCCCGGCTCGATCGCCGGCTGCCTGCGCGCGGCCCGGGAGAACGCCCGGGGCGTCCGCGAGATCATCTCCACCGAGGTGTGGGAGTGCCTCAACGTCACCTGGAACGCCCTGCCGGAGACGCGGGCCGCCGCCGAACGGCTCGGGCCGCACGTGTACCTGCGCTACGTCAGGGAGCGGGCGGCGCTGCTGGCCGGACTGGCCGACGCCACGATGAGCAGGGACGACGGGTGGCGGTTCCTGGTGCTCGGGCGCAGCCTCGAACGGGCCGACATGACCTCGCGCCTGATCGCCGTGCAGACCGGTCTCCTCGCCGATCCGGCGGCCTGGCGGATGCTGCTGGAGGCGTGCGGCGCCGACGAGTCGTTCACCCGCACGCACCGGGGCGACAGCACGAAGGTGCTGGAGTTCCTGCTGCTCGACCGGTTGTTCCCCCGGTCGGTCGTGCACGCCCTCGCCACCGCCGAGCGGTGCCTGGCCGAACTCGCCCCGAACCAGGGCCGCGCGGGCACGGCCGACGCCGCGCGGGCCGCGATCGGCCGGGTCCGGATGACGCTGGAGTACGCCGACACGGCCGCGCTGCCCGCCCGGCTTCCCCGGCTGCTCGACGAGATCCGGGAGGCGGGCGCGGCGGCCATGCTCGCGATCGGCGACCGGTTCTTCCCTGGCGCCGCCCCGGCGGGCTGGGTGAGGGGAGGCTCCTCGTGGGCTGGCGCGTGAAGATCAGTCATGTCACCCGGTTCGACTACGACGGCTCGGCCTCCGCGTCGTACAACGAGGTCAGGATGACCCCGCTGAGCGACCGCGGCCAGACCACGCTGGAGCGGCGGCTGGTCGTCCGGCCCTCGGCGCCCGTCTGGACCTACACCGACCACTGGGGGACGATCGTCGGCGTCTTCGACCTGACCGCGCCGCACCGGTCGCTGACCATCGAGTCGTACGCCCGGGTGGACACCTCCGCCGCGCCGCCGCTGGGCGTGCCGCCGGCCCGGGACGACCTGCGCGCGGCCGGCGGGCCCGTGGGCGAACTGCTCCGGCCGACCCCGCAGACCGGGATCTCGCCCGGACTGGCGGCGGACGCCCGGGAGCGGGCGGCGGGGCTGGACGCGCACGAGGCGGCCGAGGCGCTCGCGTGGCACGTCAACGAGCGGATCGCGTACGTGCCGGGTGCGACGGGCGTGCGCACCAGCGCGCAGGAGGTCTGGGAGCACGGCAAGGGCGTCTGCCAGGACATGGCGCATCTCACGGTGGCGCTGCTGCGCGCCGCGGACATCCCGGCGAGGTACGTCTCGGGATATCTGCACCCCCGGCCCGAGGCGGAGATCGGCGAGGCGGTCGCCGGGCAGAGCCACGCGTGGATCGAGTACTGGACGGGAGAGTGGAACGCCCTCGACCCGACCAACCGCACGAGAGGCGGCGAGGCCCACGTCGTCGTCGGCAGGGGCAGGGACTACACGGACGTGCCGCCCATCAAGGGCGTCTACCAGGGCATGGCCTCCGGACGCCAGGAGGTCGTGGTCGAGGTCGTCCGCCTGGCCTGAGCGGACCTGAGTCGCCTGAGTGAACGTGAGCGGGTCCTGAGCGGGCCGGGCGCGGATGGTTCGCGCGTTTTCTGCCGCTTTTTTCGGCGCTTTTTCGGCGCGGCCCACGCGGCGTGTGACCTGCGTCATCGCCGGGACGGGCGGTCGCCGTGCGTGCGGGGGCGGACACCGGCCGCGAATGAGACGCCGGTCACCGGGTAGCTGCCGCCCTCGTAGGTCCCCGCCCCGGCGGTGGAAGGCTCTGAACAGGAGGACTTATGGCCGCTCCGGTCGACTGGGGAAGAGGAGTGGCCGACGCCTGGTCGTCGGTCGTCACCTTCGTCCCCAAGTTCCTCGCATTCGTCGTCGTCCTGGTGGTGGGCTGGCTGGTCGCCAAGGCCCTGCGCAAGGTGGTGGACGCCGTACTCGAACGCGTCGGGTTCGACCGCTGGGTCGAACGCGGCGGCGTGGGACGGGTGCTCGCGCGCAGCAAGTACGACGCGTCCGACCTGCTCGCGAAACTGGTCTACTACGCGATCCTGCTGGTGACGCTGCAGATCGCCTTCTCCGTCTTCGGCCCCAACCCGGTCAGCGCCCTGCTCGCCGGCGTCGTGGCCTGGCTGCCCAAGGCCGCCGTGGCGATCGTGATCATCGTGGTCGCCACCGCCATCGCCAGGGCCGTCAAGGACATCGTCAGCGCGGCGCTGGGCTCCCTGTCGTACGGCAGGACGCTCGCCACGATCGCGTCGGTCTTCATCATCGGCCTCGGCGTCATCGCGGCGCTCAACCAGATCGAGGTCGCGACCACCGTCACCACGCCGGTCCTGATCGCCTTCCTGGCGGCCGTCGCCGGAGTCGTCATCGTGGGCGTCGGCGGCGGGCTGGTGCGGCCCATGCAGCAGCGCTGGGAGCACTGGCTGAACCGTGCGGAGGTGGAGACCGAGACCATCCGCGCCCAGGCGGCCGCCTACAGCCAGGGCCGCTCCGACGCGATGGAGACCGTCCACGTGCCGCAGGAGGCCATGCCGCGGGAGACCTACCCGCGCCAGACGGCCGGCGCCTTCGCCCAGCCGGCGCGCACCGCCTACCCGCAGACCGCCGGCTCCCCGCAGGCGCCGGTGTCTCCGCAGCCGATGTCCCCGGAGGGCCCGACCACGGGGTATCCGCAGGAGGGCGCGTACCCGCAGGAGGGCGCGCCGGCCGCTCCGGGCGCGGCGACCACCCCGATCAGCCCGGCGGACCCGCGCGGTCGGTCGGCGCGCGGTGAACCGAACCCCGGTCAGGCGGCTCCGGGTGAGGCGGGTCCCGCCTCCTCGTGGCCCACGCCGCCGGAGGAGCCTCCGCCGGTCCGCTGACCGCCGTCTCCTCCGTCGCGCTTCGCGGGGCGTCCCGTCCAGGGGCGCCCCGCACCCGTTTCAACCGGGCGGGGCGGGCGTCAGGCGGGTTCGGCGGCGGTGTCGAGCAGCAGGCAGACCGCGGTCATGCGCAGGACGGCGAAGTCGAGCGGCTGGTCCGGCCCGGGCGTCCGCCAGCCCTTCTCCTGGGCCCCGTCCCAGAAACCGATCAGATAGGCGAGCAGCGAGGACGGCCCGACCCGCTCGCCGAGGCCCGAGATGGCCTGCCGGACGGCGGCCATGTGCTGGTCCAGCGAGGCGAGGACGCCCGGGTGCTGGTGCCGCAGGTCCAGCACACGCTGCGCGAACTCGGCGCGGATGCGGACAGGCCAGGAGTGCTCGGACACGTGGGTCTCCGGGGGTGAGGCACAGGGATGCCCCATCACGATAAGCGGCTCCGGCGGCGAATTCGCCCGAAACCGCTCTTTTCGCCGGGGAACCGTCCCGCCACGGCGGCCGTCAGATCGCGCGCGTGCTGGAGCCCCGTACGACGAGTGTCGTGGGCAGGATCCGGGCGGGCGGGGCCTCGGTGCCGTTGATCATGGAGACCAGGGCCTCCGCGGCGGCCGCGCCGAAACCGTCCTTGTCCTGGGCGATCGTCGTCAGGCCGGGGGGCACGAGGGCCGCGACCTCTATGTCGTCGAACCCGACCACCGCGATGTCCTCGGGCACCTTCAGTCCGGCCTCGGCGATCGCGCGCAGCGCGCCGACGGCCATCTCGTCGCCCGCGACGAACACCGCGTCGGGCCGTTCGTCCGTCTCCAGTAGCCGCCGCATCGCCGCCTCCCCGCCGGTGACGTAGAAGTCGCCCTCGGCCACGTGCTCGGGCCGGTACGGCAGGCGCAGCAGGGCCAGCTCCTCCTGGTAGCCCTGCAGGCGCTCCGCGCCCGGCCGGGTGTGCGCGGGCCCGGTGATCGTGGCGATGGCCTGCCGGCCCTGCTCGTGCAGGTGCCGTACGGCCTGGCGGGCGCCGCCCACGTTGTCGGAGGTCACGTATGTGGCCTTGGGGCCCTGCACGGGACGGTCGAGGCTGACACAGGGCACCCCCGACTCGGCGAGGTGCCGCAGCGACGGATCCCAGGTGCCGCTGTCGATCATCACCACGCCGTCCAGGTTGTGCCTGCGGGCGGCCCGCACGTACGCGTCGTCGGTGTGCTCCCCGCTGGTGGCGAGCATGAGCAGGTGGTAACCGCGCCCGCTGAGCGCCGTCTTCAGGCCGATCAGGATCTCCTGGAAGAACGGATGGCGCCAGCCGGGGCGGCGGTGGTCGGTGTCCCACAGCAGGCCGACCATGAAGGACTTCTTGGTGGCCAGCGTGCGCGCCGACTCGTTGGGCAGGTAGCCGATCTGGCGGGCCGTCCGCAGGACCTGCTCCCTGGTTTTCGCGTTGACTACCTCGGGATTGTTGAACACTCGGGAGACGGTCGCCGGGGACACGCCGCACAGGCGCGCCAGCTCTCTGATCGTTGCCACGGACCAAACGCTATCGCATCTCGCTGTAACCGGTTTCATGGACCGTTCTCACAAAGTACGTACTTCCTGGGCCGCTCGCAACCCGTAATCGAAATTTCCCACAGTTATGTTTCTGTGACTTGACACATTCCCTTCTTCTTAGGTGTGATGTCGGGCATCGGCCGACGCTGCTTCGTTGCCACGGGCTCGGCCGCTGTCGCCATCTCGCAGCCGCATCCCTTCTCCTGTGAAGGAGTCCAGGTGTCCGCTGCGAAACTCCGCCTGCCCGCGCGTCCGGTCGTCGTCCCGTACGGCGATACCCGCGGCTTACGGAGGAACGGATCCATCGCCCGCACGGCCGGTCTCGGCGCGCGGGCCGATCACTCGTGCGCGGGCGCCGAGTCTGGAGCGATCACAGGATGACGGCGATCGAACACCGCCCCGCCGGACCGCGGGCCTTCCCGGCCGGCTTCGTCTGGGGTACGGCCACCGCGGCGTACCAGATCGAGGGGGCCGTCGACGTCGACGGCCGGGGGCGCTCGATCTGGGACACCTTCTGCAGGATGCCCGGCGCGGTGGCGCGGGGCGAGTCAGGTGAGATCGCCTGCGACCACTATCACCGCTGGCAAGAGGATGTCGATCTCATGAAGGAGCTGGGGGCGGCCGCCTACCGATTCTCCGTGGCCTGGCCGCGCGTCCTGCCGGACGGGCGCGGGCCGGTGAACCGGCGCGGCCTCGACTTCTACCGACGCCTCGTCGACGCCCTGCGCGAGGGCGGCATCGAGCCGTACGTCACGCTGTACCACTGGGACCTGCCCCAGGCGATCGAGGACCGCGGGGGCTGGCGGGTCCGCGAGACGGCGGAGCGTTTCGCCGACTACGCGGAGGTGATGTACGACGCGCTCGGCGACTCGGTGTCGAACTGGATCACGCTCAACGAGCCGTACTGCTCGTCGATCGTGGGGTACGGCGAGGGCCGGCACGCGCCGGGCGCGACGGAGGGGCACGGCGCACTGGCCGCCGCCCATCACCTGCTGCTCGGTCACGGCCTCGCCGTCGCGCGCCTGCGCGCGCTGGCCCGGCCCGACCAGCGGGTCGGGGTGACGCTCAACATGTCGCCCACGGTGCCGGCGACCACCTCGCCGGAGGACGTCGCGGCCGCGCGGCGGATGGACCTCCTGGTCAACCGGCAGTTCACCGAGCCGCTCTTCGGCGGTTCCTACGCCGCCGACATGGCCGAGACGTTCGGCCGGATCACCGACTTCTCGTTCCGGCGGGACGGCGATCTGGAGATCATCGGGACGCCGGTGGACTTCCTCGGGGTGAACTACTACTACCGGCTGCACGTGGAGGCCGCGCCCTACGAGGAGGCCGACCCGGACCGCCGTACGGCGTTCGACCTCGGCGTGCGCACCGTCTCGCCGGAGGACGCGCGCACCAGCGGGCTGGGCTGGGTGGTGGAGCCCGAGGGGCTGTACGAGACGCTGGTCGGCCTGACCACCCGTTATCCGGACCTGCCGCCGGTCTACATCACCGAGAACGGCTACGGCGACGACGGCGTGCTGGAGGACGCCGGGCGCGTCGACTACCTGCGCGACCATCTGGCCGCGACCCACGACGCGATGACGGCGGGCGCCGACGTGCGGGGCTACTTCGCCTGGTCGCTGATGGACAACTTCGAGTGGGCCCGGGGGTACTCGGCGAGGTTCGGGCTCGTGCACGTGGACTACGAGACCCAGGAGCGCACGCCGAAGTCCAGCTTCCGCTGGATGCGCGAGTTCATCGCCGATCCCGTGATCGACGGTCCCCTGGCCCCCGAGCCGCTGTTCATCGATCCCGTGATGACCGACCCGGTGATCGCCGGGCCCGTCATCGGCGATCCCGGCGTGGTCGGCTACGGCACGGGCGGCTACGGCAGGGCTCACTACGGCTACGGCCCCGACGACTTCGACGTCGCCGATCCCGTCGTCGCCGGTCCGCCCGTCGACGTCCTGGTGGCGGGAACTCCCCGGGGGAACCGTTCGGGGGGCGACCTGGGCTGACCGACCGGGCCGAGGCCCCCGCTCGACAGCGGTCAAGCATGTCGGTCAATTCCCATTTTGGTGCGCCGAATCCCGATTTGTCGGCTACTTTGGTGATCAAAGTACGGCACGGCATCAGGGGCAGCACGATGAACTTGGAGCAGGGGCCGCCGGGGATCGACGTCACGGTCCCCAGCGTCGCCCGGATCTACGACTACCTCCTCGGCGGCAAGGACAACTTCGCCGTCGACCGGGCGGCGGCCGAGAAGCTCATCGAGCTGACTCCGAACGCGCGCGAAGGGGTCCGGAGCAACAGGCGCTTCATCCGCCGTGCCGTGACGCTCATGGCCGAGAAGGGCATCCGCCAGTTCCTCGACATCGGCGCCGGGCTGCCGACGCAGGAGAACGTCCATGAGGTCGCGCTGCGCGCCGCCCCCGGCTCGCGGGTGGTCTACGTCGACAACGACCCGATCGTGCTGACCCACGGCCGGGCCCTGCTCGCCGACAACGCCACGACGATCGTGGTCGACGGCGACCTGCGCGACCCCGAGGGCATCCTCGGCGATCCCCGGATCAACGAGCACCTCGACCTCAGCCGGCCCGTGGGGCTGCTCATGGTCGCGGTGCTGCACTTCATCCCCGACGCCGAAGGCATCGTCGCCACGCTGCGCGACCGCCTCGCCCCCGGCAGCGCGATGGCCCTCAGCCACCTGTCGTACGGCGACCTCGACGAGGAGAAGATCCGCGAGGGGCGCGAGCTGTACAAGAGCACCTCCGCCGCCGGCGTCACCCCCCGGACCCACGCCGAGCTCCTGCGGTTCTTCGACGGGTTCGACCTGGTGGAGCCGGGCCTGGTGGTGACCGAGGACTGGCGTCCCGAGCCCGACGAGCCCAGGCTGCCGAGGATCCCCGGCGTGGACGGCTACGCGGGCGTCGGCCTCCTGCGCTGACCTCCCCGGCGGGACCGGATCAGTCCCCGGCGATCCACAGGTCGGGGCCGAAGACCTCGTAGCGGATGTCGGAGGCGGACACGCCGCGCGCCGTCAGCTGCGCGCGTACGGCCCGCATGAACGGCAGCGGCCCGCACAGGCAGGCGGTGACGCCCGCGGGCAGGTCGACCGCCGACAGGTCGGCCCGGCCGGCCGACGGAGCCGGACCGCTCAGGTCCTGTTCCGGCAGGTCCTCGTACCACCGGTGCAGGGTGGCGCCGGGCAGGGCCGCGACCAGGTCCGCCAGTTCCTCCCGGTGGACGTGGGAACCGGGGGAGCGGTCGGCGTGGACGACCACCACCCGCCGGCCCGACCCGGTGGCGACGAGGTGATCGAGCATCGACAGCACGGGGGTGACCCCGATGCCCGCCGAGGCGAGCAGCAGCGCGCCGTCGCCCTCCGGCAGGGTCAGATCGCCGAAGGGCGCGGAGACGTCGAGCACGTCACCGGCCCGGACGTGCTCGTGCAGCCAGGTCGAGACCTCTCCCTCGGGCGCGCTCCCGCCGCGCACCCGCTTCACCGTGATCCGCCAGTCGCCGCGCTCGGGGGCGTTCGACAGGCTGTACTGCCGGATCTGCCGCGCGCCGTCGGGCAGCGTGACCCGGACGCTGACGTACTGGCCCGGCAGGAACGGCAGCGGGACGCCCGGGCGCAGGAGGAAGGAGGCGGCGTCCGCCGTCTCGTCGCGCCGCTCGGTCACCGTGGCCCGCGTCCAGCCCCGGCCCGCCTCGCGGTAGAGGTCGCGCTCCAGGCCGATCAGCGTCTCGGCCATGAGCCAGTAGACCTCGTCCCACGCCTGGGCGACCTCGGGCGTGACGGCGTCGCCCAGCACCTCGCCGATGGCGCCGAACAGGTACTTGTGCACCACGGCGTACTGCTCCTCGGTGACGCCGAGGGAGGCGTGCTTGTTGGCGATCCTGGACAGCATCGTGCCGGGAAGCCCGCCCGGGTGGTCCACCAGCGCGGTCGCGAACGCGGCGATCGAGCCCGCCAGCGCGACGCGCTGCTCGCCGTTGGCCTGGTTGCCCCGGTTGAACAGGTCGCGCAGCAGCTCGGGGTTGTCGGCGAACAACGTGTCGTAGAAGCGGGCGGTGATGCTCTGGATCGCGCCCGCGATCACGGGCAGGGTGGCGCGGACGGTCGCGGCCGACTCAGGGGACAGCATGATTCCTCCAAATTGGTATCTGATGTGCATATTAAAAGCCGTGGGTCTGCCGGACTCTTCCCGCGTACGCGGGTCAGGAGAGGCCGAGCAGCACCGGCCCCGACGGTGAGGAGACCAACTGGTCGACCGTGACCGGATCGAGGGAGGCGTAGAAGGCGTGCTGCGCCGCGCGCAGCGCGCCGCGCAGGCGGCAGGCGGCCCGGAGCGGGCAGGGGACCTCCCCTTCGCAGGTGACGACCTCCTCCTCTCCCTCCAGTTCGCGGACCAGCCAGCCGATCGACGCCGTACGGCCGAACCGGGTCAGTTCCAGCCCGCCCCCGCGTCCCCGGCGGGCCTCCACGACGCCGAGGTGCTGCAGGCGGGCGATGGCCTTGGCGGTGTGGTTGTAGGGAATCGCCATCGCCTCGGCCACCTGGCGGGTGGTGAGCGACGTGCCCTCCTCCAGGACCGCCAGGCGCATGGTCACGCGCAAGGCCAGGTCCGTGAACTTCGTCAACCGCACGTCTCGACCCTAGCAAATCGGTATTTCGCACTCCAATTTGGGTGGGCCGGACGTTCCGGTCCGGCGAAAATGTCGGTGGCCGGTCCTAGGGTTGGGCGGCGACAGGATCCGTGACGAAAGACGGGAACACCCATGACAACCCTGGCCGAACGCCCGAACACCGCGCTGCTCGTCATCGACGTCCAGAAGGGGGTGGTGGCGGGTGCGCACGACCGCGACGCCGTGATCGCGAACATCGACACCCTGATCGGCAAGGCCCGCGCGCAGGACGTGCCGGTGATCTGGGTGCAGCACTCCGACGGGCGCGAGTTGCAGCGGGAGAGCGAGGCCTGGGAGTACGTGCCGGAGCTGGTGCGGCGTGACGACGAGCCGCTCGTCCACAAGATCTACGGCGACTCGTTCGAGGACACCGATCTGGAGGCGCGGCTCGCCGAGCGCGGAGTGGGCCGGGTCGTCGTCACCGGCGCCCAGACCGACGCGTGCATCCGCTCGACCCTCCACGGGGCCTTCGTCCGGGGCTACGACGTGACGCTGGTCGGCGACGCGCACACCACCGAGGACCTCACCGCCTACGGCGCGCCGGCTCCGGCGCAGGTGATCGCGCACACGAACCTCTACTGGCAGTTCCAGACCGCCCCCGGCCGCGGCGCGGCGACCGTCCCCACGGCGGAGGTCGACTTCGGCACCCCCTGAGGCGGTTAGGACAGCCCGAACCGGCGGCGCGGTTCCGGGGCCGCTCAGGGGGCATCACCGGGGGAGAGCGGGCCGCTGGAGGGAAGGCGCGCTCGGCGTCGAACGTGAGCGTGGTGGACGTGACCGCAGCCGCCTGTCCCGAAGACCTCGTCCGGGCCGTCCGGGCGGTGGGGGTCCGTGACGAGCGCCTGCTCCGGGCGGTGCGCTCGACTCCGCGGGCGGGATTCGTCCCGCCCGCGCACGCCGCGCACGCGTACGAGGACGCGCCGATCCCGATCGCGCACGGGCAGGTGACGACCCAGCCGTCCCTGTCGGCGACGATGATCGAGGGACTGGCCCTCACCGGCGTGGAGCACGTGCTGGAGGTCGGCTCCGGCCTCGGATACCAGACCGCGCTGCTCGCCCGCATGGCCGGCGACGTGGTCGGCGTCGACCTGTGGCCCGACCTCGTGCGGGCGGCGCGGCGCAACCTCGCCCGGCAGGGCATCCGCAACGCGGAGGTGCGGGTCGGCGACGGCGGCCAGGGCGTGCGTGAGCACGCTCCCTACGACGCCGTCATCGTCTCGGCGGCGTTTCCCACGGTCCCCGCGCCGCTGGTCGAGCAGTTGCGGCCCGGCGGGCGGCTGGTGCAGCCCATCGGCACCGGCGGCCGGGAGGAGGTCGTGCTCTTCGAGCGCACCGTCATCGGCCTCGAACCCCGTCAGGTCCTCACGCTGGCCAGTTTCGTCCGCCTGCACGGCCGCTTCGGCTACCCCTCCTGACCGGTGCGGTGGCGGACGGACGGGCCGTCAGGCCTCCGGTTCGCCCTCGTGCACGTGGTAGGTCCTGGTCCACGAGGCTCCGCAGCGGCAGCGGGTCAGCTCCAGCAACCGGCCGTCCTCGGTCACGGCCAGGCCGTCGTCGAGGCGGACGTGAACATGCACGCTCATGGTTGTGCCTTTGCTGTCGACGAGCCCCGGCGACGAACCCGGGACCTCTCGTGCGGTTTATCCCAATATAGGTTGACGTGTTCGTGAACCATCCGTATTTGGGTAGATATGTCCCGATGTGAGGAGGATCTTCGGATAGCGGGCTTGATACGGGACCCGCAGGATAGGGGACACGTCTCTGTCTCTTCTCGCAAGGAGGATCCTTCATGCGGACTCGCCGCATCGGTGATCTCGAGGTCGGCGCGATCGGTCTCGGCGGCATGCCGATGTCGATCGAGGGGCGGCCCGACGAGCAGCGCTCCATCGCGACCATCCACGCGGCGCTGGACGCCGGAGTGACGCTGATCGACACGGCCGACGCCTATCACCTGCACGCGGACGAGGTGGGCCACAACGAATCGCTGATCGCCCGCGCCCTGGCAGGCTACGGCGGCGACACCTCGGACGTGCTGGTCGCGACCAAGGGCGGCCACCTGCGCCCGGGCGACGGCTCCTGGACGAAGGACGGCTCGCCCGAGCACCTGAAGCAGGCGTGCGACGCCTCCCTCAAGCGGCTGGGGGTCGAGGCGATCGGCCTCTACCAGTTCCATCGGCCCGACCCGCGGGTGCCGTACGAGGAGTCGATCGGGGCGCTCCGCGACCTGCTCGACGCGGGCAAGATCCGCTACGCCGGGATCTCGAACGCGAACCCCGACCAGATCCGCCAGGCCGGCGACATCCTCGGCGGTCGCCTCGTGAGCGTGCAGAACCAGTTCTCGCCCGCGTTCCGCTCCAGCGAGGCCGAGCTCGAACTCTGCGCGCAAATGGGCATCGCCTTCCTGCCGTGGAGCCCGCTGGGCGGCATCTCCAGGGCCGGCGAGCTGGGGTCGCGCTTCGCCCCGTTCGCGGAGGTCGCGAAGGCCCACGAGGTGAGCCCGCAGCAGGTGTGCCTGGCCTGGATGCTGGCCAAGGCGCCGGTGGTGATCCCGATCCCCGGCTCGTCGCGGCCGGAGACGATTCTCGACTCGGTCAAGGCGGTGGACCTGGAGCTCACTTCCGAGGAGCTGGGCCGCCTCGACGCCGCCGGCTGAGCGCCGTCTCACTCACGGGGCCTCACTCGCCGGGCCAGTCGTCGGCCCACTGACGGTGCCGGGCCGCCGCCGCGAGCGCGGCGGCCCGCGCCGCCTCCGTCGGGGTGAACGGCAGGTCCCGTCTCGTCACGACCAGGGCGGCGCCGGGATTCACCGGAACCGTCATCACGGTGTTCGGCGTCCTGTCCGGAGCCGGCTCACCGGGCTCCCGCCACCGGACGTCCGCCGTACGCAGCAGTTCTGTCATGGCCGGGAGCAGCTCGCCCGGATCGTCCCGTACGCGCTGACCCAGCAGCAGCGCCTGGATGCCGGGGTCGATGAGGTCCTTCACCTGGGCGGGGACGATGACGGCGTCGGCGCCGCCGGCCCCGTCGACGGCGCGCCACAGGTCCTGCGGAGTGAGCGAGGCCGGGGCCTCGACGACGAACTCGTCCAGGGCGTCGCAGCCTCCCCGCGTCATCGCCGCGCTGCCGGCCGGGGCGATCTGCAGGGAGAGGATGTTGCAGCCCAGCCGGGCGAAGGCCCCGGCGAGCGCGGCGAGGCGGCCGGGGCGCTCGGCGACCCTGGCCCGCACCCGCCACAGGCTGGTCGCGTGATCCGTGCCCGGGCGGACGCGCCCGCGCACGGCTCCCGCGACCGACAGTCTCTTGTGCACGGCCGAGCCGACGATCAACGCCAGCCCGACGCCGACGAGCACCACCGGGCCGGGGTCACGGTGGCCGAGCAGGGTGGCGAGCACGTGGGCGAGCCCGACGGCGAGGAAGAGCGCGGCCAGTTCCGCGATCTCCCGCCGCCAGGATCGGACGCCGTGATGCCGGGGAAGCGGGCCGGGAGTCGGATGGCCGCCCTCGCCGGCGGCGTTTCTCGGTTCGCTCATGCCCAGAAGTCTGACCCGGCGCTGTTACGCGGTCACCTTGCGTGGAATGTCGTCCGCATTAATCCGCTCTCACCGGGCCGCCGCCCGCATCACCGGATCATCACGGCTCCGGTGTGGAGCCGTCCGTCCTGACCCAAAGGCAGAACGGATGCCCCGCGGGGTCGAGGAGGACCCGCACGTCGTCCTGGGGCTGGTGGCCGGCGAGCGTCGCCCCGGCGCCGGTCGCGTGCGCCACGGCCGTCTCCAGGTCGTCCACCTCGATGTCCAGGTGCAGCATCATCCGCTGGTCTCCCGGACCGACGGGCCAGACCGGCCGGACGTACTCCTTCTCGGTCTGGAACGACAACCCGGCGCCGCCTCCGGGCGGGTGCATCGTCACCCAGCCGGGTTCGTCGGAGTCGATCGTCCAGCCCAGCATCCGCTGGTAGAAGGCCGCGAGCTCCCGCGCGTCCGGCGCGTCGAGCACCGTCGCGGACAGGGTCATGCGTGGCGTCACGCGTCCTCCCGAAATCGTCCCGAGATCGTCGTCCGGCCGCTGCCCCGCGCGCCCTCCTTCAATCCCGGAGCGTGATCCGAGGGTGATGATCTTCCGTCGGCTCCTCGCCTACAATGCGTGAAAGCGGTTCCACAGGCGAGGGGCAGACGCTTGGACGATTCGAGGCGGGCACCGGAGGGCGTCGATCCCACCGTCCCGAACATCGCCCGGATGTACGACTACTACCTGGGCGGCAAGGACAACTTCGCCGCCGACCGCGAGGCCGCCGAGAAGATGCTCGCCATCGGGCGGCAGATGGGCAACGACGGACGAGAGGTCGCCAGGGAGAACCGCGGCTTCCTGCAGCGTGCCGTGCGGCACCTGGCCGAGTCGGGGATCACGCAGTTCGTCGACATCGGCGCGGGCCTGCCGACGCAGGAGAACGTCCATCAGGTCGCGCGGCGGCACGCCCCCGGAGCGCGGGTGGTGTACGTGGACATCGACCCGGTGGTCCTCACGCACGCGCGGGCGCTGCTGGCCGACAATCCCGAGACGATCGCGGTGGCCGGGGACGTGCGGGACCCGGACGCCGTGTTCGACGACCCGGAGGTGCGGGCCCACATCGACTTCGCCCGGCCGTTCGCGGTGCTGCTGGTCTCGGTGCTGCACTTCGTCACGGACGACGAGGAAGCCGACCGGATCGTCGCCCGGATCCGCGAGCGGATGGTCCCGGGGTGTCACCTGGTGCTGTCGCACATCCTGACGACCGACGAGGTGGCCGAGGAGGTCGTCGCGGAGAGCAAGAAGGTGTACGCGGCCACTTCCTCCGGCGGGCTCGTGGGCAGGCCCTTCAAGCGGATCGAGGCGTTCTTCGACGGCCTGGAGATCCTGGAACCCGGCCTCGTGCCCGTGCAGGCGTGGCGGCCCGACGTCCCCTGGGAGGTGCAGGCCGACGACAGGACGGGCATCTTCGGGGCGGTCGGCGGCATGCCCTGAACAGCCGTCCCCGCCCGTCCCCTCCCCGGGCGTCCCCCTCCGTCCCTGGGCGAACGGTCCCGGCGGCGACGGGCTCAGCAGTGGCGGGTCAGCGCAGAGCCCGGGTCAGCACAGGGCCCGGGTGAGCATGTCGAGAGTGAGTTCGACGATCTTCTCCGGAGGCTCCGCTCCGGTGCCTTCGGCGGGCGGCGTCCCGTGCCCGGCGAGGTCCGGTTTGAGACGGCGGGCCCCCGCGCGGACCACGCCCCAGGCCAGGTCGGCCCGCAGCGCGGGATGGTCCATCCCGGCCTCGCGCAGCGCGTCGGCGAGCGGCGCGGTCAGCTCGCCGTGCAGTTCCTCCACCCTGATCCGGCACTCCTGCGGCAGCCCGATCGCCTGCAGCGCCGGGATCAGCGCGTAGTCGGGGCTGCCGACGAAGTCGAGCGCCGCTCTGCCGTACGCGCGGATCCGGTCGGGCAGCGGGCCGCCGGCGGGTGCGACGGCGGCCCGCAGACGCGCTGACCAGCGGGGAAAGGCGTCCTCCACGAGCTGGGCGAGGATGTCGGCGGTGGAGGCGAAGTAGCGGTAGACGCTGGAGCGGGCCAGGCCGATCCGGGCGCCGACGGCCGCCGGGGAGAGCGCGTGCACGCCCTCGGCGGCCAGGATCTCCCGCGCCGCGTCGAGCAGGGCGGCGTGCTGGTTGGCCCGGTGGTCCGCGACGGTCGCCGCGCTGATCCTCGGCATCTCCCCCTCCAGGGCTGCTACGTCTTCGGGTCGCGCCCTCCAGTATCGGGCCCCGCCGCCGCCACCGGTTCTCCCGGCTCGTCCGGCTCGTCCGGGGAGGCCGGCGTACGGGGGAGGAGAAGCGTGGCGCCGACCCCGGCCAGCAGCGCCAGCGCCGTGATCAGCGCGACCCTGCGGGTCGCCTCGGCGGCGCCCTCGACCGCCGCCGCGTGGATCGCGGGATCGCGGATCGAGGGGATGGCGGCGCCGGCGCTCTCCTCGACGACGCGCGCCACGCCCGCCCGCACCTGCTCGGGCCGGTCGGCCAGCCCGCGCTCGACGGCCGAGCCGAGCCCGGCCACCAGCACTCCGCCCAGGACGGCGACCCCCAGGGCCGCGCCGAGCTGGCGGATCGTGCTCTGCAGGGCCGAGGCCCCGCCGGAGAGGCGGGCCGGCACGTCGGCGAGGAGCACGCCGGTGAGCTGGGCCGTCGCGAAACCGATGCCCGCGCCGTAGAGCAGCAGCCACGGCACGAGCCGCCAGGGGCCCATGCCGGGGGTGAGGGACAGGCCGATCCCGGCCGCGCCGACGGCCTCCATGCCGAGGCCCGCCCGCACGATCGCGCGCGGCGACCACCGCTTCGACAACGCCGGGACCAGGCCGCCCGCGAGGAAGGTCCCGAGGGCGAGCACCGCGATGACCAGCCCGGCGCGGAACGCGGTGTAGCCGAGCGCGGACTGCAGGAAGAGCGGCAGCACGAGGATCATGCCGAACTCGCCCAGCGCCACGATCACCGCCGCCATCGAGCCGTACCGGAAACTCGGCAGCTCGAACAGCGTCAGGTCGACCAGCACGGGCCGCCCGGCGCGCTCGCGCCGCCGTTCGAGCACGACGAGGGCGGCCAGCGCGACGACGCCGGCGCCGAACGCGAACGGCACGGGCGAGACGGTCTCGAAGCGCAGGCCGAACAGGTCCGCGGTCCGGCGCGGCGCCAGCCAGCCGTACTTCTGGCCCTCGATCAGCGCGAAGACGACACCGGTCGTGCCGGTCACGGCGAGGACGAGGCCCGCGAGGTCGGCGCCCGCCGCGTGCCCGGCCCGCGACTCGGGCACCCGCAGCGAGCCGAGCAGGAGCAGCGCGGCGATCGGCAGGTTGATCCAGAACGCGGCGCGCCAGCCGTACTCGGTGACGAGCCAGCCTCCCGCCAGCGGGCCGGCGGCGGCCATGCCGCCGATGATGGAGCCCCAGACGGCGAAGGCGATCACCCGTTGCCGTCCCGTGTAGATCTGGTTGATGATCGCGAGGGTCATCGGGACGGCCATCGCGGCCCCCACGCCCTGGACCGCGCGTACGGCGATCAGCATGGGCCCGTTCACCGACAGCGCCGCCAGCACGCTGGCCAGCAGGAAGACCGCGACGCCGAGGGCGAACAGGCGGCGCCTGCCGTGGAGATCGCCCATCCGCCCGAACGGGATGAGCAGCGCCGCGAACATCAGGGAGTAGACGGAGTTGATCCATTCCACGTCGGTCGCGCCGAGGCGCAGGTCGGCGAGGATCGCGGGCACCGCCACGTTCACGATCGTGGCGTCGATGACCACCATCGACACCCCGGTCGCGAGCACGACGAGGGGAAGCCAGCTTTGACGCGAGTTTGGCGACGGCATGTCGCGAATATAGCAACAACCTGTCGCCAACTGACCCGCCGAGCCCGCCGAGCCGGATGCCGGCGGCCCGCGAACCGTCCGGGCCGCCTATCCGCGGCGGGCGCGGGCGCGGCGCCTGCCCTCGTGCATGGCCTGCACCCGGGCGACCGGGATCGTGTGGCCCTCCTCGACGAGGTCGCGGGGGAGTCGCTGGGGCTCCGGCATCAGGTCGGCCCAGGGATCGGCGTCGCGCAGCAGGCGCGCCGCCGTGCGCACGGTGAAGTCGCCGGGCGTGATCCGGTCCAGGTCGTCCCAGGCGACCGGGAAGGAGACGGGGACGCCGGGCCGCACACGAGGGCTGTAGGCCGCGACGACGGTCGCCCCGCCGGACCGGGTCGAGTCGACGAACACCCGGTCTCCCCGGTCCTCCCGGATGAACGCCGTCGTGGCGAGGGCGGGATCGAGGCGTTCGGCCCGGACGCCGAGGGCACGGGTGGCGGCGGCCACGTCCTCCGTCGTCTCGCCCTCCAGCGGCACGAACACGTGCAGGCCCTTGGCCCCGCTGGTCTTCACCGCGCCCGACAGCCCGGCGTCGGCGAGCGCCCGGGCGACCAGGCGGGCGGCGCCGACGGCCCGGGGGAACGCCTCGGCCGACGGCGGGTCGATGTCCAGCACGAGGTGGGTGGGCCGGTCCCAGTGACCCGCGTGGACGAGAGCGGGGTGATACTCCACCGCCCGCTGGTTCGCGAGCCACAGCAGAGTCCGCCGGTCGTCGCACAGCGCGTACGACACCCGCCGCTGGGAGGACTCGGCCCACACCGTGACCGTCCGCACCCAGTCCGGGGCGTACGAGGGCACGTTCTTCTGCATGAACGGCGCCTGGCCCTCTCTCACCCGCACGACGGACAGTGGCCGGTCGCGCAGCACCGGGACGATCCGGTCGCGTACGGCGTCCAGGTAGTCGACCAGGTCGCGCTTGGCCGCGCCCGCGCCGTCGAACAACGGCCGGTCGAGGTTGGTCAGCGTGACTCCGTCGCGAACCTCATCGCTGGTCATGCGATCACCATGCCCGCGCCCGGCGCCGGAAATCAACGCGGCCCCTGCGTCTCTCGTATCGTCTCTGAATATGAGACATAATTGCTCAAATGACGAGACGCCTGGAATAGTGACGGCATGGCACACGAAACGGCCGTCTACACACACGGTCACCACGAGTCCGTCCTGCGTTCCCACCGCTGGCGCACCGCCGCCAACTCCGCGGCGTACCTGCTGGGCGCGCTGAAGCCCCACATGCGCGTCCTGGACGTCGGGTGCGGGCCCGGCACGATCACCGCCGACCTGGCCGGGCACGTGCCGCAGGGCGAGGTCGTCGGCCTCGACAACGCGCCCGGCGTGCTGGAGCAGGCCCGGGAGGAGGCGGCGCGGCGCGGCGTCGCGAACGTGAGCTTCACGACCGGCGACGTGCACGCGCTCGGCGCTCCCGACGCCTCATTCTGCGTCGTGCACGCCCACCAGGTGCTCCAGCACGTCGGCGACCCGGTGGGCGCGCTGCGCGAGATGCGGCGCGTGACGAAGCCGGGCGGCATCGTCGCGGCGCGCGACTCCGACTACGCCGGCATGATCTGGTATCCGCTGGTCCCCGCGCTGGACGACTGGCTGGACCTCTACCACCGGGTCGCCCGGGCCAACGGCGGCGAGCCCGACGCCGGTCGGCGCCTGCGCTCCTGGGCCGGGGAGGCCGGCTTCACCGAAATCACCTCGTCGTCGTCCACCTGGTGTTTCGCCACCCCCGAGGACCGGGCGTGGTGGAGCGGCCTGTGGGCCGACCGCACCCTCCAGTCCGCCTACGCGAGCCGGGTGATCGAGGGTGGCCACGCCACCCTGGACGACCTGAGGCGGATCTCCGACGGCTGGCGGGAGTGGGGCGCGAGCGAGGACGGCTGGTTCAGCGTCGTGCACGGCGAGATCCTCTGCCGGGTGGGCTGACCACCCCTCCCCGCCGTGCTGGCGCGGCCGGTCACGGGGGAGGATCGGGGTGTGACCTGCGGAAGACGGAGCCCTGCCGCGGAGCGTGCGGGCCGCGCCGGCGGCACGCGGCACGCCGCGCCCCCGTCACGGCCGCCGGGGGGCTGACATGCGGCCGGCGGCGGGAGACCCGGTCACGCTGTTCCTGTGCGGGGACGTCATGCTCGGGCGCGGCGTCGACCAGATCCTCCCGCATCCCGGCGATCCCGCCCTGCGGGAGCCGCACCTCCGGGACGCCGGGGCGTACGTCGAGCTGGCGGAGGCGGCGAACGGCCCGATCCCGCGCCCGGCCGGATACTCCTGGCCCTGGGGCGACGCACTGGAGGCGCTGGACGAGGCCGGTCCCGACGTCCGGGTGCTCAACCTGGAGACGAGCGTCACCCGGTCCGGCGACTTCGCGCCGGACAAGGCCGTGCACTACCGGATGAACCCCGCCAACCTTCCCGCGCTGGCCGTGGCCCGGCCGGACGTGTGCGTGCTGGCCAACAACCACGTGCTCGACTTCGGCGTACGCGGGCTCACCGAGACGCTCGGCGCGCTGGCGGCGGCGGGGCTCCGCCAGGCCGGGGCGGGGCGTGACGAGGACGAGGCGCGGCGGCCCGCGGTCGTGCCGCTTCCCGGCGGCGGACGCGTGCTGGTGTTCGCGGCCGCGATGCCGTCCAGCGGCGTCCCGGGCGGGTGGGCGGCCCGGCGGGACCGGCCCGGCGTGGCCTTCCTCCCGGCGCCGTCCCCCGCCGCCGCGGCCGGGATCCTCCAGCGCGTACGGCGGGTCAGGCGGCCGGGGGACGTCGTGGTCGTCTCCGTCCACTGGGGGTCGAACTGGGGCTACGAGGTCGGCGACGACCAGACCGGGTTCGCGCACGCGCTGGTCGACGGCGGCGTCGACCTCGTCCACGGCCACTCCTCGCACCACCCCCGCCCCGCCGAGGTGTACCGGGACCGGCTGATCCTCTACGGCTGCGGCGACTTCATCGACGACTACGAGGGCATCACCGGCTATGAGGAGTACCGCGACGACCTGCGGCTGCTGTACTTCGCGACGGTGGAGGCCGCGTCGGGGCGGCTGCGCGAGCTGCGGATGGCGCCGATGCGGGCCGTACGCATGCGGCTGCGTCGCGCCGGTGACGAGGACCGCGAGTGGCTGCGCGGGACGCTCGACCGGATCGGCCGGAGGTTCGGCGCGCGGACCGGACCGGCGCCCGGCGGGACGCTCGTCCTCGCGCCGGTCGGGTAGGAGGTGATCACGATGCTGGTCTGCGAGATCATGACGGCGCCGGTGGTGACGGTGCGGCGCACGGCGACGATCAGGCAGGCCGTCCGCCTGCTGTACGAGCAGGACATCACGGCCGCGCCGGTGGTCGAACGGCCGGGACGGATGGTCGGCATCGTCAGCGAGATGGATCTGCTGCGCGGCGAGTTCGAGAGCGAACCCCGGGCCTTCCTGCGCCCCGAGGCACTGCCCACCGGCAGGCCGCCCGCGCTCGTCGAGGAGGTCATGACGCCGCGCGTCGCCACCGTGGGCGACACGGCCGACGTCATGGACCTCCTGGACCTGATGATCACGACCGGGGTGAAGAGCGTCCCGGTGGTGCGCGACGACGACCTCGTCGGCATCGTCAGCCGGCGCGACCTGATGGGACTGCTGGTCCAGGGCGACCAGCGGATCCGCGACGACGTGCTCGCGGCGCTGCGCGACTGCGCCGACACGGCGTCCTTCGGCGCGGCGGTGCGCAGCGGCGTCGTCGAGTTGTACGGCCCGGGCGACGAGCGGTCGGCCCGCATCGCCGAGATGGTCGTCAGGACCGTCCCGGGCGTCGCCGGCGTCGTCTTCCCCGAGGGCCTGATCAGCTGAGGCCGTCGCCGGGGCCGGGGTCGTCGTCGGGGTTGTTGTCGTCGAGGCGGGCGAGCACGTCGGTGGCCAGCCGTTCGAGCGCGGCGACCTGCTCGGGGGTGAGCCCGTCGAAGAACAGGCGGCGCACGGTCGCCACATGCCCGGGGGCCGCGGCGGCGATGGCGCGGCGGCCCTCCTCGCTGATCACGACGAACGCGCCCCGGCCGTCCTCCTCGCACTCCTCCCGCCGGACGAGGCCCCGCCGCTGCATCCGGGTGAGGTGGTGGGACAGGCGGCTCTGCTCCCACTGGAGGCCGCGCTCCAGCTCGAACGGCCGCAGCCGCCCGTCGGCGTTGTCGGTGAGGTGCACGAGGACCTCGTAGTCCGCCAGGGAGAGGGCGGAACCGGCCTGCAACTCCCGGTTGAGCCGGGCCGTGAGACGCCCCTGCATGCGCAGGTAGGCCCGCCAGGCGCGCTGTTCGTCCGCGTCGAGCCAGCGTGGGCTGTTCATGCCGCCCAGGGTATCCGGAATCAATGACTCGTCATCTATGTTGTGGGGCACCAGTAGATGATGCATCATCTACATGGCGACGAGGAAAGGGTTCCGATGACCACGACCAGGCTGACCCCCCGTGTGGACGTCCGCAGGGCGGCCGAGCGCTTCACCACCCGCATCTCCTGGCTGGATTCCAAGCACTCGTTCTCGTTCGGCGGCCACCACGACCCCGGCAACACCCACCACGGCCTGCTGCTGGTGAACAACGACGACACCGTGCATCCGGGCACCGGCTTCGAGACGCACCCGCACCGGGACATGGAGATCGTCACCTGGGTGCTCCGGGGCTCGCTGGTCCACCAGGACTCCGAGGGGCACTCCGGCGTCATCTACCCGGGCCTCGCCCAGCGCATGAGCGCGGGCACCGGCATCCTCCACTCGGAGAAGAACGACTCCTGGCGGCTGACCGGCGGCGGCGCCCACGACGAGCCCGTCCACTTCGTCCAGATGTGGGTGGTCCCCGACGAGCCCGGCATCACCCCCGGGTACGAGCAGCTGGAGATCGAGGGCGACCTGCTGGCCGGCGGACTGGTGCCGGTCGCCTCCGGCATGGACAAGCACGACGGCGCCGCGGCCATCCGGATCAAGAACCGGTACGCCGCGCTGTACGCCGCCCGCCTGGAGCCCGGCCAGTCCGTGGAGCTGCCGGAGGCGCCGTTCCTGCACCTTTTCGTGCCCCGGGGCGCCGTCGCCCTGGAGGGTGCGGGCATGCTGGAGACCGGCGACGCCGTACGGTTCACCGCCACCGGCGGGCAGAAGGTCACCGCGACCGAGCCCGCCGAGATCCTCGTGTGGGAGATGCACGCGACCATCGCCGCGTGACGATCTGGGAAGGACGGACAACCGATGGAGCAGACAGACCCGAAGGTCGCCGACAATCCGGAGACGCGCCGCTTCGAGATCACCGTCGACGGCGTCCTCGCCGGCTTCGCCGACTACGGGCTCGACGGGCAGACGATCTCCTTCACCCACACCGAGATCGACTCCTCGTTCGAGGGCCGCGGCCTGGGATCGGTGCTGGTCCGCGCCGCGCTCGACGCCGCGCGCGACGCCGGGCTGTCGGTCCTGCCGTACTGCCCGTTCGTACGGCGGTACATCGCGCGGCACCCAGAGTACCTCGATCTGGTGCCGGCCGACCGGCGGGCCAGGTTCTCGCTCGACGGCGACGAGGCGGCCGGGTGACCGCCGGGCCGCAGAGCCCCGGGGAGCCCGCGCTCTACGGCTGTGCGGCTCTGTACGGCGGCACGGGCGCCGAGGCGATGCCGGAGAGCGTGCTCCTGCCCGGCCACGACGTGCCGCTCGGCCGGTACACGACGGTGCGCCGGCTGCTCCCGCAGCGCCCGCGCCGGATGGTCGGCGCGTGGTGCTTCGTCGACCACTTCGGCCCGGACGACGTGCGCGACCGGCCGGGCATGCGGGTGCCGCCGCATCCCCACACCGGACTGCAGACGGTCACCTGGCTCGCCGAGGGGGAGATCCTGCACCGCGACAGCCTCGGCAACGTCCAGGCGATCGTGCCGGGACAGCTCAACCTGATGACCGCGGCCCACGGGATCGCCCACTCCGAGCAGTCGCCGCCGGACCACCCTCCGGGGATGCACGGGCTGCAACTGTGGGTCGCGCTGCCGGAGGACGCCCGGCACGGCGAGGCGCGGTTCGAGCACCACGCCGCGCTGCCCGTGCTGCGCGACGGGAACGTCACGGTGACCGTCGTGGTGGGGGAGGTGGGAGCGGCCCGGTCGCCCGCGCGGGCGCACACCCCGCTGCTCGGGGCCGAGGTGCTCTTCGGCGGCGCCGGACGCCACCGGCTGCCGGTCGACCCGGCCTTCGAGACGGCGGTGCTGGCCATGTCCGGTACGGCGGAGGTGGCCGGGGTGACGCTGTCGCCGGGATCGCTGCTCTACCTCGGGCAGGGCCGTCAGGACGTGCCGCTGGAGACCACCGGGCCCGCGCGGCTGTTCGTGCTGGGCGGGACGCCGTTCGAGGAGCCCCTGGTGATGTGGTGGAACTTCGTCGGCCGTTCGCACGAGGAGATCGCCGCGGCCCGCGACGACTGGGCGCGCGGCGCCCGCTTCGGCGTCGTCCCCGGCGGGCAGGAGCGGTTGCCCGCGCCCGAGATGCCCACCGTACGGCTGAAGGCACGCGACCGGCACGGCCGGCGCCTGGGTTGACCCCGCGCGCCGGCAGGTCTCGGTTCCGCGTCCAGAGCCATCCCTGGCTGTCCTCGTCGTACGAGGGGTTGCCGCCGGCCGCGAACACCCGGTCCTCTTCGGGAACCCTGGCCAGGTCGATCACCGCCGGAGCGTTGTTCGTCCTCGGGGCCGGGTCGTACGTCCACGAGGACCGCCTGTCGTAGTGGAGCAGGATGCGATCGTCGCCGTAGTCGTAGTTGCGCGCGCCGAGCCACAGCCCGCCGTGGCCGTCCGTCACCAGGGGACCGAGTCTGACCGCCCCCGGCGGGACGTCCCGGACCAGGGTCCACCGGTCCCCGTCCCAGCGCATAAGCAGCGCGGCTCACGGCCCGGCCCGACCGGGGCGAGGGCACGGTGGACCAGCCCGACGGAGACCAGTGCGCGAGGAGGGGCCGCCGGGGCGGGTCACCGTCCGTACCGGTGCCGCGAATCGCGGAGACCCACACGTTCGCGGGTCCGAGCACCACGGCGTCCTCGACGAAGGCCGATCGCGGCCAGGGCGGCCGGACCCCCGCCGACCATCGGCGGCCGTCCCACCGCCGGACGTCCGCGTCCTTGTCGAAGAGCCAGACGTCGCGGGAAGACGTCCCGGACACCGCGTTCGGATACCGCGGGCCCGCCGGCAGGCGCATGCGTCGCCAGGCGCGGCCGTCCCAGCGCGCCAGGCTGCCCCTGCCGACCTCGCCGGTGCCGCCCACGGCCCAGACCTCGCCGTCCGCGGTCGCGGCGACTCTTTCCACCACCGCGCCGATCGGCGTCTCCGTCCCGACGCCCGTGCCGAGGGACGGGCCCGGGCCGGGGGCCGGGTGCCGCCGGGGAGCCGGGGGAGGCCGGGGCGTCCACGGCGCCGTCGCCCGCGCACCCGGCCACCGCCATGCCCAGCACCGCGACAGCGGCCAGCCTTCGGATCATCACGATCACCCCAGACCGTGCTCCCATCGGCGGTGCGTGACGGGGCCGCGAAGCGGCCGTACGCACCGATCTCTCGGGCGAACCGACCGAAATCAGCATGCGAACCCGCCTCCCTGAAGGTGCCGCCGACGGCCGCCGCATCCGCGGAGACGGACGCGGCGTTCCGACGAGGGACGGCACACCGCCGCACGCGAGGAAGCGCCGGAATCTGTCGGCAGCGTGTCACCCTCGCTCATCCAGCGTGGCTTCCATTTTCGGCACTCGTACCAACGGCATCATGCGTGCACAAATCGGCATGAATTGTGCAGAAGGAGTCAAGACATTCGCGACGACTCCCCGGCACCCTGGCTACATGGTCGGTGCCGGCCCATGGGCGATACGCGTCGAGAGAAGTGATTCGACTTGCGCGATGAGGCGATGGATCCGCGCGACCGTCAGTCTCGAAAAGGCGGGAAAAGGAGGCCCAGTACTCGACGTGGCCATTCTCAGACGGGTTCTCAGGCCATGGCTGGAAGGTTCACTTCAGTAACTCTTCGTGTGAAGGAGTGCAAATCGATGTTGACCAGACGTCTGCTTGTCGCTGGGGCTGCGGCCGCAACGGTGTTCGCGGTCGCCCACACCGCTCAGGCCGCTACTCCCACTCCTCGACCGGCAGACGGGTTCGTGGTGACCGCTACCCCCACTCCTGAACCGACGGACGAGCCGGGGCCGGCAAAGACCGCCGCCGGCTGCGGCGCTATCAAGAACACCACTCTGTCGGGCTCCCGTGCCCATTGGGAACTGATTTGCGACGGCGGGCTGATCACTGTCACAGGGTGGGTGCAGGACATGGACGCCGACGGTCGGTGCGCCAAAGTGAAGGCCGTCTTCGCCTCCGGCACCACGGAATACTCCGAAGCCGCCTGTCCCAAGGGCGTCAAGAAGAACTTCACCTGGTCGCATCCCGGTGCGATCGCCGATGTGTACCTGTATGAGTACGACGTCTGATCGGGAGTCAGCAGCTATGAGCATCCGCAACGTGATCGCTGCCGGTCTGCTGTCCGCGAGCGCCCTGCTGGTGGCGACTCCGGCAGCAATCGCCGCCACGGCCACTACTTCGCAGGCCGGAAGCGGGGTGCAGATCCTGGCCGGGGCTCCGTGCATCGTCACCGGCTACTCTCTGCACGCGGCGGAGGAAATGGCCAAGGACTCGATCACCGGTGATCAGGTCGAGGACGTCGTGTACACCACCTGCAGTCGAGCGGTGAAGCAGACGAACGGGAACTGGAAGTACACCAAAGGCAAGATCGTGGTGATCTGCAACAACAACGGTTACGTCGTGACTGCCTGGCGACGCAGCTAGTCTTCTTATACGGCTGGGTGGGGCCGAGGCATCCGTGCCACGGGCCTCGGCCCCACCCGATTCCTTCTGGAGGCTGACCATGAATCTGCGTCACGATCCACAAGTCAACGCCGCATACATCGAATTCAGGGAGATCGAGCCCGGCGAGGAGACCTTCAAGCTGCCGGTCGACGGTGGCGAAGGGGATGTTCCTGCCCTCCTCCGCTTCTCCGGTTCCGGAGAACTCCTCGGGGTTGAACTGCTGGACGCCGCGCGACAGATCCCCCGCATGCTGCGTGACATCGCTTCCTGAGTCTCAACGGAGGCAGACCGGGTTCCGCTCAGAATCCAGCCTGTCTGCTCATAGGCCATGTCCATGGCTCGGATGCGGCGGCCGCGCGCTTTGTGCGCACGCCGTTTCGCGTGATCATAGAATCGTGCTCGGATCGCGTTCCCCGTGCGGCTGGGGACGTGAACGCCATCTGGCGCTCGGACGGGTTGTCGAAGTCTCCGCCAACTGATGCCGAAGCGAAGGGCGCAGCCGGTCGAGCCGCCACACCTCAGCGTCTCCCTGGCCCGCGAATGCTCCGGGCAACGCGCCGGTTCCGGCCCTCGGCCGGTTTGCCCGAGGAGGCGTCCGGACAACTTCTCGTAGCCCTTTCCGGTCAGCGCGTCGGTCTGCCCTTTCAGGCGCTGTGATGCCGTTCGGGGCAGCCCGCCGGCACTCCGCGCCCTGGGTGCGGTCGGTCCTCCAGTTCCCCCGACCCGTGCTCGGCCTGCGGTCCGACATGCTCTGGCGGCCCGCCACGAAGCCGGTTTTCGCGTGAAGTGACGGATCACGGGGTGAACCGGGGAGAAGTTCCGACTATCGGAACGCGTGGTTCTACTTTGCGTGCTCATTAAGTAACTTTCCGCAGGGAGACCGGCGCGCCGACGAGGAGGCCGACCATGACGGCGGAGATCGTGGACACGTCCATCACCGGCATCACCGGCCGGGTCCGGCGGCGGGTCGACGAACTGCTGTCCGACTTCCTCGACGCGCGGCGCCCTCCGGTCGGCGACCACGACGTGGCCGAGGGATACCGCCTGCTGCGTGAATTCGTGATCGAGGGTGGCAAGCGGGTCCGGCCTCTGCTGTGTTACTGGGGCTGGCGGGGCGCCGGCGGTGAGGAGCTTCGCGAGGCGGCGGTTGTCGCCACCGGCGCGGCGCTGGAGCTCTACCACGCCGGTCTTCTCATCCACGACGACCTCATGGACGGCAGCGAGCTGCGCCGGGGACGTCCGACGATCCACCGGGGGCTCGCGCGGCCGGGGCGGTTCGGGGCGGCCGAGGCGTTCGGCCAGTCCGCGGCGATCCTCCTGGGCGTGCTCGCCCAGGCCTGGGCCGAGGAACTGCTCGCGGACGCCGCGCCCGCCGACGTGCGGGCCCGCGCGGCCCGCGACCTCTTCAACCGCATGCGCACCGAGGTCGTCACCGGTCAGTACCTCGACCTGCTGGCGCACGCCCGGGGTGACGACGGGGTCGAGCAGGCGCTCACGGTGATCCGGTACAAGACGGCGCGCTACACGGTGGAGCGCCCGCTGCAGATCGGCGCGGCGCTCGCCGGGGCTCCGCCTAGCCTGCTGGAGGCCTACTCCCGGTTCGGCCTGCCGCTGGGGGAGGCGTTCCAGCTGCGCGACGACGTCCTCGGCGTCTTCGGCGACCCCTCGGTCACCGGCAAACCCGTCCTCGACGACCTGCGCGAGGGAAAGCGGACCGTGCTCATGGCGTACGCCTCCGCGCGGGCCCGCGGATCGGAACGGGACCTGCTGCGCACCTGGCACGGCGATCCCGCACTGGACGAGGCGCGGGCGGCGGAGCTGCGGCGGATCATCGTGGACACCGGCGCGCTCGACCGGGTCGAGGAGCTGATCGTCCAGCGGACCGGCCAGGCGCTCGCGGCGCTGCGCGACTGCCCGATCACGCCGGAGGCGGCCGAGGCGCTGGCGGTGCTCACCGAGCGGCTCACGCGTCGCGTCCGATGAGGCGCGCGAACGGCACGCCCGCGTCATCGGCGGCTTCCCGCGTCCTTCGCCCCATCCGGCCGACCCGCGCCTTTCGCGCCGGGGCCGGTCCGGCGGCGCGGGACCCTCCGGGCGGTGCCCCTTCGATGCCTTCCCCTCCACCGCTCGGCGACGAGCACGACCTGTTAGCGGACAACCGGCCGCCGGCCGATCAGAAGATGGGTGATGTGCTGTGACCGAAACGACCCCGCAGACCAGCGCGCCGAACGACAGCAGGCTCAGCCTGAGCACCAGGGCCGCGCGCAACCTGGCCACGACGACCAAGACCCCGCCGCAGATGCAGGAGATCACCTCCCGGCACCTGCTGCGCGTGCTGCCCTGGATCGAGGCCGTCGGCGGCGTCTACCGGGTCAACCGCCGGCTGACCTACCAGGTGGCCGACGGGCGCGTGACGTTCGTCTCGACCGGAGCGGAGGTACGGGTCATCTCCGCCGAGCTGTGTGAGCTGCCGGCGCTGCGGGGTTTCGGCGACGCCGACGTGCTGGCGTCGCTGGCCGATCTGTTCACGCAGCGGGAGTACGAGGCGGGGCAGGTCATCGCGGCGGCGGGGACTCCGATGGAGGAGGTCGTGCTGCTGGCCCACGGCAAGGTGGACAAGATCGGTGAGGGGGCGTACGGCAACGAGACGCTGCTCGGGGTGCTGGCCGACGGGGAGTACGTCGGCGAGCAGATGCTGGTGCATCCCGAGGCGCGGTGGGAGTGGACGGTGCGGACGGTGACGCCGTGCACCGTGCTCGCCCTGACCAGGGACGCCTTCGAGCGTCTGCTGGCGTTGTCGGAGAGCCTGCGCGAGCACGTGTCGGCGTACCGGGAGGACCCGGACGGCCCGGTGAACCGATACGGGGAGGCGGAGATCGCGCTGGCGGCGGGGCATGTGGGTGAGGCGACGCTGCCGGGGACGTTCGTGGATTACGAGCTGGGGCCGCGGGAGTATGAGCTGAGTGTGGCGCAGACGATTCTGCGGGTGCATTCGCGGGTGGCGGATCTGTACAACGAGCCGATGAACCAGACCGAGCAGCAGTTGCGGTTGACGGTCGAGGCGTTGCGGGAGCGGCAGGAGCACGAGCTGGTCAACAACCGCGACTTCGGGTTGTTGCACAACGCCGATCTCAAGCAGCGCATCCACACCAGGTCGGGCCCGCCCACCCCCGACGACCTCGACGAACTGCTGACCACCGTCTGGAAGAACCCGACCGTCATGTTCGCCCACCCCAAGGCGATCGCGGCCTTCGCCCGGCAGTGCAACAGCCGGGGCATCTATCCGCAGACCGTCGAGTTCAACGGCCAGAAGGCGCCCGCCTGGCGCGGGGTCCCGCTGCTGCCGTGCAACAAGATCCCCGTCAACGACCAGGGCGTCAGCTCGATCATGGTCATGCGCCTGGGGGAGAAGGACCAGGGCGTCGTCGGCCTGCGCCGCACCGGCCTGGTGGACGAGTACGAGCCGGGTCTGTCGGTGCGCTTCATGGGCATCGACGACAAGGCGATCATCTCCTATCTCGTGACCACCTACTACTCGGCGGCCGTGCTGGTGCCCGACGCCCTCGGCATCCTGGAGAGCGTCGAGGTCCTGTGATGTCGTCCTACCGGCTGCCGGACTTCTATCTCCCGTATCCGCCGAGGCTCAACCCGCACGTGGAGACCGCCCGTACGCACACCCGCGGCTGGGCGGAGCGGATGGGGATGCTGGACGATCCGGACATCTGGACCGTGGAGTCGCTCGACGCGATGGACTACGGCCTGATGTGCGCCTACACCCATCCCGACTGCTCCGCCCCGGAGCTGGACCTGGTCACGGACTGGTACGTCTGGGTCTTCTACTTCGACGACCACTTCCTGGAGACCTTCAAGCGCAGCAGGGATCTCGACGGCGCCCAGGAGTACCTGGACCGGCTCGACGCGTTCATGGCGGACGACCCGCCCGAGCCGGTCAACCCCGTGGAACGGGGACTGGCCGACCTGTGGCTCCGCACCGTGCCCGCCATGTCGGCGGCGTGGCGGCGGCGGTTCGTCCGGGTCACCCGGGATCTGCTCCAGGAGTCGATGTGGGAGTTGTTCCACATCGAACGGGACGCCGTCTCCAACCCCATCGAGTACATCGAGGAACGCCGGAAGGTCGGCGGCGCCCCGTGGTCGGCGGCGCTGGTCGAGCACGCGGTGGGCGCGGAGCTTCCGGCCCGGCTGGCCGGCAGCCGGCCGATCCGGGTGCTGACGGAGTCGTTCGCCGACTCCGTGCACCTGCGCAACGACCTGTTCTCCTACGAGCGGGAGGTGCGGGAGGAAGGCGAGCTGTCCAACTGCGTGCTGGTCTGCGAGCGTTTCTTCGGCTGTGACACCGCCCGGGCCGTGGAGATCACCAACGACCTGCTCACGTCGCGGCTGCACCAGTTCGAGCACACCGCGCTGACCGAACTCCCGGCGCTCTTCGCCGACGAGGCGGTCTCGCCGCCCGAGCAGGGGCTCGTCCTCCGATACGCCAAGGGGCTGCAGGACTGGCAGGCGGGAGGCCACGCCTGGCACTCGGCCTCCAGCCGCTACACGAAGAACGGCGGGCAGGCGGGGGCCTTCGGGATGAACGTCTCGCGCGCCCACCTCACGGGCGCGGGCGGCCTGCGCAACCACACCCACAGGCCCTTCGCGGCGGCCGGTGTACGGCTGCCCGAGCCGTACATGCCGTTCGAGGTGCGCGACAACCCGCACCTGGACGCGGCGCGCGCGGCCGACCTGGAGTGGTGCGCGGCGATGGGGTTCTTCGACGGGGTTCCCGGCATCCCGGCGACCGCCGTGTGGGACGAACGGCGGCTCGCCGGATTCGACCTGGCTCTCTGCGCGTCCGGCATCACCCCGGACGCCACCGCCGACGAGCTGGTCCTGGCCACCAACTGGCTGGCCTGGGGAACGTACGGCGACGACTACTATCCACGCGTCTTCGGCGCGGCACGTGACCTGGTCGGCGCGAAGCTCCTGAACCGGCGGCTCAAGGAGCTCATGCCACTGGATCTCGTCCCGCGGCTGACCCCGTCGACGGGGCTGGAACGAGGGCTCGCCGACCTTTGGGCGCGCACCGCCGGGCCGCTGCCGGCCGGCTCCCGCGAGATCTTCCGCACGTCGGTGGAGGAGATGATCGACAGCTGGGTGTGGGAGCTGGCCAACCAGGCCCAGAACCGGGTGCCCGACCCCGTCGACTACCTGGAGATGCGGCGCAGGACCTTCGGCTCGCACATGACGATGTGCCTCGCCAGGCTCGCCCCCGACCGGGTCATCCCCGTGGAGATCCACCTGACCCGCGAGTTCCTCGGCATGACCGACGCCGCGCAGGACTACGCGTGCCTGCTCAACGACCTGTTCTCCTACCGCAAGGAGATCCAGTACGAGGGCGAACTGCACAACGCGGTCCTGGTGATGTCCACCTTCCTCGACTGCCCGCCGCAGGAGGGCGTGACGGTGGTGGACGGGCTCATGACGAGCCGGATGAGGCAGTTCGAGCACATCACCACCATCGACCTGCCGGCCCTGCTCGACCGGATCGACGCGGGCGAGGCCGTACGGGAGTCGGTCGCGGCGTACGTGACCGATCTGCGCAACTGGATGGCCGCCATCCTGCGCTGGCATCAACGGTGCCGGCGTTATCTCGACGAGGAACTGCGCGCGGGTCCGGTGGCCCGGTGGACCCAGGGCCCGACCGGCCTCGGCACCGCCACCGCCAGGATCGGCTCCCTCGCTCGCGCGTACGGCGCTCCGGCGTACGGCGCGACCACGTACGGCGCGCCCGCCGGGGACGGCGCCGCTCACCCGCCCGTGCTCCACCTCACGGCGGGTGCCTCATGAGCGCGCCGATCGGGCCCGACGGCGCGTCGCGGCTGGCCCTGAGCACCAGGGCCGCGCGCACCCTGGCGACCACCACCAAGACCCCGCCGCAGATGCGGGAGATCACCCCTCGCCATCTGCTGCGGGTGCTCCCGTGGATCGACGTGCAGGGCGGGGTCTACCGGGTCAACCGGCGGCTGACCTACACCCCGGGAGACGGGCGGGTGACGTTCGTCTCGACCGGGGCCGAGGTCAGGGTGATCCCGGCCGAGCTGTGCGAACTGCCGTCGCTGCACGGGTACGCCGACGCGGAGGCGCTGGCCGCGCTGGCGGACCGGTTCGTGCAGCACGAACTGGACCAGGACGAACCGGTGCCCGCCGGGCAGGTGGTCCTGGTCGCCCACGGCAAGATCGCCTGCGTCGGCGTCGGCGAGTACGGCGGCGAGACGCTGCTCCGGGTCGTGGCCGACGGGGATCACCTCGGTGATCTCACCGGCCCGGCGGCGCCCCCCGCCAGGGCGCTCACCCGCTGCGTCGTGCTCGTGCTCGAACGGCCGGTGGTCGACGAGCTGACCGAGCGCTCGGACAGCCTGCGGGAGCAGCTGAACCGCCCCGGGGCCGGCCGTCCGGCCAACCGGTACGGGGAGGCGGAGATCGCGCTGGCGGCGGGGCATGTGGGTGAGGCGACGCTGCCGGGGACGTTCGTGGATTACGAGCTGGGGCCGCGGGAGTATGAGCTGAGTGTGGCGCAGACGATTCTGCGGGTGCATTCGCGGGTGGCGGATCTGTACAACGAGCCGATGAACCAGACCGAGCAGCAGTTGCGGTTGACGGTCGAGGCGTTGCGGGAGCGGCAGGAGCACGAGCTGGTCAACAACCGTGATTTCGGGTTGTTGCACAACGCCGATCTCAAGCAGCGCATCCACACCAGGTCGGGCCCGCCCACCCCCGACGACCTCGACGAACTGCTGGCCCGCCGGCGCAGCTCGCACTACTTCCTGGCCCATCCCCGCGCCATCGCCGCCTTCGGTCGCCAGTGCACCGCCCGGAGTCTGTATCCGGAGGTCACCGAGTCCGGCGGCGCGAAGGTCATGGCGTGGCGGGGGGTCCCGATACTGCCCTGCGACAAGATCCCCGTCACCGACCGCGGGCTCACCTCGATCCTGGTGATGCGCACCGGAACCGAGAAACAGGGAGTCGTCGGGCTGCGCCGCACCGGCCTGGCGGACGAGTACGAGCCGGGTCTGTCGGTGCGCTTCACCGGCATCGACGACAAGGCGGTCATCTCCTACCTCGTGACCACCTATCACTCCGCGGCCGTGCTGGTGCCCGACGCTCTCGGCGTCCTGGAAAGCGTGGAGGTCGGCTGAACGCCGCCGCCCTGGCCGTACGCCGGCCGCCCTCGACGGAAACCGCCGCACGTGCGCGGCGCTCCGGTTAGGGTGGCCGCTGGCCGATCACAAGGTGCTCTTCGGAATGCTCTTCGGAATGCGATGACGGAGGTCTGCGATCGTGCTGATGGAACGGTCCGGCAGGGCGGAGACGGCGTCGGCCCTGGGCAGCCTGGAGCGCGGGATCGCGATCCTCTTCTGCCTTGCGGTCGGCATGAGGCCGATGAACCTCACCCAGGTGCACCGTTCGACCGGGTTCTCGAAGACGACCACGCACCGCCTGCTCGGGGTCCTGCAGGGACGCGGCCTGGTCACCCGCAGGGGCGGCGACTACACGGTCGACGGGCGCTTCGCCGAACTGCTGTCGCCGCGCGGCTGGCCCGTGCAGGGCCGCCGGGTGCCGGACTGCCGCCGGGCGGTCCTGCCGTACCTGCTCCAGCTGTACGAGGCCACCCGCCAGACCGTCAACCTCGCCGTGCCCGACCGCGGCGAGGTCGCGTATGTCGAACGGTTGTATGGGCACAACCGGGTCAGGTCGCCGTCGGACGGCGTCGACCGCGCGCCGCTCCACTGCACGGCCGCGGGCAAGGCGCTGCTCGCCCATGACGCCGGACTGCGGAAGGCCTTCTACGCCGGTCCCGCCCCCCGGCGGATGACGGGCCGTACGGTGACCGGCCCGGCCGCGCTGGAACGCGAGCTCGCGGCCGTCCGCGGCGAGGGCGTGAGCTACGCGCGGGAGGAGTACGCCGAGGGGATCTGCTGCGCCGCCGCGCCCGTCTTCGCGCCGGACGGCCGGGTGTGCATGGTCGTCTCCGTCGCGGCCCCGGCGGCCGCCGCGGCGCTGCCGCGCCTGGGCCCGGCCGTCCGCAGGACCGCCCACCAGATCACCGGAGCCCTGAGCACCGTCCTGGCGCCGGGACCGGAGCGCACCGGACCCGTGTTCGGCAGGGCACCGGCGGACGCCGGGAACGGCAGCAGGGTGCCGGCGTCGAGTGGCAGTCCCGGCAGGGCGGCCGTACGGCCCTAGACGCCGAACCGCGCGGGACCCGGCCGGTTGGGCTGACCGATGCGTGGGGAGAGTCTTCGATGGCGGTGTGACCTGCGAAGACAGTCGTGAGGTGCGGCCGCCGGCGTATTCGGGGGCGCGACGGGGAGCGGGTGTCATGCGGGTTGCATCGGGGGCGTTCGTCCTCGCCGGGCGGATCGGTCTCGTCGCCGTGCCGGCGGCCGTGCTGCTGGCGGCGTGCGGAGCCCCGGAGCCGCCGACACGGTCACGGCCCGCGGCCACACCCGCCGCCGTGTCCACCACGGACCCGGTCCCCCTGACCACGCCCGCCCCGCCGCCCGCCTCGCCGGCCGTCCGGGCCGCCACCGATCCGGAGGCGTGCCGGAACGCCGACTGCGAGGTGGAGGTCCGCCAGGGAGACCGGCTGCGGCTCGACGCCGCCACCGGCCTCGACGCGCTCACGGTGGCCGCCCTCGACCAGGGCATGGTGCGCCTGCGTTTCGAGGGCTCCTCCGGCGGCTACCGCGTCGAGGGCATGAACGTCGGGGTCAGCCAGGACTGCGTCAACGGCCGCTGCCGGACCAGGGGAGCGTTGACGCTGACCATGGACCGGCCCGCCCGCATCGGCGACATCCACCTCCGGCTGACGAGCGTGCGGCCCGACGAGGCGGTCCTGGCGATCTCCTCCTCATAGCGCGCCGTCCGCCCCGGCTGTCGCGGAACGACCCGCGCCCGGGGACCGCCCATGCTCTGAGACTGCCCGCGCTCTGGGAGCGCCCGCGCCCTGGGACTGCCCGCGCTCTGGGACTGCCCGGGAGGGCGCGGCTTTGGAAACACCCAGCCTCCGTTAACCGCGAGGCCACCCCGCCTCCTTACGGTCGTGGCCATGCCGTGGAAGAGCAAGGTCAACGCCGCCGTCGAAGGGATGACCGGTTACGTCATCACCCGGGCCCGCCCATGTCCCGCAGCGGTCCAGCCGCCGAGGGACGAGCCCAGACCACCAGCCGACCCGGAGAGCGACCGCCTCCTCCGCGCGCCGGTGTTCGTGCTCTCCCCGGTCAGGTCCGGCTCCACGCTCTTCCGGGTGCTGCTGAACAGCCATTCCAGGATCCACGCGCCACACGAACTGCACGTCCGGCGGATCGCCGTGACCCTCACCACCGAGCCCGTACGGCAGGCCATAGAGGCGGCCGGGCACCGTACGAGCGACATCGAGCACATCCTGTGGGACCGTCTGCTGCACCGGGAGCTGGTCAGGAGCGGCAAGGAGATCGTCGTCGACAAGACGCCGAGCAACGTGTTCGCCCACCGCCGCATCTCGACGTGCTGGCCGGACGCCCGGTTCGTCTACCTGCTGCGCCACCCCGCCTCGATCGTCCGGTCCTGGCACGAAGCCGATCCGCAGGCGCGGCCCGTCGAGGAGGCCGTACGGCACACGCTGCAGTACATGCGTCACCTGGAGGAGTCCAGGCGCAGGCACGAGGGGCTCGTCGTCCGGTACGAGAGGCTCGTCGACGACACGGAAGGCGAGTTGCGCCGGGTCTGCGCCTGGCTCGGTGTCGAGTACGAGCCCGAGATGATCCGCTACGGCGACAAGGACCACGGCGAGTTCGTGAAGGGCATCGGGGACTGGCGCGACAAGATCCGCAGCGGGCGGGTACAGCGCGGCCGCCCGCTGCCCGCTCCCGAAGAGGTGGCCGAGCCGCTGCGGGAGATCGCGGCGGCCTGGGGCTATCTCTGACCTGAGCCTGGGGACATGGCGCGGCTCGTCCCGCATGCCTCCGGAGCGTGAGCGCACCCGATCTGACCGGTGGCGTCAGCAAGGGTGAATGTTTCAGCAAGAGGCGACCCGCCTGCGGTACGGCTGGGGACGCCGGATGGTGGTGAAACGGGTCGTTCGCCGCGAGTCCTTCCGGGGAGTGGCCCGGCCGCGTCCTTGACGCGCCGCTCCCCGTCGTATTGGCTCCGCTGCTGCGCCACCATCGGCCCAGGAGCGGAGAGACCCACGAATGTTAGCGCTAACAATGACACGCTCTGTGCTGGCGAGTGCGCACGTTCGCAGTTCGGGATCAGATCTCTCTGGAGGGCTGACATGAAACCGCCCACTACCGGGACGGAACGGCATCGGACTCGCGCGCGGGGGCCGGCCACGGCCCTGGCGGTCATCGCCGCCGGCGCCGTCGCGCTCGGGCTCGCGATCCCCGCTCACGCGGCCTCGACGTTGAAGGCCGCGGCGGAGGCCAGGGGGAGGTACTTCGGCACCGCGCTGACACGGGGAGACCTCGGTATCAGCGCCGAGGTCAACCTCGCCGCGGCCCAGTTCGACATGGTGACCCCCGGCAACGAGATGAAGTGGGACGCCACCGAGCCGTCCAAGGGCTCGTTCAACTTCGGGTCGGGTGACCAGATCGTCTCCTTCGCCCAGTCGCACGGCATGCGGGTACGCGGGCACAACCTGGTGTGGCACGCCCAGCTGCCCGCCTGGGTCGGCAGCCTGCCGCTCAACCAGGTCCAGGGCGTGATGGAGAACCACATCACCACCGAGGCCACCCACTACAAGGGGAAGGTCTACGCCTGGGACGTCATCAACGAGCCGTACAACGAGGACGGCACCCTGCGCCAGGACGTGTTCTACAGGGCGATGGGCTCCGGCTACATCGCCGCCGCGCTGCGGGCCGCGCACGCCGCCGACCCGAACGCCAAGCTGTACATCAACGACTACAACATCGAGGGCATCAACGCGAAGAGCAACGGGCTCTACTCGCTCGCGCAGTCGCTGCTGTCCCAGGGAGTCCCGTTGCACGGCATCGGGCTGGAGAGCCACTTCATCGTCGGCCAGGTGCCGTCGTCCCTGCAGGCGAACATGGAGCGCTTCGCCGCCCTGGGCCTGGACGTCGCGATCACCGAGCTCGACGACCGCATCCAGATGCCGGCGGACAGTTCCGAGCTGCAGCAGCAGGGCACCGACTACGGCAGGGTCGTGAACGCCTGCTTGGCCGTTCCTCGCTGCGTGGGTGTGTCGCAGTGGGGCGTGGACGACGGCCACACCTGGATTCCCGGGACGTTCCCCGGCTACGGCGCTCCCATGATGTGGGACTCCGGCTACCAGCCCAAGCCCGCCTACCAGGCGGCCCTGAGCGCGCTCAACAGCGGCACCTCCTCGCCGTCACAGTCGCCGTCACAGTCACCCACGTCGTCGCCGTCGGTGTCGCCGTCCCGGTCGCCCAGCGCCTCGCCGAGCCCGTCTTCGTCTCCCATCGGGGGTGCGTGCTCGGCGACGATCAAGACGATCAACAGCTGGGGCGGCGGGTTCCAGTCCGAGGTGACGGTGCGGGCGGGCAGCGCGCCGGTGAACGGCTGGACCGTGAAGTGGAGCTGGCCGGGCGGGCAGAGCATCAGCAGCCTGTGGAACGGCCGGCAGAGCACGTCCGGTTCCTCGGTGACCGTGACCAACGAGTCCTACAACGGCTCGATCGCGGCGGGCGCGTCCACGACGTTCGGCTTCACCGCCAACGGCAGCGCGGCCACCCCCACCGCCACCTGCACCAGCCCCTGACCCTGTCCCGGAGCGAGACGTGTGCCGGGCCGGCACTCCCGGCCCGGCACCCCCGGCCCGGCACTCCGGCCCGGTACGGCGGGAACGACGGCGTACGGCGTGCCGGGTTGTCGGTCCGTGTCCGTACGATGTCCCGCATGACCGGGCATGAATTCACGCTCACCGCCACGGGCCCGTTCGACTTCGACGCGACGCTCCGGTTCGTCGAGGACTGGCCGGTCACCAGCGGGCTGCCCTCCGACGGCAGGACGCTGCGCTTCGCCTACTGCGCCGAGGCCGACTGGCTGCCGATCGGCGTGGCGGTGACCGCCGCGCGGGGCGGGGTAGCCGTACGGACGACCAGGCCCGCGGGGCCGGCGATCCGAGGTGAGGTGGCCCGCATCCTGTCCCTGGACGTCGACGGCTCGGGCTTCGCCGAGATCGGCGAGTCCGACCCGGTGCTCGGGGAGTTGCAGCGCCGCAGCCCCGGCCTGCGGCCGCTGTGCTTCTGGAGCCCGTGGGAGGCCGCCTGCTGGGCGGTGATCGTGCAGCGTTCGTCGATGCTCATCGCGTCCCGGCTCAAACAGCGCATCGCCGAGCGGTACGGCGCCACGGTCGAGCTGGACGGCCGGGCGTACACCGCCTTCCCGCCGCCCGTGTCGCTGGTGAACGCCGACGGACTCGGCCTGCCCGAGCAGAAGGAGGAGTGGCTGCGTGGCCTGGCCCGCGCGGCGCTCGACGGCGTGCTGACCACCGAGCACCTGCGCGCGCTCGACCCGCCGGAGGCGCTGGCCGAGCTTCGCGCCCTGCCCGGTGTGGGGCCGTTCTCCGCGGGACTGATCCTGATCAGGGGCGCGGGGGCACCCGACGCGTTCCCGGGCGACGAACCGCGCCTGTTCGCGATTCTCCGCGAGGCGTACGGGCTGCCGCAGGACGCCACGGCGAGCGCGTACCGGAAGGTCGCCGACGCCTGGCGGCCCTACCGCTCGTGGGCCTCGTTCCTCTTCCGGTCGACGGCGTACGGAGTGAGGGAGGACCGGCGGGCGGGCTCTGCCGCCGGCCGGACGGGGGAGGACGTCAGAGCCAGCCTTTCTCCTGGGCGGCGCGGATCGCGGTGATCCGGTTGGTCGCGCCGAGCTTCGTGACGGCGCTGGACAGGTAGTTGCGCACGGTCCCCTCGGTCAGGTGCAGCGCCGTGGCGATCTGCCGCACCGACGCGCCCTCGGCCGCCAGCGACAGCGCGCCGCGCTCGCGGTCGGTCAGCGGGCTGTCGCCCGCCATCATCGCCGACGCCGCCATCTCCGGGTCGAGGTAACGCCCTCCGGCGTGCACCTTGCGGATGGCCGTGGCCAGCTCGTCGGCCGAGGCGTCCTTCGGGATGAAGCCGCGCACCCCGGCGGCCAGCGCCCGCCGCAGATATCCCGGCCGCCCGAAGCTGCTCAAGATGATCATCGCTTGGCCCGGCAGTCCCTCGGCGGCGGTGAGGCCGTCCATCTCGGGCATCTCGATGTCCAGCACCACGACGTCGGGCCGGTGCTCCCGCACGGCGGGTGCCACCTCGTCACCCCGGCTCACCTGGGCGACGACCTGCAAGTCGGGCTCCAGCCCGAGCAGGGTGGCGATCGCGCCGCGGATGAGGTGCTCGTCGTCGGCGAGCAGGATGCGGATCATCGGGTCGGTCATCGGGCCACCGCCTCGGTGAGGACGTGCGCGCGGTCGGTGGTCGGCACGACGGCTCGCAGGACGAACTCGCCCGAACCGGTCGGCCGGGCGGTCAGGCTGCCGCCGGCGGCGGTCAGCCGCTCGCTCAGCCCGATGAGACCGGTGCCGCCGTCGTCGGTGCTCTGGCCGCCGACCCCGTCGTTGACCATCTCCAGCACCGCCGTCGCGCCGGTCAGCCTCAGCGTGACGCGGGACCGGGTCGCGGCGCTGTGCCGCAGCGTGTTGGTGGCGCCCTCCCTGACCACCCACGCGAGCAGCGTGGCCGCCTCGCCCGGCGGTGTCCGCTCCGGCAGTTCGAGGGTGCACCGGATGTTCGCCGCCTCCAGCACGGCACGCACACTGCCCAGCTCGGCGGACAGGTCGATGGCGCGGTAGCCCCGCACGGCCTCCCGGATCTCCCGCAGGGCGTCCTTGGCCAGTCCGCGTACCGCAGTCATCTCCTCCGTCGCCTGGTCGGGGGCCACGCGGGCGAGCTTGACCGCGAGCTCGCTCTTGACCGCGATGGCGGAGAGGCTGTGGCCGACCAGATCGTGCAGGTCCCGGGCGAACCGGAGGCGCTCCTCCGTCACGGCGAGCTCGGCCTGCGCCTTCCTGCCCTCGTGGACCTGGATGACCATGCGGTAGATCCACAGCCAGAGCCGGTTGCTGTAGGGCAGCAGCGCCAGCATCGGCAGATAGAGGAAGAGCTCGGCGCGCTGCTCGCCGAAGCCGGGAAGCAACAGGAAGTCGAGCGCGACGTAGACGCCCGCGGCGCCCGCCGTCAGCGCCACGGCGGCCCGCGCGCTCACGCCGAGCACCGCCACCCCGGTCCACGTCGTGGTCAGCGTGCTCCAGGAGAACGGCAGCATCGCGGACGCGACGCCGGGAACATCAGCCATGAGGACCGCCCCAAGGACGATCATCACCAGGGCGAGCGCGCCGGAGGCGACGACCTCGCGTGCGGCGTACCGGCCGTCGACGGCGGCGCGGACGATGCGGAGGAACAGCCAGCTGAAGATCGGAAGACCCACGGCCACGAGGACGAGACGGCTCCAGCCGCCCCCGCCCTCGGTTCTGCTCACCACGATCTGGATCACCGGGCCGAGCCACGCGAACACCAACTCGAGGGCCAGGGTCCAGAAGGTGATGTGACGCGCCCGCTTGATCCCGGCGTTCATGGCCCAACCTTACCCATCAGCCCCGGCGCGGATCCCAGCGGAAGAACGCCCGGGCCAGCAGGGCGGCGACCGCGATCCACACGACGAGGAGGCCCAGGGAGGGCAGGGCGGCGCCCCAGCGCTCCAGAGGGCCGAGCGGCTCGTGACCGGCGCCGATGTAGTCCAGCCCCAGGTAGGCGGTCCGCATGGTCTCCACGATGGGCGTCATCGGCAGGAACTCGATCGCGGTGCGCAGGGCCGGCGGCAGCATCTCCGGTGGCAGCATCACCGGCGAGCCGCCGACCAGGAGCAGCACGACCGGCAGCGTCGCGATCTGCGCCATCTCCCCGGTGGAGGACAGGCCGGAGACGGCCATGGCGAGCAGGGAGAAGAAGGCCGCGCCGAGAAGCGCGGCGAGCAGCAGCAGCAGGATGTCGGCCGGGGCACTGGTGCCCATGGCGGCGGACATGAGCACACAGAGGATGATCACCTGGCCGAGATACACGGCCGTCGCGCCGAGGGCGCTGCCGCCGAGGACGGCCGTCCTGGTGGCCGGCCCGCCGAGCAGGCGCTTCAGCACCATCTCCTCGCGGCGGGAGGTGTAGAAGCCGGCGAGGTTCATGAACGTCGCGAAGACCAGGATGAAGGCCATCATCCCGGTCATCACGTACTGCGTCCCCGGGATGCCGGCGGTCCCTTCGCCGACGCCGTTGGACGCCAGCGCGCCGGCGATCAGCAGCGGCAGCAGGACGGCGTTCACGAAGGCCGTACGGTTGCGGAAGACAAGGGTGAGGTCGACGCGGGCCAGCCGCACCGCCTGCGCCACGTCGTTCATGCGGTCTCCTTCACCACGGAGTGGAAGACGTCCTCAAGTGAGGCGGTCCGGACGGCGAGCCGTTCGAGCGCGACGCCGCGCTCCGCGGCCCAGGCGAACAGCGGCACCAGCGCCTCGTGGGCCCGCGTGGCCTGGTCGCCGCCGGTGACGGTGTACGTGACGACGGGAGTTCCGCCCGCCAGGGCGACGCCGGGGGTGTGGCCGCCGATCAGCGGAAGGGCGTCCAGGGGGATCTCCGGCGGCAGCCGGAAGGAGACGCGGTCGCCGTGCCTGCCGACGACCTCCTCCAGCGTCCCCTCGACCCGGATCTCGCCCTCGTGCATGACGGCGAGCCGGCTCGCGAGATGCTCGGCCTCCTCCAGGTAGTGCGTGGTGAGCAGGATGGTCGTGCCGTCCGTCACCAGGTCGCGGATCAGGCCCCAGGTGGTCCGGCGCGCCTCGGGGTCCATCCCGGTCGTGGGCTCGTCCAGGAACACCACCTCGGGACGGCCGATGATCGACAGCACCAGGTCGAGCCTGCGCTTCTGGCCGCCGGACAACTGCCGTACCCTGACCCGCGCCTTGTCCGCCAGCCCGGCCAGCTCCAGCGACTCGTCCAGAGAACGGGGGTTCGCGTGCAGGTCACGCCACAGCCCGATGGTCTCGGCCACCGTCAGGTCGGAGAGGAAGCCGTTCTCCTGCAGCATGATCCCGACCCGCGGGCTGAGCGCCCGGCGCCTGCGGTACGGATCGATCCCCAGCACCTCCACGACGCCGGAGGTGGCGGGGCGGTAGCCCTCCAGGACCTCCATCGTCGTGGTCTTCCCGGCGCCGTTGGTGCCGAGCAGGGCGAACAGCTCACCCCTGCGGACGGTCAGCGAAACGCCCCTGACCGCTTCGAACTCGCCGTACCTCTGCCTGAGCTCGGTCGCCGCGATCGCCACGTCCAGGGCGACCGCCGTTTCCCGCACGTCCGTCGTCATGGCTCAAGGGTGGGTTCTGCGCCGCTTCCCGCTGTAGTCGTCGATGCCACCGGATCGACATGGGCCTCGCGGATCACCGCGATGACAAATGCCAAAAAGGGGCGCCCCGGCGCTGCGCTACCTCGAACGGGGCGAACTGTTCCGGGCGTTGTCACGCATCGGGGTGCTGTCCGGTCTGAGCTGGTACACGGCCGGATCGAGCCGGCCACCGTCCAGCAAGGAAGCCTGATGAGCACCGATCACGCGCACGCTCACCACCTCGAGAACCCCGACAAGAGCGGGCCGCCGCCGAAGCTCGACGTGGTCGCCACCGTGCCGGGAGCGCCGCCCGCGCCGGAGGGGGCCGAGGCGATGACGATCCTGGTCACGTTGCCGCCGAACAGCCCTGGTGCGCCACCTCACCGGCACTCCGGGCCCGCGTACGGGTACGTGGTCAAGGGGGCCGTCAACTTCGAGCTCGAAGGAGAGCCCGTACGGGTCGTCCGGGCCGGTGAGGCGTTCTGGGAGCCCGGTGGTGACGTGATCCACTACCAGGACGGCAACCATCTGGCAGACGAGGAGTCGGCGTTCGTGGTGACGATGTTCTGCGCGCCCGGGCAGCCGATGCTGACCGTGGTCAGCCCGGAAGAGCTGGAGGCGCGGCGGGACCGTCGCGCGCCGCAGTCATGACCAAGGTTTCGCTGACCGCGCTCGTCCGCAACCTGCTCGAACTCGCCCGTGAGGCGCACAGCGGTCGCAGCGCCGCCACCGTCCACGGTGGGCACGATCGTGCGTTGCGGCAGACCGTCATGGCTCTGCGCCAAGGCGGGAGCCGGATCTGGTTCTCGCCTTCAGCGTGCCCCGCGTACGGCGCGTCGGTCGGCTCAGGTAACGAGTCATCAGTCACAGCGGCCGCGCTATGGGAGTGATGGCTGACGTTCGTCGGCGGGGTAGTCGGCCGAGCGGCTCACGTCAGCCCATTTCTCGGTCTCCGCGGCGCGGATCTCGGCGGCTTTCCGGGCGGAGGCGAGGGCGTCGCTGCCGAGGAGGAGCCGTCGGGGTGGGTCGTCGTCGCGGACGACATCGACGATGATCCTGGCGGCGCGGGCCGGGTCGCCGGGCTGGGTGCCGTCGGTGTCGCGCCGGTAGCGGTGGATGGCGCCCACGGTCTGCTCGTACTCGGGCCCGACGGGGTGGATCTCCATGGAGGAGCCTTGCCAATCGGTGCGGAACGCACCCGGCTCGATGATGATGACCTTGATGCCGAAGGGCGCGACCTCGCTGGCGAGGACTTCGGAGAAGCCTTCGACGGCGAACTTCGCGGTCTGGTAGGCGCCCATTCCGGGGGTGCCGCCGACGCGTCCTCCGATGGAGGAGAACTGTACGAAGACTCCCGATCGCTGGTTGCGCAGGACGGGCAGGGCGGCCCGTGTGACGTTCACGACGCCGAAGAGGTTGGTCTCGATCTGGGCGCGGAAGTCGTCTTCGGCCATCTCTTCGATCGGTGCGCTGTTGCCGTAACCGGCGTTGTTGACCACCACGTCGAGGCTGCCGAAGGTGTCGGTGGCCTCCTTGACCGCCCGGGAGGCCGCGGCGGCGTCGGTGACGTCGAGTGCGACCGCTCGTATCCGGTCGCCGTGGCGGGCCACCAGGTCGTCGAGTTGCCTGGGGCTGCGTGCGGTGGCGACGACATGGTCGCCCGCTTCCAGGACGGCCTCGGTGAGGCGGCGTCCGAGGCCGCGTGACGCGCCGGTGATGAGCCATGTCCTGGCCATTGGTGTTTCCTCCGCGGTCGGGATAACTGTCTCAACAATGTAGCACTTAGTGGAGCAATGTTCGCGCCAATGGGGCATGAACCCCTTCATGTGCTACAGAGAGACAGGCGGCATCGGTCCGGCACTCTAAGTGCCTCATGGATGTAACACTTAGGCGGGTGAGAGCAGACGCGACACGTAACCTGGAACGGGTCCTGAGCACGGGCGCCCGCATGCTCGCCGACGACCCGTCGGCGACCATCGCCGCCATCGCGGCTGCGGCAGGAGTGGACCGCCGTACCGTCTACCGCCGCTTCGCCTCCCGTGAGGACCTCATGGCCGCCGTCTACGGGGCACGCTACGACGCGGTCGAGAAGGCCATCGAGGCCGCCAGGCTACGCGAGGCCCCGGTCGCGGTCGCACTGCATCGCTACGTCGAGGGCATCATCGCCGCCAACCGCAAGTGGCCCGTGGAAACGAGCCGCATGCTTCGCGACGTGACGATTCGCGAGCGCCGCCGCCGCCTGATCGACGAGGTCGACGCCTTCCTGCGGCGCGCCGCCGACGAGGGCCTGCTGCGCTCCGACCTGCCGCCCGGCTGGGTGGCCGCGGTCCTGCCGCCGCTGCTGGAGCAGGCCGCCGAGGAGCTGTCCGAGTTGAGCGCCGCGCAGGCCGCCGACGTCGTGGTCGACACGCTGCTGCGAGGCGTCGGCACCCCACAGGCGCGCTGACCCTGCGCGGTGGTGGCGTGCAGGCCCGTGACAGGCGGTCGTGACGGCAGTCGGCAGTCCAGGAGCGGCGTGCCGATCCTTCATGGCCCCGATCCTGCTCCTGGTTCCGGCCGCGGTGATGCGGCGGTAGCGGGTGTCACCAGCACCTGAAAGAGCGATTCGATCCACCGGGCAAGCGTCTCCGGCTGCCCCTGGGTCAGTGCCGGCGTGCCCAGAACGCTGCGCATGAGCCACACTCCCGCCTGTAGGGAGAGCATCAGCTCCGCCCGGACGCCGGTGGCGGTACCGGACAGCTCCTCGTCGAGGTGCCGCCCGGCATGCCGCCCGATCGCCTCGCGCATGATCTGCGCGGCTCTGGGATTGGCCGCCGACCTCAGCATGAGCAGGAACGGCCCGAGTTCCTCCGCCTCCGGCGCTGTCCGCGCCACCAGCGCCCGCGCCGTCTTTCCGGCCAGTTCCACGCCGGTGCCCGCGATCACCGTGCGCGGCGCGAAGGCCACGTCGACGGCCTCGGCGAACAGCCGTTCCTTCGATCCGAAGTAGCGGTTGATGAGCATCGCGGTCACGCCCGCGCTCTCCGCGATGTCGCGGACGCCCACTCCGTCGTAGCCGTACCGGGTGAAGGCGGGGACCGCCGCGTCGAGGATGGCCTGCCGGGTGGCGGCGGCGTCGCGCCTGCGTCTGCCCGGGGTGGGTCCCTGCGGCTCGGATCGGCTCAGGGGAGAGGTGGGCCCGGCGGTGTCACTCATATCTACGACTGTATACTTTCAAGTAAGTCTACGACTGTAGACATCGGACGCGGTGCGTCTCGCCGCCCGGACCACGATGCGAGGATGAGATGGATCTTCAACTGAGGGGCAAGCGTGCCCTGGTCACCGGCTCCAGCTCCGGCCTCGGCGAAGCCATCGCCAGGGCCCTGGCCGCCGAAGGCGCCGAGGTCGTCGTGCACGGCCGTGACCGCCTGCGCACCGAAACCGTCGCCGCCGCCATCCGGACAGCCGGCGGCCGGGCTCACACCGCGGTCGGAGACCTGGCCACCGACGACGGCGCCGACATCGTGGCCGAGGCCGCGCTGGCCGGCGGCCCAATAGACATCCTGGTCAACAACGCCGGCGCCTACCCCCACCGCTCATGGAAGGAGGCCACCGCCGGGGACTGGAGCCACACCTACGAGGTCAACGTGATCTCCGGAGTCCGGATGATCCTGCGCCTGGTTCCCCGCATGCACGAGCGCGGCTGGGGTCGCGTCATCCAGATCGGCGGCGGGCTCGGTCTGCAGCCGAGCGCGGACCTGCCCCACTACACCGCCACACTGGCCGCCCGCCACAACCTCGTGGTCTCGCTGGCCCGCGAGCTGAAGGGGACCGGAATCACGGCCAACACCGTCGCTCCCGGCGCCATCCTGGTCGACAGCGTCCAGCGGTTCCTCACCGGCCTTGCTCCGGCCCGCGGTTGGGGCGAGACGTGGGAGGACATCGAACGCAACGCCATCGAGGAGCTGGTGCCCAACGACGTCGGCCGGATGGGCCGTCCCGAGGAAATCGCCGCCGCGGTCCTCTATCTCAGCGGCCCGCTCGCCGACTACGTCACGGGCACCACCCTGCGGGTGGACGGCGGCACCATCCGCGGTGTCCACTGATCGCCCGTCGCTTCGACGATCGCCGGGGCCGCGTCTCGCTCATCCGGCAAGATCTCGTTGGTCATGGCGTCATCGCGCCGAAGCCGAAGGAGGGATCGGCTGCCGTCCGCCGGCGTCTGCCTACCGAGCGGGCGAGAGACTCCCGCTCGGTTGCCCGGGCGCCCACGAGGTGAGGATGCGCAGCGCGTCGTCCGATGGCGAACCGGGTTCGGCGGTGAGAACCATGAGGCGCTGTCCCGAGCCGTCGGGACTGCTCCACGTGTCGCAGTCGAGGGTGAGGTCGCCGACCAGCCGATGCCGGTAGCGCTTGGTGCCGTAGGCGGCATCGTTGACGCGGTGCTCCGCCCACCAGGTACGGAAGTCGGCGTCTCGCACGGACAGCTCGCCGACGAGCCGGGCGAGCTCTGGCTCGGAGGAATCGGCCGCCGACTCCATGCGCAGGGCGGCGACGGCGTCGCGGGCGTCGTGCTCCCACTCCAGGTGCATGCTCCGGATGATCGGGTCGGTGAACAACAGATACAGGTAGTTGCGCCGATCCTCAGGAAACTGCGAGAAGTCGGTGTACAAGGCGGCGGCGCCGGCGTTCCACTCGAGGATGTCCAGCCGTTTGCCCAAGACGATGGCGGGGGTTGCGGTGAGCTGGTCGAGCAGGCGTCGCATGGCCGGGCGCACGCGTTGCGCGGGCCGGCGCCTGCGAGGCCGGGCGTCGGTCTTGCCGGCCAGTTGGTACAGGTACCGCTGCTGGTCGTCGTCGAGGCGCAGTGCGCGGGCCAGTGTGGCGAGCACCGAAGCGGACGCCCGGACACGGCCCTGCTCCAGCCGTATGTAGTAGTCGACGCTGATCGCGGCGAGTTGGGCGACCTCCTCACGACGGAGCCCCGCGACCCTACGCCGAGAGTCCGGCTCGGGCAGGCCGACATCCTGCGGGGCCAGTTGGGCCCGGCGGGCCTTGAGGAAGGCGCCGAGTTCGCCGGGGCCGGATGTGCTGGTCATGTCCTCCATTGTGCGGACCTGGGTGGCGAAGGTGAGGGGGCAGGTCTTTTCCCAGGCAGGAACTCGCCGCTTCTGCCGGTCCAGGGCTGCGACGACTGTGGACACGTGCCCGGCATCGTGCCGGGGCCGACCACTGGACGGAGAACCCCATGGCGAAGATCGACGTCACCTTCCGCAGCACCGGTATCCCGCTCGCCGGCCATCTCCACCTTCCCGGCACCCCGGCCACTGGGCCGCGTCCGGCGATCGTCGTCGGGCACCCCGGCACCGGTGTGAAGGAGCAGGCCGCCGGCCTCTACGCCCGCCAATTGGCCGAAAGGGGGTTCGTCGCACTCGCCTACGACGCGGCCTATCAGGGCGAGAGCGGCGGCGAACCTCGCGGCCTGGAGGACCCCGCGCAGCGCGTCGAGGACCTCAAGGCCGCCGTCTCCTTCCTGACCGGCCGCGGTGAGGTCGATCCGGACCGCATCGGCATGCTCGGCATCTGCGCTTCCGGCGGCTACGCCCTCTCGGCCACCGCGGGTGACCGCCGCGTCAAGGCCGTCGCCACCGTCAGCGCCGTCGACGTCGCCCGCCAGTTCCGCCTGGGGGCCGACGGCGCCCAGGACCCGGCCGTGTTCGCCGGCATGCTGGACGCCGCGGCCAACGCCCGCACCGTTGAGGCACGGGGCGAGGAACCGCCGGTGCTGACCCTCTTCCCCGACACCGTCGAGAAGGCCTATGCGCTCGGCGGAGAGCACGGTGCCGAGGGCTTCGAGTACTACCGCACCGAACGTGGCCGGCACCCCCGCTCAGCGGGCTTTCTCACCTGGAGCAGCATCGACAGGATGGCGGCTTTCGACGCCTTCGCGCCGATCCCGCTGATCGGGCGCCGGCCGCTGCTTATGATCGTCGGCACCCGCGCCGTCACGTCCTGGATGAGCATCGAAGCCTTCCAGCGCGCCACCGGCCCCAAGGAGATCTTCCGGATCGACGGCGCCAGCCACGTCGATCTCTATGACAAGGAGAAGTACGTGGATCCCGCGGTCGAAAGGATCGCCGGGTTCTTCGGGGAGAACCTGAACCGGTAGAGGCTATCGGAGTGATGGAAATGCCTTCATCGCGGACCATGGGCCGGAATGATGGAACGGCTCCGCAGATGAGGATGTACGTTCCGTCAAGCCGGGAGAACGCGCGTGACCGAGGGCCGGATGCTTCTGGCGGAGTACTTCCTGACCGAGAGCCAGACGGTCATCATGATCGCCAATCCGGACGATCCGGAGCCCGAGCTGGTGGCAGTGCCGCACACGCTGCGCGACGTACGGGCGCACGTGGCCGAGTTGACCGGGATGCTGGAGTCGGCGCCCCGGCGGCCGGAGGCGCTGGGCCGGGTGACGGAGCTGCTGTCGGATCCGCTCCTCACCGATCTGGTCGAACCGGTCGCCAACCGGCTGGGGCCGGGCGACCGGGTGTGGCTGATTCCGCATGACGCGCTGCACCGGGTTCCGCTGCACGCCGTCGGCTCTGAGCTGGCAGGGCATTCCGTCGCCTACGCGCCGAGCGCGTCGGTGTTGCGGTACTGCCGGGGCAACAGGGGTGGCCGCCGGCAGCGGGCCCTCGTCGTCGCCGACCCGCCGGGAGGGGCCGAGCTGATGTTGGGGCCCGCCCAGGCGGAACTGCTCACCGGCCTGTTCAAGACCGAGACCCTTGCCGGCGAGGGCGCGGTCAGCGGTGAGCTGGTTCGCAGGGTCGGTGGGGCCGACATCCTGCATGTGTGCGCGCACGGTGTCTTCGACGCGGCGGCTCCGATGCGTTCGGGCGTCGTACTCGCCGACGGCCTGTTCACCGCCGAGCGGTTTCTCAGGCTCAAACTGTCCAGGACTCTGGTCGTGCTGGCGGCGTGCCGGACCGGCGTCGCCGCGGCCCGGCCCGGCGACGAACTGCTCGGCCTGGTCCGCTCGGTGCTGCACGCGGGCGCGCCCGCCGTGCTGGTCAGTCTGTGGACCGTCGACGAGCTGGCGACCACGATGCTCTTCCGGCATTTCTACGAGCGGCTGGTCGCGGGCGAGCATGCCATCGACGCGCTCCGTGCCGCCCAGGAACGGCTGCGCGTGACGACCGCGGGCGACGTGCTGGCCTATCTCGAATCGGTCGCGCCGCTGCTGCCGGCTCCGGCCGCGGCCCGGCTCCTGATCGCCGAGGCCCGGATCCGGCTGATGGCCGCCGACTTCGGCAGGGCGGTCGCGGCCTGCGACACGGCTCTCGAAACGGTCGGTGAGCCCGCCGTACGGAGAAGTGCTCAGACGATCAGGCAGCGGGCGTTGCTGCACGCGGGCTCGGAACCACCGAATCTGGGCCGCGCCGTCTACGCGCATCCGTACTATTGGGCGGCTTTCGTGCTCATCGGCGACTGGTACTAGGAAGGGGCGGCATGCGGACGGCGGCTGAGCTCATGGCCACCGGCTACACGACCACGGTGGAGGAGGCGCCCGATCGTGCCGACGCCACGCTCGTCGTGCTCGACGACACGGGACGGCCCCGCTGGGTGGTGGGCCCGGCCGGACGCGGGCTCGCGGTGGAGATCGGCCCGGACGCGCCGGTCAGCGGGCTCTCGGCGCTGCCCGGCGTACTCGAACTGATCAACAACGGTCTGCCGGCCGTGCTCGTCGTCGAGGACGGCCGCCTGATCGGGCTGCTGGACGCCGCGCTGATCAGGGCGGAACTGCGCAGGGCCCTGGAGGAGGACGGGGACGCCATCGGCACCGTCCTGGACGGCGACTGGGAGCTGTACGGCACGCCCGAGGCGCGGATAGGGCTGGTCAGGGTCAGGTGCCAGGTCTGCGGAACCGTGGCGGAAGTGGACGAGTATCCGATAGCCGAGATTCCGTGCCCCGGCGGCCAGGGGCATCGGCTCGTCGACTCCGGGACGGAATGACGGGTGAGCGGGCTGTTCGACGGCGCCGTCGCCTTCCTCGACCGGCGGCAGCTCACCTCGGTCTGGATGCCGCTGATGGCGTTCCTCGCGGCGCTGGTCACGGTGGCCGCGTCGGGCACGGGCTGGGGGAGGACGCTGACCTGGTGGAACGGCCTCGCCGGGGAGACCCGGATCCTGCTCGTGCTCGGAGCGGTGCTGGTCACCGTACTCGCCGGGCAGCTTCTCGCGGTCGCCCGCCCGGGCCTGGTCCGCTGGTACGAAGGCCACTGGCCGGATTCGGCCCCGCTCCGTCCGCTGCGGAAAGCGCTGCGGGCCCGGCATCTGGCCGCGCAGAGCGGGCGGCGCGCGGCCGACGCCGACCTCTTCCTCGGATATCCGCGTACGGCACAGCGGACCCTGCCGACCCGGCTCGGCAACGTGCTGCGTGCCGCCGAGGAGCACGGCGACCGGTACGGGATGGACGCGACGACCGTCTGGCCCCGGCTCTACACCGTCCTGCCGGACCCGTTCCTCGCGTCGTTCGCCCAGGCCGCCGCGGCCATGGAGACGGCGGTGATGATCAGCTTCCTGGGCGGAGCCTTCGCCGTCGTGGGCGGGACACTCGCCGTGCTGGTCCTGCCGGGCGCCGGGGCCGTGTGCTGCGTCTGGGGCGGGGCTCTCGTCGCGATCCTCGGCTACCGCGGGGCCGTCCGGGCCGCCCGGCCGTACGCCCAGCTGATCCGTTCGGCGTTCGACGTGCACCGGTTCCTGCTGCTTGAGGCGATGCGGCTGCGCCTGCCGGAAAGCCCCGCCCAGGAACGCGCCCAATGGGAACAACTCGGCAAGCTCTGGTACCGGGGCGCCCCCGACTACGACCGGATCCCGGCCCTCCGCTATCCGGCGTCCGTCGCGCCGCCCCCCGAACCGGCCAGGCCCAGGCTGGTGACCATGGGTGACCCGGTGCCCGTCAAGGCCGTTCCCGTCGCGTCCGCTCCGGCGCGTACGGGACGGGCGTTTCCGGTCCGGTCGTCGCTCGCGGGCGTGGTCGTGCTCGCCGGAGTGGGCGCGGCCGTCACGGCACCGGCGCTGGGCCCCGCCGGGGAGATCCGCGCGACGCGGGACCTTCCGGCGTTCCACGTTCTGGTGCCGGCCGACCTGGAAGGCGAGGGGGCGGGCCGGCTCAGCGGGCGCTACACGGTGACGCCGGTGGCGAAGGGCGGGGCGCCGTCCGACCTCGGCCCTCCGCTGGGCGCGGCCCTGGCGGGCAGGGTCGCGACGACCGTGCCGGTCGGCGCCGTACGGGTCCAGCGTGGCCAGGTGGTGAGCCTCCGTACGGCGAAGGGGATGTTCGGCGGCCTGCTCGCACTGGACGTCCCGGACAAGGACACCCTTGTCGTCGCCGTGCCCGCCGCCGATCTCGACGCGTTGTCACGCGGCCTCGACGCGGGGCCGGTCCGCCTGGTCCTGCCGGTCGGCTGACAGCACGCGAAGGCCGTCGCGGACCCTTTCGTCCAGCAGGGCCCAGCCGGGCTCGGGAGCGTCGGAGGGGATGCGCGCCCGCTCGCGCAGGGCGTCCTCGGCACGCCCCAGCCAGTCCAGCACGTCGGCCGTACCGGCACGGCAGGCGGCCTCCTCGGCGCGCAGGCCGAGCGACCGGTACCGGACGGCGGCCTCGCGCCATTCGCGCAGCGCGTCGTTCCACTTCAGGCCGAAGGTCAGCACGAGGGCCTTCGTGAGAACCAGTTCGGCCTCGATCGCCGACCGGGCGCGGGTCAGCGGTTCCCGCAGGTCCACCGGGACGCGCGGGGTGACCTCCTCGTCCACCAGCCAGAGCGCCTGCGTGGCCAGAGCGATCCAGCGCAGGCCGTCCAACGGCTTCTTGAGCTCGGGATCCCTGTTCACGATCGTGGTCTGACCCGCGACGAACCCACCGAGCGAGGCGTGTACGGCCATGCCGAGATACCGCCTGACCAGCCCGAAGTCGGCGGTGCCTGGCTCGCGCAGGAACCCGTCGTACAGCCACGGGCCGAGCACGTTCATCCGGTTCTCCGGCTTCAGCTGGATCATGAAAGCCGCGTAACGATCGGTCAGCCTCGCGGCTATTGGGCGGTCGGCGAGGGCCGCGACGCACGTCTCGGCGAGCAACAGCGGCGCCAGCGCGGCCACCGCGCCGGGCGTGGGGTGGAACACCGCGACCGCCCAGAACGGGAACAGCCAGTGGGCGGTCATCACCCGCAGCCGCCCCGGCCAGACGAACCTGATCGCGACCAACCTGATCGCGAACAGGACCGCGCAGATCAGCGCGCCGCCGAGCCAGCCGGTGAGGAACCCGGTCTCCGACCACCGCGCGGCGAACCAGCCGCCCACCGGTCCCGCCGCCACCAGCATCGCCACCACGTTGCCGGACGCCATGACGAACCGGTGGACCCGGATACTCACGCGGTGCTCGTGCCGTACCGCCCTGTCGAGCAGGCCCATCTGCACGGCGAGCGCCGACGCGCACGCCGGCAGCGCCCAGTCCCACCAGGTTTGCACGGCGGACGCCACCATCGGCGCCACGGTCGTGAGCATCATGGCGATGGACCAGAACCGGTCGATCGGCAGCGGCGGCCGGATGAACGGGCCGAACCGGGAGATCTGGGCGAGCCGCCGCTCCGGAGGCCGCCACCGCTCCGGCAGGAAGTGCGCCAGGCGTGTCCCGTACCCCGCCAGTAGGGGCAGGGTGGCCCAGACCAGCGGCTCGTGCCCGAGCCTCAGGAGCACGGCCGCGACGGCCGCGCCGCACGCCGCCTCCGGCCAGCCCGCCAGCCCCATGGCCAGGCCGAACACGGCCAGGGCGGGGCCGGGCAGGTGGAGTGAGACGAGCACGGCCCCGGCGAAGGCGTGCAGCAGGGACAGGAGGGCCCGCCGCGCGTCGAGGCCGCCGGGGACCTCGGCGATCTCCTCGAACACCGCCCGCCAGTCACCGCGTCTGCGCAGCCGGATGCGCCGCTCCACCCGGTAGCAGGCGAATCCGAGCACGGCGATTCCGAGGCCGAGCTGGCCCGGCGACAACAGCACCCGCACAGTCTGACCGGGTAGGCGCCTGGCCACAGTCAGTTGACGAAATTCGCCACACCTCGCCCGGCATTCCCCAATGATGTCCCGCATGGGTCTGTTGCGCCTGCCGCTCGTGATCTACCCCTGGTTCGCCTGGCTTGCCGTACTGCTGGGGTTCAAGGCGGCGGACAGCGGCTCGGCCGTCCCCACCGTGCTCCTGATCGGCCCGGCGGTGCTGATCGGGTTGATGATCCGGCTCGACGTCTGGTCGGCGCGCGTGCTGAGTCCGCGGGAACGGGCCCGCAAGCTGCTGAGCGACGGCACGGGCATCGTCTACGCCCTGGTCTTCGTCTGGTACGCCTACGCGGCCGGTTTCCTGCCGTCGATCGTCGACTTCTGGCACCGGCACTCGTCGCTCGGCAGGTACGAGATCGTCCTGGCGCTGTTCCTGGCCGGGCACAGTCACCTGCCCGCCGTCGCCGCCGTCACCCGGGTCCCGATCCTGGGGCCGATCCACGCCGTCTTCGAATGGTTCGCCGTACGCAAAGGGTGGACGGCGTTTCTCGTCGGGATCGTCTCAGGGGACCGCGGGATCGCGGAGTTCGCCGCCTGGCTGGTGTTCTTCGAACTGCTCGCGCAGCTCCATCATCTGTTCGTCAGCAAGCACCCGCCACTCTGGCGCTTCCGCAGGATCGAGGCACACCACTACTTCGGCGGCACGCCCGCCTACCGGCGCATGGTGGCGGAACTGTGGATCGAGGAGGACGTGCGCGGGAAGACGTGCCCCGGTCTCGGCCTCGTGCACACGCTCTGCGACGAGGCCATGGTCGCGGCCCAGGACAAGGATCCGCATCCCGAGATGGCCCGCTTCCTGAAAGCCGAGAAACGGCCGGGCCAGGCGGCCAAGGCCTGGTTGGACGCGGCGTCGGAGCTGCTGGCGCAGGCGACGCGCGCGTTACCCGACCCCGGGCCCGCCCAGCGGCGTGAGCTGGACCTCGCCGAGGCCCACCTCGTCAGGTTCCGCGCCTACCTCGAAGGGAGCCTCGGTCAGCGGGAACGGGCGCTGGCGAGCCAGCGCAGGGTCCGTGAGCTGTGGACCAAGCACGACCTGCACAACCTCAGCGCCAACAACCTGTGCGTGGAACTCATCGCCGCCCGCGCCGAGGAAACCCAGCCGGTGGTGCCGGAACACGCCCTGGCGGAGCTGCACCGGCATCTCGGCCGGCCGGACCTGGTGCCGTACGTGCGCTGCTCGCTGCTCCTGCTGGCCGCCGAGTACGCCACCCTGACCGGTGACTTCGAAAGCGCCGCGTCGATGCGGACCCTCCGGCACCAGTACGTCATCGGCCGGACGGACTTCCGCATCCTCAACGGTGAGCAGCGAGCGGCGGGCATGCCCACCTTCCCCGCCCGCCAGTACCGCATGACCCTCGCCTCACTGGAGGTGCTGGACGCCCGTACCCGAGGGCACACCGTCACGGTGGACGACGGCACCCGCCCGCCGAGGATCATCCTGTCCAACCTGCCCGGCGGCCGGGCCGGCGCCCAGGCCGAGGCGGGGATGCGGCTGTGGTTGCTCGGCCGGACCACCGAGGCCGCCGCCATGCTGAGCGAGGCCGCGGACCTGCTCCAACGTGGCGGCTTCAACGCGGAGGCGTTCACCGTGCTCTACGAACTCGGCACCGCCCAGCGCGTCACCGATCCCGCCGCCGCCTACGCGACCCTCACCCAGGCCCTTCACCTCCAGCAGCGCCTGCGCGCGGGCCTGGCCGACACCGGCCTCCGCCTCGCCACCGGCAGCGCCACCGAACACCTCGCCCGTACGCTGACCGACCTCCTGCTCCGCACCCTTCCCGCCCCCGCCCCACCGGCCCTCACCATCTTCGACCTGGCCGAGCTCTCCCGCTCCCGCGTCCTCCTCGACCAACTGGGCACCCGCCCGACCCGGCCCATCACCTACCCGGCGCTCCGCGCCCTCCTGGCCGAGGCCGGCTAGAGAAAGATCCGCGAGAGGCCGGTGGTGTACGGCCAGGAATTCCCCGAAGGAGGCACATGCTCCCGATCGTGCGTCGAATCGCGGTGACGGTAGTGGCCGCACTGCTGATGGCCGGCTGCGCGTTTGAGCCGGAGCAACCGAAACCACCTCCTGCGGTCGTGTTCACGCCGGAGATGGCGGAATCAGTCCTTCAGGAAGTCGTCGCCGGAGTCGGCAAGAGCGGCGTCGCCGGCTTCTGCTCCAAGTTCGCGCGCAGCATCGGGACGTGTGAGGCTCTTCTGAAGAACGCCCTGGGGCAGTGCCTCCTGCCCGGAGACAGGCCCGTCGTGAAGCGCTCGGTGCATCTACCGGCCACCGGCACGTACGAAGAGACGTGGCAGCTGGTGGTCGAGGGAAGGACACTCGATGGTCAGAAGTACGTCTCGGACTTTCCGATCGTCCTGTCGGCGGGGGCGCCGAAGGCTGTATTAGGGATCTACTGGACCGGCCAGGGGTACGGCAGGAACACGGACGACCCCCCGAAGTACACCGTCCCCCCGCAGAACGCCTGCCCTCGACCGTCGAATCAGAAGTAGATGTCCCGCATGCCGAGGTGCCACGATGACCGATGATCCCTTCGGCTTCCTGCAGCGGTGGTATGCCGCTCAGTGCGACGACGAATGGGAGCACACCTATGGCGTCAAGATCGATACGCTCGACAACCCGGGGTGGAGCATAGCGGTGAATCTCGTCGGCACCGAGCTTGAGGGCCACACCTTCGACTGGCGAACCCTCGACCGGACCGAGGGTGACTGGATCCACATCAGAAGCGACGGCCGGCTGTTCCAGGGCGCGTGTGGTCCCGGCAACCTGACCGAGATGGTCGCTGAGTTCGAGAAGTTCGCGACAACTCCAGCGAGCGCGAGGCCCGAAGCTACCCTTTGAATCCCCGAGCAGGTCGCCTCGCCGCTCGCGGCCCGGCCGTACGACCTGCGGCACGCGGCCGTGTCCCTCTGGCTCAACGCGGGGGTCCACGCGCCAGAAGCAGCCGAGCGGGCCGGTCACGGGGTGGACGTCATGCTTCGCGTCTACGCCAAGTGCATCGACGGGCAACGCGAGATCGCCAACCGGCGGATAGAAGATGCCCTCAGCTGAGGATCTGCTTCTCGTCTGGCTCCCCGGAAATGGGGTGTCAGTCGGTGATCTGTTACGGCAAAGTCGTTGCGTCACAGCAACCGCTTCACTGGGGAGCTGATATGCACGCCCCAACGGCATTTACCGACAGCGAGAACTGGTCTGGCGGCTACTACGAACTGGCGATCGAGATTGGTGATACCAGCGATGAGCGCCTCCAACTGGCGCTATCGGCCCTCTGGCGAGCTGCCGCCATCGACGGTTGCTACAGCCGTTGTGATCGTGAGCCCAAGGAGCAAGACGAGGTCCCCTGTACCGTTGCATCACTAGCGGAATTTTCTCACCTACGGGGCACGGTCACGCTGCCGACCGGTCGCCGAGTCGTGTGCGGATGCGTGGCCATCCGTGAGGAAGACGGCCCAGACTGGCTCGACTTCTATCTGCCCTTGGGCGCCTTGGAGCGTGTTGACGAGAGGATTGGCGGGTTCCCCTTCGATGAGGACAGCGGAGAGGCCTCGTTGAATTGGCGGCGCAGCCTGGACGACTGGCTGGCCGCCATCGGCACGAGCGTCTTCGACGAGGTCCAGTTTCAACTCGGCTTGATCGGCTTCGAGACATCAGGCAGCGTTGATTCAGGCCAACTCGCTGGCACGGCGCCCGAAGAGCGCTGGATGGGATACCTCATACCGACTGATGGAGGTCTTCGCTTTGATCCCGCCAACCGGTGACCTGGAACTTGATGGTCTTCTCGACCAAAGATCATAGGTCACGAACCTCGCCGCATCGGGTTGTGCCTCAGGGTCTCGGATCACTCCGGGACCCTTCAGCGTTCTCGGGGTGGATTTCATCCCGCAGAGGTCCCGGAAAGCGCCGCGCGACCTGGGGAAACGCGTCCGACATCATCCCGCGTATATCCCGCGGCTATCGGGGCGTACGGCTGGATGCGTGATCGAGCGCGTGCCGGTTCGGAGGCCGAATGGGCCGGGAGAGGAGCGCGCCCTGAGGGATTCGAACCCCCGACCGTCGGATTAGAAGTCCGATGCTCTATCCAGCTGAGCTAAGGGCGCCAGTTTTTTGGGGATGACCTGCAAGGTTGGTTACCTTGGCCTAAGGTAGCATAGCCGCACACCGATGAAACAGCATCGGATTTGGAGCTTTCCCCATGGGTAGATCCCCACTCCTGCGAGACCTGGTCCCGTCGTGGCAGCTGGCACTCGAAGGTGAGAAGCTCGCACCCGGCACGATCACGAGCTACCTCCACTCCGCGCGTCTCCTGATCGAGTACCTGGACAAGCATGACATGCCCGGGCAGCTGGAAAAGATCCGTGCTCAGCACGTGCGCGCCTTCTTCTCCACCCGCCTGCACGGCTGCTGGCTCGACGACGGGCAGACCCGGCCGTGTCCCTGTGGCGAGACGCGGTCACGCAGCGCCGGTGACGCCCACAAGCACTTCCGCAACCTCCGCGTCCTGTTCAAGTGGCTGGTCGACGAGGACGAGCTCGACGCCTCGCCGATGGCCGGAGTCGCCGCGCCGGCCGTCGTGACCCGGCCGGTCGAGCCCCTCACCGAGGACGAACTGCGGCTCATGCTCAAGACGTGCTCGGGCACGGCTTTCAAGGATCGGCGCGATACGGCGATCATGCGGGTGCTGCTCGACAACGGCATGCGCGGATCCGGACTGGCCGGGCTGCGCTACCACCCCGACGACCCCGAGCTGACCGACGTGTTCCTGTCCCAGCATGTCCTGCGCATCCGCCTCAAGGGCGGGCGGACGCACCTGGCTCCCATCGGCCGGAAGACCGCCGCGGCGATCGATCGCTATCTCCGTGCGCGGGCGCGGCACGGTCACGCCGGCAGCCCGTGGCTGTGGCTGCCCGAGCGCGGCCGTACGGCGGCCGGCGGGGACCGGCGGCTCACGACGACCGGCATTCTGCAGATGCTGAAACGCCGGGCCGATGAGGCCGGCATCCCCGGTGTCCACACGCACCGCTTCCGTACGACGATGGCGACGTCCTTCCTGGACGCGGGGGGCGACCCACTCGATCTGATGCGCGTGGGGGGCTGGAACTCCCTGGCGATGGTCCAGCGGTACACCGCGGCCACGGCGGAGCGCCGCGCACGCGAGGCGCACGCCCGGCTCTCGCCGGGCGACCGGATCTGACGGAGCGGCGGACGAGCCACCCGGGGGGAGCCCTTCGCCCTGGGAGCCGCCTTTGATGCCTGGTTGAGGGAACACGGAGGTCCCCGCGTCGTTTGTGGTGGTCGCATGACTTCCGTCCGATCGGCCGCTGTCCGGGCCGTGGGTAGCGTGGAAAAGCAGCTCTTGCGGAAGTGGAGGCGGCATGTCTGACTTCTGGGCCCTCAAGCACCGGATGGCCGACGCGATAAACGCTCACGACTTGCACGAGATTCTCTCCCACTACAGTCCGGATGCCGTGTACGTGGGACCGTCGGGCGTGGCGGAAGGATTCGAGCAGATCGCCTGGGTGTACGAGCAAATCTTCGCGGCGTTCCCGGACTTCCATGTAACGGCCTGGTACGAGGTCGCCGACTGCGAGAACCCGGCCGTCACCGAGTGGACCTACACCGGCACCCATACGGGACCTCTCCTTCTGCCGGACGGGCGGGAGATAGCCGGAACGGGCTGCCGCATCACGCTCCGTGCCACCTGCACGTCCTTCGTCGAGAACGGCAAGATCAAGACACACCGTGAGTACTTCGATCAGTTGGAGCTCTACAGCCAGCTCGGCTTCGGTCTGACGAAGTCGCGACACGCCGCGCACAACCTCCACGTTGAGAGGAACGGGCAGTCACGAACGGAAGAAATCCGGCGGCTTGCCCCTCGCAACGGAAATGTGGTGGTTAAACTGCGTCGGCATGGCCGTACGTGAGATCCCACTCGTCGGAGACGTCTCCGAGGGACTCGTACGGGTAGGGGCGACGGTACGGCGGCCGATGCGGCCCTCGTCGCCGTCCGTGCACGCGCTGTTGCGGCATCTGGAGGCCGCCGGGTTCGACCGGGCGCCCCGGTTCCTCGGGATCGACGAGCGGGGCAGGGCGATCCTCACCTACATCGAGGGCATGGTGCCCGCGCGCCCGCTTCCGGCGTACGCGGTGAGCGAGGCGGCGCTGACCGCGCTGGCCCTGCTGCTGCGGCGCCTGCACCACGCGGCGGCGTCGTTCGGCCCGCCCCCCGGCGCGACGTGGGAGGACGGCTCGGAGCCCGAGGGCTCGCCCGAACTCGTGGGCCACTGCGACGTGACCCCGGCCAACGTGGTCTTCCGTGACCGGCCCGGCGCGGGGCCCGTGCCGTACGCGCTGATCGACTTCGACATGGCCAGGCCGACGACGCGGCTGTTCGACGTGGTGACGACGCTGCGGCACTGGGCTCCGCTCGCCGACCCGGTCGACCGGGACCCCGCGCAGCGGTCCCTGGACGCCGCGGCCCGGGTGCGGCTGTTCTGCGACACGTACGGCCTGCCGGCGCACGACCGGCTGAGGCTGGTGGAGACGGCGCGGACGCGGTTCGGCCGGTCGTACGCGCTGATGCGGGACCGGGCCCGCACGCGGGGCGGCGGCTGGGCGCGGATGTGGGCCGACGGCGCGGGCGGCCGGATCAGGCGCGCCGCCGCCTGGCTGGACGCCAACGAGGAGGTGCTCCAGGACCACCTCCTCGGCGACGCGGAGTTCCCGGGTCCGGCCGCCGAATCAGCGTCCTGAACGCACCCCGCACGCCCGCGTCCTGAATCGCGCCCGCATGTCCGGGTCCTGGCCGCCCCGCACGCCCGCGTCCTGACCGCCCCGGATTCACGCGTCCTGAAGACCCCGCACGACGATGCCCGCCGCCCGGCCGCGCGACCCAGCACCTCGCCGTTCACACCGAGGATCACCCCGGAAGTACGCCGGCCCTGACCCCCGCGCCCCGGCGGGGGCGGGGCGCGAGGGCTGCGGAAGAATGCGTGCGTGATCCGGATCATGGACGGTGCCACGGCGGCGGGGCTGCTGGCCGGGGCGGCGATCGACGCCCTCCTCGGCGACCCCCGGCGGGGCCACCCGGTGGCGGTGTTCGGCAGCCGGGCCGCCACCCTCGAAAAGCTCATATATCGGGATTCGCGGGTGGCGGGGGTCGCTTACACGACCATCTGCGTCGGGGCCGCGACGGCCATCGGAGTGATCGCGGACCGGGCGACCCGGACGAGCCCGGTCGCGCGGGCCGCCGTCACCGCCGCCGCCACCTGGGCGGTCCTCGGGGGCACGACCCTCGCGAAGGAGGGCGCGCTGATGGCCCGCTCGCTGGAGGACGGCGACCTGGCCGCCGCCCGCGCCCGCCTTCCGCACCTGTGCGGGCGCGACCCGTCCGGTCTCGACGCCGCCGAACTGGCGCGGGGCACCGTCGAGTCGATCGCGGAGAACACCTCGGACGCCGTCGTCGCGCCGCTCGTGTGGGGCGCGGTCCTCGGCGTGCCCGGCCTGCTCGGCTACCGCGCGGTCAACACGCTCGACGCGATGGTGGGCCACCGGTCGCCGCGCTACGCGCGGTTCGGCTGGGCCTCGGCCCGGCTGGACGACGTGGCCAACTACCTGCCCGCCCGGCTGACCGCGCTGCTCACCACCGGTCTCGCCGGTCTGGTGGGCGGCTCCCCGCGCCGCGCGGCCGTCGTGCTCCGACGGGACGGGCACCGCCACCCCAGCCCCAACTCCGGGCGCTGCGAGGCCGCCTTCGCCGGCGCCCTCGGCGTACGGCTCGGCGGGGCGAACGACTACGGTGGCAGGGTGGAGCACCGCCCGGAGCTGGGCGACGGTCCCCGCCCGGCCGTCGCCGACATCCCCCGTTCCGTACGGCTGGCGCGCGCGGTGTCGTACGCCTCGGCAGGCCTCGCCGTCGCCGCGCGCCTGGCCCGCGCACGGGCCCGCCGAAGGGGCCGGCGATGACCCTGCTCGTCCTGCTGCTGGTCTTCGCGGTCGTCTTCAGCGTCGTTGTCGCGGTGATCGTGATCGCCGTGCTGGCGGTGCGCGCGTCGCGGCGGCCCGCGCCGCCGCCACCACGCAACCGGAATGATCCGTCCCAGGATTGGTAGGTTCGATCGCATGGGCGGAGAAAGCGGAGACAACCGCATCCTGCTGGTCTTCGACGGCGACTGCGCCTTCTGCCAGACGTGCGTGAACGCCGGGCACCGGTTCCTGCCCTACATGCCCGCCGTACGGGCGTGGCAGGGGCTCGACCTCGGCGCGGCGGGGCTGACCCGCGAGGAGGTCATGACGTCCGTGCAGCTCCTGGGCCCGGGAGGGCTGCGTGCGCACGGCGCGCGGGCCATCGGGGTGATGCTCGCGGTGCAGCCGCACGCCGCCTGGCGCGCGCTCGGCCGCGTGCTGCTCGCGCCGCCGGTGAGCTGGGCGGCCGAGGCGGGTTACCAGCTGGTGTCGCGCTACCGCCACCTCCTGCCCGGCTCCACGACCTGTGGCGTGCCGCCCGTCTGACCGGCCTATGACCGGCCTCTGATCGGCGTCGTTGCCGAAGCCGGGAAGGGACGAGATCGCCAGGTGTCCGGAAGAGGGCATACCCCGGCGCCGGGCCGGAGGTCCACCATTGCGGCATGACAGCAGTGGTGGAAACCGAAGGACTGACGAAGTTCTACGGTACGAGACGGGGCCTGGAGGACCTCACCCTCGACATCCGTCCGGGTGAGGTGTTCGGCTACCTGGGCCCGAACGGCGCCGGGAAGACGACGACGATCCGGCTGCTCCTGGACGTGATCCGGCCGACGTCGGGCCGGGCCACGGTCTTCGGCGCGAGCACCAGGGACCCGCGGGTCCGCGCCCGGATCGGTTACCTGCCCGGCGAGCTGGCGCTGGAGGGCGGGGAACGGGCCCGCGACTACCTGCGGTTCCTCGCGGGCGTACGCGGAGGGGTGAGCCGGGGCAGGATCGACGACCTGGCCGAACGGCTGGACGCCGACCTGTCGGTCAGGATGGGCCGGCTCTCCAAGGGCAACAAGCAGAAGGTCGGGCTCATCCAGGCGTTCATGCACGAGCCCGAGCTGCTCATCCTGGACGAGCCGACGAGCGGCCTCGACCCGCTGGTGCAGCAGGAGTTCCTGGCGATGGTCCGGGAGGCGCGGACGGCGGGCCGCACGATCCTCATGTCGTCGCACGTGCTCGCCGAGGTGGAGCACGTCGCCGACCGGGTGGGCATCGTCCGCGCCGGGCGCCTCGTCGCGGTCGAGGACATCGCCGCGCTGCGCGAGAGGGCCGTACGGCACGTGGAGCTCCACTTCGACGCGCCGGTCCCCAGGGAGGACTTCGAGGGGCTCCCCGGCGTACGGGACGTGACCGTGCAGGGCGCGAGCCTGCGGTGCACGATCGACGGCCGGCCCGACGCGCTGGTCAAGGCGGCGGCCCGCCACACGGTCGTCCACCTGGTCAGTGCGGAGCCGGACCTGGAGGAGATCTTCCTAACCTACTACAGCGAGGAGGAGGCCCGGCATGCCCACGCTGGTGCGTAAGACCCTGGGGGAGTACCGCCGCGCCCTCATCGGGTGGACGGTCGGGCTGTGCGCGTTCCTCGGGATGTACATCTCGATCTACGCGAGCATGATGAAGGACCCCGACACGTTCACCAAGCAGGCGATCGCCAAGTATCCCGGCGCGCTCCGGGACCTGATGGGCGGCTTGTCCGACATCGCGACCGGCACCGGCTACCTGCAGGCGATCGCCTACCAGTTGCTGGGCCCGCTGCTGTTCACCATGTGCGCCGTGATCCTCGGCAACCGGGCCCTGGCCGGCCCCGAGGAGGCCAAGACGCTGGAGCTCACGCTGACGCTGCCGATCGACCGCCGGCGGCTGCTCCTGGAGCGCTGGTCGGCCCTGGCGCTCGGCCTGCTCGGCGTGGCGCTGGTGACGCTGGTGGTCGCCGCCGGGGCCTCGTCCGCCGCCGGCATGGGCGTGCCGTTCGGCCGCATACTCGCCGCCCACACGGGACTGTTCCTGCTCGTGCTGTTCTTCGGGACGCTCACCCTGTGCGTCGGAGCGGCGTTCGGCCGCAAGCAGGTCGCGCTCGCCGTGGCCGGGGTCTGGGGCGTCGCCGGGTACATCGTGGAGACCATGGGCCGGAGCGTCGACGCCCTCTCCTGGCTGCGCTGGCTCACGCCCGTCCACTACTACCTCGATGGACGCCCCCTTTACCAGGGCTGGCCGTACGGGGACTACCTTGTCCTGCTGGGTGCGACGGCCGTGCTGCTCATGACGGCGCTGCTCGCCTTCGAACGGCGCGACGTAGGGGTCTGATGGACAGCGTTCTCGCTCGCGTGAGCGAGGCGACCGGGGTGCCCGCCGACCTGCTCGGCGGGTTCCTGTCGGTCCTGGCGGCGTCGGCCGCCACAGGCAGGCTGCCCGGCCGCGCCGACATGGACGACCTGCGCGAGTGCGGCGCCCTCGCCGCCGAGCGCGGCATCCCCCTGCGCGTGCTCGCCGACGCCTGCCTGCACGCCGCCGAGATGACCTCCGGTGGCGCCTTTGGCGCCGTACGACGGGGCATCGCCGCCTACATCGACGGATACGAGGAGGCGCAGCGTGCCGCCGTACGGCGGGAGGAGGAGGCGCGCCGCCTGTTCATCGACGACCTGCTGCAGGGCCGGGCCGACGCGGAGCGCGCCGAGCACTTCGGCCTGCGTCTGGCCGGGGCGTACGCCGTGAGCGTGGCCAAGCCGGGCACGCCGCTGGAGGCGGGCGACCCGCTGGCCGGGAAGATCGAGCAGGCGCTCGTCGCCAGGTTCGGCTCGCACAACATCCTGGTCGCCGCCCGCGACGGCCTGCTGGTGTGCGCCTTCCCGGCTGGGCTGACCGCGGCGAGCGGGGAGTTCACCCACCACGTGCGGTCCGCGCTCACGACGTGGCGGGTGGGGATCGGCCGCCCGCACCAGGGGCCGGGCGGGATCGTCACCTCCTACCGGGAGGCGGCGGGCGCGATCGACCTCGGCGAGCGGCTCGGCCTGCGGGCCCAGGTGCTGAAGGCGGCCGACCTGCTGGTCTTCCCGGTGCTGCTGCGGGACAGGGACGCGATCGTGGACCTGGTCTCCACCGTGCTCGGCCCGCTGACCTCCGCCCGGGGCGGGCCGGAGCCGCTGCTGGAGACGCTGGAGGCGGTCTTCGCCGCGCAGGGCAACCACACCGCCGCGGCGCGCAGGCTCGGCGTCAGCACGCGGGCGATCACCTACCGGCTGGAGCGGATCCGGAGGCTGACCGGCTTCTCGCCCAGCGACCCCACGCAGCGCTTCACCCTGGAGACGGCCGTGCTCGGCGCCCGCCTCCTGGAGTGGCCCGCCCACCCGCTGAGCTGATCGGAGCGGACGGCCGGGGGCCGCCACTTTCAACGTATAGGGCATGGGGGGACTTGCGGCAAGACCCCGGTGACGGCGCAGAATCGGGGGCCGTGAGCCGGGCCGGTCCAGGCCCGACGCCGTCCGTGACCGTGGACGCGCTCACGTTCGCCGTGCGGCCGCCCGGCCGTCACCCATGCCCTCACAGAGTCGTCACAGGGGAGTGCCATGCGCGTGCTTCTGTCCACCATCGGAACCCGCGGGGACGTCCAGCCCATGGTGGCGCTGGCCCTGGCGTTGCGGGACCTCGGGCAGGAGGCGCGCCTGTGCGTGCCGCCCGACTTCCGCGAGTGGATCGAGGGGCTCGGCTTCCCCGTCGTGCCGATCGGTCCCGAGTTGCGGCAGACCGCGTCGGCTGCCCCTCGTGTTCAGGCCCCGCCCACGCCCGAGCAGCGCCGGCGGATGCTCGACGGCACGGTCGCCGTCCAGTTCGCCACGATCCCGGCGGCGGCCGAGGACTGCGACGTCGTCGTGGCGGGCGGAGCCCTGTCGATCGCCGCGCACTCGGTGGCGGAGCGGATGGGGCTCGGCTACGTCTACGCGAGCTACTGCCCGGTCACCCTGCCGTCCCCGCACCACGCGCCGGTGCCCGTCTGGGGGCAGGCGCCGCCGGACGGAACGGCGGGCAACGCCGCGCTCTGGGACGAGGACGCGCGGCGCTGGAACGACAACGTCGGCGCCGCGCTGAACTCCCACCGGGCCTCGATGGGCCTGGCTCCGGTCGCCGACGCGCGACGGCACATGTTCACCGACCGGCCCTGGCTGGCCGCCGACCCGGCGCTCGGGCCCTGGCCCGATCCCGCCGGCCAAGAAGTGGTGCAGACGGGCGCCTGGGTCCTGCCGGACCTGCGCCCGCTGCCTCCGGAACTGGAGAAGTTCCTCGACGACGGCGAACCGCCCGTCTGCGTCGGCTTCGGCAGCATCCGGGCTCCCCAGGGCGTCGCCCGGGCGGCCGTCGACGCGGCCCGCGCGCTCGGACGCCGCGTGATCGTGATGCGCGGCTGGGCCGGCCTGTCCCCGGAGGACGACGGTCCCGACTGCCTCTCGATCGGCGAGGTCAACCAGCGGGCGCTGTTTCCCCGGGTCGCGGCCGTCGTCCACCACGGCGGCGCGGGCACCACGACCACCGCGGCGCTCGCCGGGGCGCCGCAGGTCGTCGTGCCGCAACAGTACGACCAGCACTACTGGGCGCGGCGCGTCGGCGATCTCGGCATCGGGGCGGCGCACCCGCCCGCCGCGCCGACCGCCGGGTCGCTGACGGCGGCTCTCGGCGAGGTCCTCCGGCCCGGGGTGCGGGACCGGGCCGAAGCCGTCGCGGGCGAGGTGCGCGACGACGGTGCCATGGTCGCCGCGCGGCGTCTGGTCGGCACACCGGCCGGAGGAGCGCCGCCGCGGTAGAGGAGCGCCCCCGAGGTCAGGGGACCAGCAGCAGCTTGCCGGTCGTACGGCGGCCTTCGAGGTCGTCGTGCGCCCGGCGGGCCTCGGCCAGCGGGTAGCGCTCGGAGACGCGCACCTTCAGTGCGCCGGAGGCGACCCAGCCGAGCACGTCGTCCGCCCGGGACAGCAACTCCTCCCGGGTGGCCGTGTAGTGCCCCAGCGTGGGCCGGGTGAGGAACAGCGAACCGCCCGCGTTGAGCCGCTGGGGGTCGAAGGGCGGGACCGGCCCGCTGGCCGCGCCGTACAGCGCCATCATGCCGCGCGGGCGGAGCGACGCGAGCGACCCCTCGAAGGTGGCGGCCCCCACCCCGTCGTAGACGACGTGCACGCCCGAGCCGGTGATCTCCTTGACGGCCTCCGGGAAGTCCGCGTAGCCGATGACGTCGTCGGCGCCGGCCTGCCGGGCGAGCTTCTCCTTCTCGGCGCTGGAGACCGTGCCGATCACGCGGGCGCCGCGCAGCTTGGCCATCTGCACCAGCAGCAGGCCCATGCCGCCCGCCGCGGCGTGGACGAGCACGTCGTCACCCGTGCGGACCGCGTACGTGGAGTGGGTCAGGTAGTGCGCGGTGAGCCCCTGGAGCAGCACCGCCGCCGCGAGGTCGGGGGCCAGCCCGTCGGGCAGCCGGACCACCTTGTCCGCCGGGATGAGGGCCTTCGTCGCGTACGCGCCGACCACGCTGGCCGAGACGACGCGGTCGCCGGGCACGACGTCGGTGACGTCCGGGCCCACGGCCGTGACCGTCCCGGCCGCCTCGGATCCGGGGACCAGCGGGAGCGGCAGCGGGTAGCGCCCCTCACGGTGGTAGACGTCGATGAAGTTGACCCCGGTCGCCGCCACCTCGATCAGCACCTCACCCGGGCCGGGCACCGGGTCGGGCCGCTCGGCGTACTCCAGCACCGAGGAATCACCGTACGCGGAGACGACGATGGCACGCATGCGCAACTCCTGTCTGAGGCCTCTTCTGATCTTCCTCAACCCGCCGGCCCCCGCCCGTTGTTCCCGGTCCGGTACGGCGGGCCTCAGAAGCCCGTCAAAGTGATCTTGCCGATCGCGGTGCCCGATTCGAGGATCCGGTGGGCCTCGCGCAGGTTGGCGGCGTTCACCGGGCCGAGGTCCCGGTTGGCGGTGGTGGTGAGGACCCCGGCGTCGACGAGCCGCGCGACCCGGTCGAGGATGCGGTGCTGGTTCACCTGGTCCCGGGTCTGGAACAGCGAGTGGGTGAACATCAGCTCCCAGTGGAACGCGATGCTCTTCGACTTGAGCACGCCGATGTCGAGGGAGTCGTGGTCGTCGATGGCGACGATCCGGCCGAAGGGGGTGAGCGCCTCGGCGTAGGCCGCGAGGTTGCGGTCGGTGCCGGTCGTGCTGAAGACGTGGGTCACGCCGTCCGGCGCGACCTCGGCCAGTTGCTTCGCCAGCGGCCCGCGGTGGTCCACGACGTGGTGGGCGCCCATCCGGCGGGCGAACTCCACCGTCTCGGGCCGGGAGGCCGTGCCGATCACGGTCAGCCCGGTCAGGGCGCGCGCGAGCTGCACGACGACGGAGCCGACGCCGCCCGCGGCCGCGGTCACCAGCAGCGTCCCGGTCTGATCGAGCGCGTCGCCGCGCAGGTTCAGGCGTTCGAACAGGCCCTCCCAGGCCGTGAGGGAGGTCAGCGGGAGCGCGGCGGCCTCGGTGAAGGAGAGCGTGGCGGGCTTGTGCCCCACGATGCGCTCGTCGACGACGTGGAAGAGGGAGTTCGCGCCGGGCCGGTCGATCGCGCCGGCGTAGTAGACCTCGTCGCCGGCCTCGAACAGCTCCACCTCGCCGCCCACGGCGACCACGGTGCCGGCGGCGTCCCAGCCGAGCACCTTGGGCTCGCCGCCCGGATCGCTGTTCCGCCGCACCTTGTAGTCCACCGGGTTCACGGCGACGGCCTCGACCCGGACCAGCAGGTCGCGCGGGCCGGGTTCGGGCACCGGCAGCTCGACGTCCAGGAGGCTTTCGGGGTCGTCGACGGGAAGGCTGCGCCGGTAGGCGACGGCGGGCATGGTCCCGTTCCGGTTCTCGGTCATGTCTGTCCCCTCGCTCATGATGGAGATTCCGCCGGTCGCACGGCCCGGCGGCGTGACCGGCACGGTATCCGCCGGTGCCTGGTTACCCGCAAGGGACACGAGTATCCATCGGGAAACCATCGAGGTGAGAGCAGCCTATGTCCCTGGAGGAACCCGCCCCGAGACCAGGCGGCGCAGCATCGGCAGGTCGACGCTCTCCAGCGTCGGCACGGCCGGCACGCCGTCCGGCGGCGCCGGACCGACCGCGATGACGGCGCACCCGGCCGACCGGGCCGAGGCGACGCCGGCCGGGCTGTCCTCGATCACCACGCACGCTGCCGGGTCGACGCCGAGACGCGCGGCGGCGGCCAGGTACGGATCGGGCGCGGGCTTGTTCCTGGCGCCGTCTCCGGCGGCCACCGACAGCCGGAAGCGATGCCTGCCGACGGTCTCGAGCACCAGGTCCACGACCGGCCGGGGGGACGCGCTGACCAGCCCGGCCGGGATCCCGGCCGCGCGCAGCGCCTCCAGCAGCGCGGCCGCGCCGGGGAGCATGGTCACCCCGCCCTCGATCCGCCGGATGAAGGCGCCGGTCAGCATGGCCTCGACGGCGCTCCGCCCCGGACCACCGTTCACCCGGCCGAGGACGTGCGCCGCGGCGTCCTCGACCGGCAGGCCGAACAGCGCCTCCCGGTCGGCCTCCCCGAGAGGGGAGCCCAGGCCGTCCGCGACCTCCGTACAGGCGTCCCACCACAGGCCCTCGGTGTCCACGAGCGTGCCGTCCATGTCGAACAGCACCGCCGCCAGATGGTCACCGGACGACATCGCGTTCGGGGACCGCGGCCGTGACTCCGATCTCCGTACGGGCCGACACGAGCACGGGCCGCTCGACCAGGCGGACCCGTACAGCGGTGCCGGGCGCCAGGCGCGCGGAGTCGTGGCCGGGGACGTCGGCGAGCACCTCGGCGCCGTCGCCCAGCCGGACCCGCAGGCGGGCGGTGGAACCGCGGAAGGAGGAGACCGTCACCACTCCCTCCCCTTCGCCGTCGGGGGTGACCAGCACGGCCTCGGGCCGGACGAGCACGTCGGCCTCGGGCCCGGCGGGCCGGGGGCCCTCCACCGGCAGCGTCTGGCCGAGCACCGTCACCCTGTCGCCCGACAGCAGGCCGGGCAGGTGGTTCATCGCGCCGACGAACTCGGCGACGAACGGGGTCGCCGGCCGGTCGTACAGGACGGCGGGGGCGGCGACCTGCTCCAGGCGGCCGTCGCGCAGCACGGCGACCCGGTCGGCCATCGAGAGCGCCTCCTCCTGGTCGTGCGTCACGAAGATCGTCGTGATGCCGAGGGAGAGCTGGAGGCGGCGGATCTCCTCGCGCAGCGTGACGCGCACCTTGGCGTCGAGCGCCGACAGCGGCTCGTCCAGCAGCAGCACCCGGGGTTCGAGCGCGAGCGCGCGGGCCAGCGCCACCCGCTGCTGCTGGCCGCCGGACAGCTGGTGGGGATACCGGCCGCCCACGTCGGGCAGGCCGACCAGCTCCAGCAGTTCCTGCGCGCGGGCGTGCCGCCGGGCGGCCGGCGCCTTGCGCACCCGCATGCCGAAGCCGACGTTGTCGCGGGCGTTGAGGTTGGGGAAGAGCGAGTAGGACTGGAAGACCATCCCGGCGTCGCGGCGGTTGGCCGGCACCCGGGTGATGTCGGCGCCGTCCACCAGCACCTCGCCCTCGTCGGGCCGCTCGAAGCCGGCCAGGCAGCGCAGCGCGGTGGTCTTGCCGCACCCGGACGGGCCGAGCAGCGCGATCAGCTCGCCGGGCTCCACCGTCAGGTCGAGCCCGTCCAGCGCCACCGTGCCGCCGAACCTCCGGCGCAGCCCGCGGAACTCCACCCGGGCGCTGTTCATGACCCACTCCTTTGGCGTGCGCCGGCGGACGACAGGGCGAGCAGCAGCAGCCAGGTGATCAGCAGGCTGAACACGGAGACGGCCACCGACACCTGGGCGTGCGCGCCGGAGATCGTGTAGATCCAGACGGGGAAGGTCTGGAAGGAGAGCAGCCGGGCGATGGTGAACTCCCCGAGCACCAGCGCCAGCGTGAGGAAGGACGCGCCGGCCATCGCCGACCGCATGTTGGGGACGATCACCCGCAGCAGCACGTGGGGCCACGACGCGCCGAGGTTCCTGGCCGCCTCCGACAGCGTGCGCACGTCGATCGCCCCGAGGCCCGCGTCGAGCGAGCGGTAGGCGAACGGCAGCGCCAGCACGACGTAGGCGAGCACCAGCACGACCGGGAAGCCGGGGTCCTGCACCGCGATGATCGTCTGGTAGAAGGGCGTGCTCGCGAGGTAGTCGGGCCCCCACCGCAGCACCGTGCTGATCCCGGCCACGAACGTGATCGGGGGCACGACCAGCGGCAGTGTGCAGACCACCTCCAGCACCGGCCGCCACCGCGGCGCGCCGAGCCGTACGGCCACGACGGCGGGCAGCGTCAGCAGCAGCACGATCACGATCGTCGCCGCCCCGAGCCCGAGCGACAGCAGCAGGCTCCCGGCGAAGCCCTCGGCCGAGAAGATCTCCCCGTACGCGTCGAGCGAGAAGCCCTGGTCCGGCACCTTCACCGTGAAGACGAACGACGCGATCAGCGGGACGAGGAAGTACACGGCGGCGAGGAGGAGGACCACTCCGCGCCAGAGCCGGGGACGGCGCGGACGGCCGCCGCGGCCGGGCGCCGTCCCGAGGGCGGCAGGCGTGGTGACCTGGGGAGTCAGCGGAGCCATCGGGCGCTCCTTCGCCGCAGCGGGAGGTAGACGGCCATCACCAGGCCCGCGACCACGATCATGTCGAGGCTGAGGGCCAGCGCGACGTTCTCGTGCCCGATCAGGACGTTGCCGGTGAGGGCGTCAGCGATCTTGAGGGTGACCAGCGGGACGCTGGAGCCCACCATGGCCTGGGCCGTCGCGTAGGCCGCGAACGCGCCGCCGAACAGCAGCACGACCCCGCCGAGCAGCGCCGGGGTCAGCACCGGGACGCCGACGTACCGCCAGAACTGCCAGGTGCTCGCGCCGTTGTTCTGCGCGGCCTCGCGCCACTGCGGGCGCAGCCCGTCGAGGGCGGGCACGACCGTGAGCACCATGAGCGGGATGGAGAAGTAGAGGTAGACCAGGGTGAGGCCCCAGAAGTTGTACAGGCTCCACCCGTGGTCGCCGAGGCCCAGGGTCGTGGTCACGACGCCCGAGTTGCCGAGCGTGGCGATCCAGGCGAAGGCCAGCGGCACGCCGCCGAAGTTGGCCAGCACGCCGGAGGCGGTCAGCACCCCCTCCCGCAGGGCCCGGAACCGGGAGGTCACCACGGCCTGGGCGAGGAACGTGCCGAGCACCCCGCCCAGCACCGCCACGAGCGCCGAGATCTCCACACTCCCGATCAGCGAGGTGAGGTACGCCCCCTGGAGCGACTCGGTGAGGTTGGCGGCGCTGGGCGTGCCCTCCCTGGTGAACGTGCCGCCGAGGAGGACCAGCATCGGCACGCCGAAGACGATGACGACGAAGACCAGCAGCGGCAGGACCGCCCACCCGCTCTTCGACCCCGTACGGCTGTCGCCCACGACGTCAGCCGGAGACCGCCGCGCCCCACCCGCTCGCCAGGACCTCCTTGGCCTTGTTGACCTGGTCCGGCGTGGGGAAGGCGGGGGTGCCCTCGACCTTGGGAAGCTGGGCGACCAGGGCCGCGTCCGCGCTGCCGTCCTGCTGCATGGAGGGCAGCAGCACCGGCCGGGCGTAGCCCTTCAGCCACAGGTTCTGGCCCTCGGCGCTGTAGAGGAACTCCTGCCACAGGCGGGCGGCGGCGGGGTGCGGCGCCCACTTGTTGATCGCCTGGGCGTAGAAGTTCGCGTACCGGCCGTCGGAGGGGATGGCGATCTTCCAGTCCACGCCCTTGGACGCGAACTCCTTGGCGTAGCTCGCCTGCAGGTAGTCCCAGTCGATGGTGATCGGGGTCTCGCCCTTCTCGACGGTGGCGGGAGTGGCCTCGACGGGGTTGAAGTTGCCGTTCTGCTTGAGCTTCTTGAAGAAGTCGATGCCGGGCTGGATGTCGTCGAAGGAGCCCTGGTTGGCCAGCGAGGCGGCGTACACGCCGGCGAACGCCGCGCCGGCCTTGGTCGGGTCGCCGTTCAGCGCGACCTTGCCCTTGTACTCGGGCTTGAGCAGGTCGGCGAACGTCTCCGGGCAGGTCTTGACCCGCTTGGCGTCGCAGCCGATGGAGATGTAGCCGCCGTAGTCATAGGACCAGGCGCCGCCGGGCTCCTTCTGCCCGTCGGGGATCTTGTCCCAGCTCTGCACCTTGTACGGCGCGAACAGGCCCTCCTGCGCGCCGCTCAGCGCGAAGGCGCTGCCGAGGTCGAGCACGTCGGGGGCGCGGCCCTGGCCCTTCAGGGTCTTGACCGCGTTGATCTCGTCCTGGCTGGAGCCGTCCGGATTGTCGTTGGTGACCTTGATGCCGTACTTCGCCTCGAACGCCTTGATGATCTCGCCGTAGTTCGCCCAGTCGGGCGGCAGCGCGATGGTGTTGAGCTGCCCCTCCTTCTTGGCGGCGTGGACGAGCTTGTCCAGGCCGCCGAGGTCCTGGGCCGAGGTCGCGGAGGCGGCCTTGGAGTCACCGGACCCCGAAGCGCCGCCGGCGGTCGTGGGGGCGGCCCCGCAGGCCGCGATCACCGATGTGGTCATTGCGAGCGCGGCCACGAGACCGGCGGTGCGTGCGGACAAGAGTCCCTCCCATAGGGTTCGTGCAACGAACGTAGGCGAACTTGTACAAACAAGCCAGACCAAGTACGTCGCACATCGATGTCGGTCGCGTGAACGGGAGGGCTCGGCACGATGGCCCGTTATGAACAGATCGCCGGTGACCTGCGGGACGCCATCGTGCGGGGGGATTATCCGATCGGCGGCCGGCTCCCCTCGGAGGCCGACCTGGCCCATCGCCACTCCGCCTCGCGGGGGACCGTACGCCAGGCGGTCGCCCTGCTGGCCGCCGAAGGGCTGGTCGGGTCCCGGCAGGGCGCCCGGCGCATCGTGCTGGGCAGCGAGCGCAGCCAGAGCTTCACCGAACTGCACAGCTTCGCCCAGTGGGCGCGGTCGATGGGTTACCGCGCCAGCGGGAGCGTGCTGTCCTCCCGCCGCCGCCCGTGCGCGCCCGACGAGGCCGTACGGCTGTCGGTGGAGCCGGGGGAGGAGGTGCTCGACGTGCGGCGGCTGCGCCACCTCGACGGCGAGCCCGTGCTGGTCGAGCACACCGTCTACGCCGGCTGGATCGCCCCCGCCGTCGAGAGGCTCGACCCGGAGTGCGAGTCGGTGACCCAGGAGCTGTACGAGTCGGTCGGCCTGGTCTTCGCGTACGGCGAGCACCTGATCGACGCGGTGGCCGCCGGGGCCGGGGAAGCCCGGCTGCTCGGCGTCCGCCGCGGCAGCCCCCTGTTGCGCCAGCGCCGGACCACCACCAGCCAGGAGGGCCGGCCCGTCGAGTGCTCCGACGACCGCTACCGCGCCGGCAGCGTCACCTTCAGCATCCGCAACTCCACCGCCGCCAACCCCCTCGGCCGCCGCGCCGGCGAGCCCGGCTGACGGCCGTCACGAAGCGGCCGCGAGGCGCCGGTTCCGCGTCTCGTAGGCGAGGGCGCCGGCGACCACGAGGGCGACCACGACGCCGTAGACCAGCGACGTTCCCCGCAGGCCCTGCGTGGTGATGGCCAGCCCGGCGACCAGCGCCGGGATGCTGAAGGCCAGGTAGCTGACCACGTAGATCGCCGAGATCAGCGCGGCCCGCTCGTGCGGCGCCGCGAGCTGGCTGACCATCCGGAAGGCGCCCAGGTAGGCCGGCCCCCATCCGACGCCGGCGACGACCGCGGCCGCGACGAAGACGCTCAGCGAGGACGACGCCACGGCGACCACCAGCAGGATCGTGCCGAGGAGGAGCAGCAGCGTGCCCTCCCGCTGCATGCGCTCCGGGGTGTGCCGCCTGAGCAGCACGGACGCCAGCGCCGAGGATGCGGCCAGCGCACCGAGCGTGACGCCGATCGCCGCGTGGTTGCGCTCGGCGAAGACCGTGGCGAGCAGTGAGCCCCCGACGGAGAAGATCAGCCCGCCGAGCATCCAGGTGGAGATCAGGACGGGGGCCGCGCGCAGGAACGCGCGCCTGGCCGGCGCGGGGACGGACACCTTCGGGCGCAGCGCGGCCACGGCGCCGGGCGTCCGCGTGACCGTCTCCGGAAGCACCGCCGTCGCGGCGGCGAGGACGGCGAACGCCGCGGTGAGGACCACGAAGATCAGCCGGGTCGGGTGCGGGGCGTACTGGATCAGGACGCCGCTCCCGATCGTGCCGAGGCCGAGACCTCCGGTGGCCGCCGCGCCGTTCACGAGCGAGCCCAGCCGCGAGCCGTCGTCCGGCTGCAGATCGAGCAGGTACGCGCCGACCACGCCGACGGCCGCGCCGGTCGCCAGGCCCTGGACGACACGGGCGGCGAAGAGGGCGGCGACGCCGTGCGCGCCGAGGAAGACGGCCATCGCGACCGCTTCGACGACCAGCGCCGCGGCGAGGACCGGGCGGCGGCCGAGGAAGTCGGAGAGCCGTCCCACGGTGAGCAGGCTGACCAGCAGCGCCAGCACGTAGACGGAGAAGATCGCCGTCAGTGTGAGGGCGTTGAAGCCGAACTCGGCCTGGTACACGGGGTAGAGAGGGCTCGGCGCGCTCGACGCGGCCAGCAGGATGGCGGTGGTGCCCGCCACCAGCCAGAAGGCCGCGGCGCGCGGCAGCACCGGAAGGCGGCGGCGTTCCGGCGCCGGGCTGTCGAGGGAGGACCGTGATCCGTGCAGCAGACTTGTCATCGTGGGCTCCAACCTGCCTACTGTTCGATTTCTATCGAACCGTTGGAACCACACCGTCACGCCGATAGTTCCAAGAAGGTCGAACTGTGAGCAACGCCACAACGCGCCGGCTCCCGCATCCCGAGCTGAAGGACGTCGAGCTTCCCGCCGTCCTGTTCGCGCTCAGCGACCCGGCCCGGCTCGACCTCGTACGGCAGCTCGCGGCGCAGGGGCCGCTGACGGTGGCGCAGTGCCAGGCGACGGAGCCCGGCGTGCCCAAGTCGACCTTCTCCCATCACCTGAAGACGCTGCGCGAGGCCGGGCTGATCCGCAACGATCCGGCCGGCCGGCAGCGGATCGTCACGCTGCGCAAGGCGGAGGTCGACGAGCGCTTCCCGGCGCTGCTGGACGCCGTCCTGTCGTCGGCCCCCGCACACCGCCCCGCGTAGGTCAGGTGGTCCCTCCGCCCGGCCCCGCGAGGGGCTGAACGCGAGGGTGGAATCAACGCGACAGCTCGAAGAACTCCGCGACCAGGTCGGCGGTGTTCACGTCCTGGCTGGTCCTGCCGAGAACGGCCGGCGCTCTGCGGGGGCCGGGGATGGTGTGCCCGCCGCCGTGCACCGTGAGCAGCGTCACCGGCGGCCGGCCCTGCTGCCGGTAGTCGGTGCGCTCGGCGGACGTCCCGCCGGCCGAGCCCGCCCGCTTCGGCAGCGTCCTGCTGACCGGCTCGTCGGTGATGCCGTTGCGGGCCGCGAAGTAGGCCGCGGTCTCCGGTATCGACAGGCTCCGCCCGCCGATCTTGAACAGCTTCCGCGCCCACCAGCTCAGCTCGCCGCCCGCGTAGCCGATGATCGGGTCCTTCGTACCGTGGACGAGCAGCACCGGCATCGGCACGGACGGCGCGCCGGCCACCAGGAAGTTCTCCGGCGCAGGCATCGTCGCCGCGAGCACCGCCGCCCCCGCGATCAGCTCCGGCGCCTCGTGGGCCAGGCGCATCACCATCTGCCCGCCGTTGGAGTAACCGATCGCGAACACCCGTCCCGGGTCGATCCGGTGGCTCGCCACCAGCTTCTCTGTCACCGCCCGGGTGAAGCCGACGTCGTCGATGTTCTCCCTGCGGGCCGGAAACCGGCTCGCCCGGCGCGCGTCGTTCCAGTTGCCCTCGTGACCGTCCAGGTAGACGACCACCGCCGCGCCGCCGTCCGCCAGTGCGTCGAACGCCTTTCCGGTGAACTTCCGGTGTTTCTCCCCGGTCTGCCGCGACCCGTGGAAGACGAGAACCAGATCACGTGACGGCTTGCCGTCCGCCGGCCCCACCACCGTGTACGTACGCGGCCTGCCGCCCACCTCGACGCTGTCCCGCATCACTGCCTGTCCCTTCCCGTTCATCCGAAGAAGCCGATGAGGGTGCGGGCGGTCCACTCCGGGGCCTCCTCGGGCAGGAAGTGTCCCGCGCCGGGCGCGACCACTCCGGTCACGTCGGCGGCGACCTTCCGCATGACCTGCGCGACCGCCTCGCCCGAGGCCCGCTCGCCGCCCGCGGCCAGCACCGGGATGGTCAGCGGCCCGGCCGCCGCCCACGCGGCGATCTGCGCCGCTCCCTCTCCCGCCCGGTAGAACTCGAAGCTCGCGTGCAGCGCCGCCGGATCGCGCAGCGCCTCGACGTACACCTCCACCGCGTGCGGCGGGATCGCGTCAGGCGTGGCGGCCTTCGAGGCGAACTGGTGCCCGAAATAGATCTCCTCCCGCCCGGCCACCATCCGCTCGTTGACGTCCCGGAGCCGGTTGAAGGCGAAGTGCCAGAGGTACTCGTTCAGCGCCGGCTCCATCAGCAGTGGCGGCATCGGGGAGAGCCCCGGCAGGATCGCCTCCGCGACGGCGAGCCGGGTGACCCGGTCGCGATGGCCGGCGGCGAGCGCGTACCCGACGATCATGCCGAGGTCGTGGCCGGCCACGGCGAAGCGGTCATGGCCGAGGCCGGTCATCAGGGCGGCCATGTCCCCGGCGAGGGTGGCCGTGTCGTAGCCGGTGGCGGGCTTGTCGCTGGCCCCGACCCCGCGTACGTCGGCGGCGACGACCGTGAAGTGCTCGGCGAGGGCGGGCATCACCAGGCGCCAGCCGTACCAGAACTGCGGCCACGCGGGGAGCAGCAGCAGTGCCGGGCCGTTCCCGCCGGTCACGGCGTGCAGGGCGAGCCCGTCCACGTCGACGGTACGGCTGGTGAAGGTGCCGGTGAAGCCGTCCGGCAGGTGCGGAACGTCGGTCACGGTGAAAGGCACAGAGATCTCCCAGGGGGAATGGTCAAAAGCGGATGACTCATCCGTTTCACTGTAACATAATCCGGATGAGTCATCCGGTTATGCTTGGGAGCATGTCCACCGCCCCGCTCCGCAAGGACGCCGCCCGCAACTGGCAACGCATCGTCGAGGTGGGCCGCCGGCTCGTGGACGAGGGAACGCCGATCCAGCTCAACGACGTGGCGCGGGCCGCCTCGGTCGGGGTGGCCACGGTCTACCGGCACTTCCCCACACCGGAGGCGCTGCTCGAAACCGTCGCCACCCCCGGGCTCGAAGCCCTGGCCGCGCACGCCGAGCGGGCGCTCTCCGGCGGCGACCCCTGGGCGGCGCTGCGCGACTTCCTGTTCGCGGCCGCCGACGCCCAGATCACCGACGCGTCGATCTCCCCGGTGTTCGCCGCGCCGGTGAACGTCCTCCCGCATGTCGGCGACCTGAAGGAACGGCTCGCCGTACTGTTCGGGAGGCTTCTCGAAAGGGCACACGCGGCCGGCGTGATCGACCCGAGCGTGACCCAGGCCGACATGCTGCCGCTGATGTGCGGGGTGGCCTTCGCGGCGACCGTCCACCCGGCCACCGACACCGAGGACCGCGCGGCGACGGCCCGCCGCTACCTCACCTTCCTCCTCGAAGGCCTCCGCACCCGCGCATGATCAGCCCTGTCCTGGCCGCATCCTGGTGTGGCCGACGGGCGTGCCGGGGCCGACGACTGATCAATCCCGCCCCGCCTTGCCAAGCGCCTCGACGACCAGCCAGATGTTCGTGGAGGGATTGCGCCCCCTGCGGTTCGGCGTGTCGTGATCCGGATCCGCGCGGCGCGCGCGGCTCTTCGCCAGCATGTGCTCACCGTACGGAAATCGCGGCGGCAGGTGCTTGTCGTAGCCCGGCAGATGGCTGCCGAGCTTACGGTGAATCTCCGAAGTGCTGGCGGCGGACGCGTAATCCTGAAAGTGATAGAGAAGCCAGAGCTCGAAGCACGGCGACGACAACACGACGTTCACCCCACTGTTGCGTGCGGTGCCGAGCGCCGTCTCCAGCGTCGCGTGATCGTCAAGGTCGACCACGCACCACACCTCGTCATAGGCGAGGTTCGTGTCGCGCTGCGTGCGTGCTTCCCGCAGGTGGCGATCGCGCTCGCCGATCGCGTACTCCACGACGCTGAGCGGGTCGCAGCCGAGACCGATGAACCGGCAGTCGCGGATGTCCACGGGTAATGATCGAAAGTGATCCCGGACACCCCTGAAGTATTCGATCTCGGTGACTTTGCCCTCACACACCACCAAAATGCGCTTTTTGGGGAATCGTCGAGCGACTGGGCGATCGAGGCGTTGGGGGCTACGCCGTGGGCTCATTCTGAGTCGTTCGGCCTCTCGCTGATGAAGAGATCGCGGATCTTCTCGAAGCTGACGTACGGAACAGCACCGTATCGCCCCTGTAGATAGCCACGTTCAATGTTCTCGTCTTTACGCGGGTGGAACTCCGCAAGCGAATAAAGGCTGGTTGCGCCGGACTCGTCCTTCTCGGTGAACCAGACCTCGTCACGGCCGAGCAGGCCGTCGTTCAACATCGTGCCGAGCAGCGTCGTGTCGTGCGACGCGAAGATCAGCTGTGCCCCCCGCCGATTGATGCCGGGGTCCTTGAACAGGCGGATGAGCGTCGAGCTGAGCAGTGGATGCAGGCTGGAGTCGATCTCGTCCACGACCAGGCACCGGCCTTGCTCAAGCGCGGTGGTCACCGGGCCGATGACAGAGAGCCACACACGTGTTCCCGCGCTCTCCTCCCGGAGTGCGAGAACCGTGCCGGTGGACCGGCGGAGACGTATCTCGTAGCGCAGGTCGTCCAGAGTGTCATCGCGCGTCGCTCTCAAGAGCGACGCGTAACCGGGAAAGGACTCCTCCATCTTCCCGACGACCAGGGAGAGAAGCTCCCCAGTCTCGGTGAGCACCGGTTTCTCGACGATCTCGGCTCCCTCGACACCAAGGTCGGCCAGTCGGAGAAGCCTCGTGATCGCAGGATGGTCCGGAGCCGACCGAAGCATACGTTGTGTCTCGCTCAGGCGCCGTCCCTCGTCTCCTTCGCCGTGCATCGCGAAGCCGACAGCCGTCGTGAGGCTCAGGTACAAGGGCCCGAGCGTTCCGTGATTGTTCATGGCGGCGGAGGAGAGGTAGAGCGAGTTCTCCCGGGTGAGCCGTGCGATCTGGTGCGTCTGTCCCTGTAGCGCCCGGCCGAAGGCGAACTCTTCAGGACCCGTCCGCTCGAACAGTTTCCTGGCCTTGCCGTGAGGAAAGGCGAACAGCCATTCTCCGATCACCTTCGTGTTGTCGACCTCGAACCCGTACGAGTGCCGGACGCCGTTGTGAAGGAAGTCCAGTTCGAAGAACGAGGGCGTCGTGGAGCGCTGATCGGAAAGGGCGAAGGGTTGCCGTGGAATGGCGGATCCCGGCGGCCAGACCGTGTGTGATGCGCGGATGGCGCCGATGAACCACCAAAGGGCGGCGAGGACGTTGGACTTGCCCGAGGCGTTGGCGCCGTAGATGCCCGCCACTCGTATGGTGCGGGGAATCTCGGTGCTCCGGGGCTTGGGCTCACCACGGAGTGGAGTGGCGACCAAGGACAGGGTCTGCTCGTCACGGATCGACCGATGGTTGGCGACCCGGAATCGCAACAGCACGGCCCCTCCTCCCTGTTCCTGGGTACAACCATACGTTCAGAAGGCCATCTACGACGAGAATCGACCCAGATTGGCCTCTGCCGACATCGATTCTACGGAAGGGTCGCCGCTCAGGGAGGGCGACAGGCGGGCAGACGCGGCGCCGGTCGGCCGGCGAGGGCCGGGCTGGGTGTCTCACGCAGAACCGGATGCCGGATGGGGGCGTCCTATGGGGTGTGCGGACGCGGATGAGGTGCGTGACGGCGGCGCTGGCCGCGATGGTGCTGGCGGCGTGCGGGTCGACCCTGCCGCGCGATCTCGAGACCTGGAACGAGGCCGACGCCCGGGGCGACACGCCCGCCGAGCGCCCGTCGCCCCCCTGCCTGACCGGTTCGCCGACGCCTCGGCCCGGCCCGGGCGAAGACGGCGGGCGGGCCGGAGAGTGGCGGGGCGCGTACTACGACTACCGCGACCGCCTCATGGGCCTGGCCGTCACCCGGGAGAAGACCGTGTGGGCGGCCGGTACCCGGGTGCCCCACGCCTGTGGGCCCGAGACGAGTGCGCCGCTGCTGCTGCGCGGGGACGGCGGACGGTGGCGGGAGGTCGCGGCTCCGCCGGTGACCGAGCCGCGTGCCGTGGCCGCCGCCTCCGACCGCGACGTGTGGCTGTTCGGGGAGATGACCGCCGCGCGCTGGGACGGGCGGAGGTGGACCACGGCGCCCGGCCCGGGTGGGAAACCGGATCGGGTGCACGCGGCGGCTCCCGGCGACGTGTGGGCGGTCGTGAACGCCAACTTCCTGGACGGAGCCGGGGGAGCCGAGGGGCCCTGGGGCTCCCGAGCCGATCTGCGGCGCTGGGACGGCAGGGCCTGGCGCACGGCACGGCCGCCGCTGGTCGCGAAGGACGTGGACGGCCTGCCCGGCGGTGAGGTCTGGGTGGCCGGTTCGAGCCGCGGCCGGGCGGCCGTCGCCCGGTGGAACGGCTGGTCCTGGAGCACGGTCCCGCTCCCCGCGGTTCCCGCGCTGCACCGGAACCAGCTCTCCGAGCTCGTGGACCTCGCGGTGGACGAGTCGGGCCGGGTGGCGGCCGTCGGCTGGGTCGCGTGGGTCTGCGGCACCGAGGAGGAGGACGTGACCTTCTGCGGCCGCACACTGCTTCTCCGGCGGGAGAACGGACGGTGGGGCTACAGCCTGGTCCCCGAGCCCGAGCTCGACCCCCACCTGCGGCTGGAGGCCGACGGCCGGGGCGGGTTCTGGCTGTTCTACGCGAAGAACGAGTGGAACACGGCGGTCGGTCACCTGTCGGGCGGTGAGTGGACGCACGGGACGTTTCCGGCGGGTCCACTCGGGCACACCGGGGTGGGATCCGTTGTCAGGGAGCCGGGGACGGCCCGCGTCTGGGCGGTGGCGGCGGACGGCACCGAGCGTGAGGAGCCGCCGTACCGGGGGAGCGGGATCTGGGTGACCGGATGACCGGCCGGTGACCGCTGCTCGGGCGTGAGACGCGGGTGTGGCGAACACCTCCCGAAACGGACAGCCGAAGGCGCCGCGCCGACTTGCGTTCGGCCCTCTGTGAACGTATGTTCGAAGTAGCGGCGATTCTGCCCGAATCATCCGCCCGTCTTCCCCCGGGTGGCCACGAAGCCACAGGGAGAAGGAGTCTTGAGCAGACTTTACGGCGATCCGATCGAGGTGTGGGTGCGGGACGGGCAGCCTGTGCAGTTCGTCTGGCGTGACCGGCTCTACACCGTCCGCGAAATCCAGGATCACTGGGTGGTCGCCCGTGAATGGTGGAAGACCTCGGACGCCGATCCCGGGGAGCGGCGCTTCTGGCGGGTGGGGGCGGCGGCCGGCAGGGAGGTGGGGACCTATGAGCTGCGCTTCGACACCGCGAGCGACGGCTGGCTCCTCCTGAGGGCCTGGGACTGATGGGCCTGGGATCGATGGGAACGCTCCAGGAGCGGCCCTTCGCTCACCTGCACGTGGCGTCGGCCTTCTCCCTGAGGTACGGCACCGCGTTCCCGGACGCCCTCGTCCGGCGGGCCGCCGAGCAGGGCATGGACACGCTGGCGCTGACCGACCGAGACGGCCTCTACGGCGCGATCAAGCACGTCAGGGCGTGTCACGAGCGGGGCGTCCGCCCGATCGCCGGAGTGGACCTCGCTCTCGGCGCGGGCTCGCCGGCGCGGGTCGTCGTGCTCGCGCGCGCCGACGGCTGGGCCTCGCTGTGCCGTCTCGTCACCGCCGCGCACGGGGCGGGGGAGCGCGGCGAGCCGTACGTCACGCCGGGGATGATCGCCGAGCACGCGACCGGCCCGGACGGCGGGCCGCGCCTGACCGTGCTGCTCGGGCCCCGCTCCGGCTTCGGCCGCGCGGTGGCCGAACGGCGCGACGACCAGGCCCGCGCCCTGCTGACCGCCTGGCGCGCGGTGCTCCCCGATCTGGTCGTCGAGGTCTCCGACCTGTACGGCTACCGCGACGCGAACGTCGCCGCCCGCATGATCGGGCTGGCCGACTCGATGGGCGTGCCGGTCGTGCTGACCAACGCGGTCCGCTACCGCGACGCCGCCGATCACCAGGTCGGCAACGTGCTCGACGCGGCGCGCAAGCTCGTTCCCCTCGACGGGCGGCACATCGACGACCCCACCGCCCACGCGTACCTGAAGGACGGCGCGGAGATGGCGCGGGTGGCCGCGCGGATCTGCGGCGGCGACCCCGGCCGGGCGGGGCGGCTGCTGGCCGAGACGCGACGGGTGGCCGAGCGGTGCGTGCTCGACCCCGTCGAGATCGTGCCCATGCTCGAACCCGAACGGCCCCGGCTGCACCTGCCGGAGGTCGGCGAGGACCCGGTCCCCCTGCTGCGCCGCCGGTGCGAGGAGGGGCTGGCCCGGCGGGGCCTGGACCGCTCGGCGGAGGCCCGCGACCGCCTGGCGGCCGAGCTGGGGATCATCGAGCGGAAGCGGCTGTCGGGATACTTCACCGCCGTCGTCGGTATCACCGACATGATCCGGGCGATGGGCGTGCGGTGCGCGATCCGCGGTTCGGGGGCCGGCAGCCTGGTCAACTACCTGATCGGCGTCGGCGAGGTGAACCCGCTCGAACACGGCCTGCTGATGGAGCGATTCCTGTCCGAGGGCCGTCCGGGCCTGCCCGACATCGACCTCGACGTGGAGTCCGCCCGCCGCCTCGACTGCTACCGGGCGATCCTCGGCCGGTACGGCGAGGACCGGGTGGCCTGCGTGTCGATGATGGAGACCTACCGCGCCCGCAGCGCGATCAGGGACGTCGGGGCGGCCATGGGCCTGCCGCCGCACGAGATCGACGTCATCGCCAAGGCGTTCCCGCAGGTGCGGGCCAGGCAGATCAGGGCCGCGCTGTCCGACCTGCCCGAGTTGCGGGACAGCGGGTTGAACGACCGGTCGCTCCAGGCCGTGTTCCGGCTGGCCGAGCGGCTCGACGGGCTGCCCCGGCACATCGCGCTGCACCCCTGCGGCGTGCTGATCGGCAACTCCACCCTGCGCGACCGCACCCCGGTCGAGCGCAGCCTGCTGGAGTTCCCCATGTCGCAGTTCGACAAGGACGACGTCGAGGACGCGGGCCTGCTCAAGCTCGACGTGCTCGGCGTGCGCATGCAGTCGGCGCTCGCCTACGCCCTCCAGGAGGTCGAGCGGGTGGAGGGCCGGCGGATCGACCTGGAGGCCGTTCCCCGCGACGACCGCGACACCTACGACATGATCCGCCTCAGCCGTACGATCGGGTGCTTCCAGATCGAGTCGCCGGGGCAGCGCGAGCTGGTCGCCAAGCTGGAGCCGCGCACCATGCACGACCTGATCGTGGACATCTCGCTGTTCCGCCCGGGACCGGTCAACTCCGACATGGTCACGCCGTACCTGGAGACCCGGCACGGTTTCCGGGAGGCGCGTTATCCGCACGAGTCGCTGCGCGAGGCGCTCCGGGAGACCAACGGGGTGGTCGTCTTCCACGAGCAGGTCATGAAGGTCATCGACGTCATGACCGGGGCGGGGCTGGCGGAGGCGGACCGGGCCCGCCGCGCCCTCGGGACGCCGGAGGGCCGCGAGGCCGTGCGGGCGTGGTTCGTGCCGCTCGCCCGGGAGAGGGGGTACGCCCCCGACGTCGTCGAGCGGGCGTGGCGGGTGCTCGACGCGTTCGGCGGGTTCGGGTTCTGCAAGGCGCACGCGGCGGCGTTCGCGCTGCCCACCTACCAGTCGGCCTGGCTCAAGCGGCACCACACCGCCGCGTTCCTCGCGGGCGTGCTCACCCACGACCCCGGCATGTACCCGAGCCGGGTGATCCTCGACGAGGCCCGCCAGTGCGGCGTGGACGTCCTGCCCCTCGACGTCAACCACTCCGGGAAGACCTGGCTGGTCGAGCGTACGGGTCCGGCGGAGGACGGGCCCGGGGGGTTCGGCCGCGGGTACGGCCTGCGTGTGCCGTTCTCGGCCGTACGGGGGGTGAGCGAGGCCGAGGTGGACCGCATGGTCGCCGGCCGGCCGTACACCTCGCTCGCGGACTTCTGGGAGCGGGCCCGGCCCTCACGGCCGGTCGCCGAGCGGATCGTGGAGGTCGGCGGGTTCGACGCGCTGCACGGCCTGCGGCCGGGGGAGCCGCGCTGGCGTCCCGGACGGCTGACCAGGCGCGACCTGATCGCCCAGGTCGGCGCGCTCGACCGCGGCGCCGCCGGCGCGGCGGGGCAGCTGCCGATGGGGTTCACCGAGCGGGTCGCGCCCGGCGAGCTGCCGGAGATGACCGAGGCCGAGGCCGTCGAGGCCGAGCTGGCGATCCTCGGCATGGACGTCAGCCACCACGTCATGGACTTCTACCACGACCTGCTCGACGCGCTCGGCGTGACGAGGTCCGCCGACCTGCTGCGGCAGCGCAACGGTGCGGAGATCCTGGTCGCGGGGGTCAAGGTCGCCACCCAGACGCCCGCGGTGCGCTCGGGGCAGCGGGTCATCTTCACCACCCTGGACGACTCCACCGGCCCGATCGACCTGACCTTCTTCGAGTCGGTGCAGGCGCACACGGCCGCGACGGTGTTCGGTTCGTGGCTGCTGGCCGCCAGGGGAGTGGTGCGGCGCACCGGGATCAGGGCCGTCTCGCTGCGCGCCGTGCACTGCTGGAACCTCGCCGACCTCGACCACGTGTGGCGCACCCGGGGGCTCGACGCCGTACGCGCCGTGCTCGGCGAGGTGCCCGTGCCGGGCGCCGGAGTGGGCGGGCGGCCCATCGAGTACGGCAACGGCTTCCGGGTGTCGCCCTACTCCGACAACGGGGCCCCGCCCGCCGCGCGGGAGGGACGGCTCCCCGGCCATCCGGGAGAGCCCCAGCGGCGGCTCTGGCACGCCAGCTCCGGCAGTTCGGGGCCCCCGCCCGGCCGCTGACGGGCCGTCCCGTCACCTGCGGCGAGCCGCGCGCCGGCGCCCTCCATCGCGCCCTCCACGGCACTGTCCATGGCGCCGTCCGCCGCGATGCGCACCGGGCCGCTCGGCGTGCCGGTCGTTCCGCCGGACGCTTCGAAGAGCGCTCCGGTCTGCTGCTTGAGCCGGGCCGGCGGGCGGGCGGCGCCCCGCCTGTCGCGTGCCCGGTCGGCCACGCCCGCGTGCCGGTCGGTGACCTCGCGGACGGCCGCGCCGCAGAGGATCGCCGCGACGGTCACCGCGGCGACCTGCGGCAGGCCGAGGCCGGTCAGCCCGTCCCGCGCCGGGCCGGCGAACACCAGGCCGAGCGCGGCCAGCCAGCTCAGCCACCAGCAGGCGAGCGTCGCCCGCCACCGGACGCGGCCGGGCCCGTCGCCCGGAGCGCCGGGCGCCCCGATCTCCGGAGTCGCGCCGTAGGCGGGATCGCGGTCGTCCCCGTCGGCGCGCCGCGTGCGTCCCGGACCCCTGCGCCCGGGCGCCGGCGTCTCACGCCACGCCAGGTCGGCCAGGATCGGCGGCATCACCAGGTTGATCCCGGGCACGAGGCAGGCCACCGCGAGCACCGCGGGCGGGGTGGCCGGCCGTACGAGACGCAGCCAGGCCAGATAGGCGAACGCGGCCGCCACGGTGGCGGTCAGCAGCACCAGGACGAGCACGGCGAACGCCGTCGCCGCGCCGCTGACGGCCCGTGCGGCGGGGGAGGCGGGGTCGCCGCCGAAGGCCGCGATCTGGGCGGCCAGCCGCCTGCCCCTGGCCTGCTCGAACACCGCCAGCGCGGCCAGCGAGACGACCTGGGCGGCGAGGCCCGCGTACACGCCGGCGGCCGCCCGGCTCACCGGTGACGACGTGGACCGCATCTAGGTTCTCCCCTCGGCGCCGCAGTGACCTTCCTCACTCTTATCCCGTCCGCGACGCCGCTAATCAGGCCCCGGCCCGCTCGCCGATAAGGGAGGGTTACGTCGTTTGCGGCTCCGGGGGCGGAACCTCCCTGGCCGGGGTCGGCGGGAGCGTTCTGAGGCGGAGACCGTAGGCCTTCTCCAGCGACGTGTGCCGCCGGACCCGCCACACGAAATCCTCGAAGACACTGGCATAGCGGTCGCTCGACTCCCGGATTTCCCGTTCCCTCCTGATGAACGGCTCCAGCGCGTCCCACGCCCTGCTCGCCCGATAACCGAGAAGCGGGACGACCAGCCCCTCGTCCGCCATCTTCCGCGCCATGAAGGCACCGCATCCGCTGTAGAAGCCGACGACCTTCGTGACGGCGAGAAACGCCTCCTCGGGCAGCAGCATGCAGCCCGTTTCCGGATCGTGCCGTCCCGCAGGCGCTGGACGACATACCGCTCGGCGAGCTGGAACTCCGATGACCGGAATTCTTGAAACAGTTCGACCAGAACGGGGAGCTGGTTCGTGTGGTGCATTATCCGTATCTGCCGCAGCGCCGTCGCGACGGACACGGCGAGCGCGAGCAGGGAGACCGCCAAAGTGGCGGCGCCGAGCAGATCCATCCATTCCCTCGCAGCATCGATCCGCCTGTTTTCCGGGAAAACGACCGAGTTCGGGGAATCGTTCACGAGGAGAATCGGGCGGCCCTCGCGGTTTCGGACCTCAGGCCGCGGCCACCACGACGTTCTCGCAGGAACCGTAGACGGATCGGGTGAAGACGCCCTCGTTCCCCTCGGTCAGGAACCGGGCCCAGAGCCCGCCGGGACGGTCGCCGAAAAGGAAGGGGCCGAGGACGGGGTAGGTCTCGACGACGCCGGCGTCGTTGTCGCTCCAGCTCAGGTCGACCTCGCAGGCGACGGGCTCGACGTACTCCTGCGCGACGCTGTCGCCGAGCCGTACGGCCTCGTCCAGGGCGCGCCGCCAGGTCGCGGCGGTGCATCCCCGGCCCACGAGGACGGCCTCGCCCTTCATGCCGATGCCGCGCTTCAGCACCATCGCCCGCTGGCCGGCCTCCAGGTGCTTGACCAGGTCTACCCGCTCGCCACGCCAGTCGACGGCCCGGTCGGCCACGATCCGGGTCCACGGCACGTAGCGCTCGACGAAGGCGCGTTCGGCCGCGCTCATCCAGGGCTGCCCCTCGGAGAGGAGGCCGAGCGCCTTCTTGTTGTCGAGCAGCCCGCACGTCTGCGTGGGCAGCAGCAGGCAGCCGGCGTCCAGAGCCTGGCGCACCGGCTCGATGTCGATGCCGAGTTCCCGCCACTCCGGCACCGTGAAGCAGCGGACACCGATCGGGAACGCCAGGCGGTCGCCGTCCATCAGTCCGTGCGGCAGGTCCTCGGGGGTGAACAGCTCGGCGGAGATCCCCCGGTGGTGCAGGCGTTCGAGTTCGAGGTGGAAGTACTTGACCGCGATCCGGCTCGGCAGATCCCGCATGCTGGTCACCCAGGCGGCCCTCGGCTCCACGCCGAGACGGTCGCAGGCGTCGGCGACGAAGTCCGCCCGGGCGTGCACAGGGTCGGAACTGCGGAAGGGCGCCGTGCCGTATCGGTGGTAGGCGGCCCGCCAGGCCCTCAGCCAGGAATGGGTCTCGATGACGCCGCCGGGGGTGCCGCAGGGGTTGAACTCGATGAAGCGCGGCCCGTCGGCGCCGATGATGACGTCCGGCCTCGCCATGGCGGCGGCGAACTCCTCTTCGACGAACGGGTCGCCGACCACGAGGGGATAGTCCGCGGCGCTCGTGCCGAGCCCGTCGAGCCTGCCCCGCAGCGTCGGCGCGAGCCCGAGAACGGTGCGGCGCAGGAGGTCGAGCAGCACGCGGCCGGCGCGGAAGACCTCGGCGTAGGAGCGGCGCGGGATGACGATGGGCGAGAGGGGCAGCACCGAGGTCGGCATGAGGTGCGTGTCCGCCATGTAGTAGCGGACCAGGTCGCGGATCTGCCGGGGGCGCAGGCCGCGCGGGCGGATCGTCTGCCGGTCGCCGAACCAGTCGTGCGGCCGCGTCCGCTCCGCCGATCCGTTCATGGTGTTCACGAGCCGCCCACCGGTCCTCCCTGTGACGCGAGGGCATGGCCGGACGCCCCCTGGCAAACCGAACGCGAACCCGCATTCCGCGACTCGGAAACGAACGGGGCGAACACCTGTGGTTCCGGGTTCGCCATGCCGACGCTAGGAGCGCCGCGGCCGCCTGGCAATGAGATTCGGCGGTGGGGAAAAGTCCCTGATGATCGGCCCGCCTCTGCCGCTATTCGTGCACAGGCGAATCTTCGGACTTGTTATGAGGGGATTGGCCGGGCGATTTCCGGGAAACGGCTCTGGGTATCCGCGAGGCTCCGGCGTCGCGCGAGAGTGGAGGAGAGTTGGGCGGCATCACCCTCAGCGAGACCGATCTTTCCCGGATAAGTGTGGCGTCCATGCCGTCGCTGGCGCTCGAAGTGTCGCTCAGCCTCCAGATCCTCGACAGGCGTTCCGCCGGCTCGTACGCGAGGTGGCGGTCGCGGACCCGCGCCCGGCTGAGGCTCGGCCACGGCGGCGGCAGGGCCGTCGGACACGGGACGACGGAACCCGGCGCGTTCGGACACGGCGCGTTCGAACACGGCGCGCTGAGGATCGTACGGCGCGTGATCGGCGGCGCGGGCACCCTGGCCGACCAGGTGCGCGTGGTCTCGCGGGCGGTCGGAAAGCACGATCCCCTCACGCACCGCGCCGAGGCCGGCGCGGACGCCGGTGCCGGGGACTCCGGCCATGGAACCCGCCGGCCGGCGGCACCGCCTGAGCCCGTTCCCGCACAACCCGTGGTGTCCGCGCTGCTCTGGTACTGCGAGGCGGTGATCGCGCCGTACTGGAACCGCTTCAGGGCGGCCGTCGAGTCGGAGCGGGCCGTCCACGCGCGGGCGCTGCTCAGCGGCGGCCCGGACGAACTGCTGCGGTCCCTGGGGCACGGCCTCGTGTGGAGACGGCCGAGGCTGTGGGTCGAGGGTGACGGGGAGGCCGGTCCGCGGCTCCGGGACGGCGGCGGCCTCGTCGTGGTCCCGTCCGTCTTCTGCGAGCGCAGCGAGATCCTGTTGCCGGACGCCGACCGGCCCCTCCTGGTGCATCCCATGGGGGCGCCCGCACGTGATCTGGCGCTGGGCCTGCACAGCGGGCCGGGCGAGGGCGGCAACGGCCGGCGGGCCCTCGGGAACCTTCTCGGCGGCACCCGCGCGGCGATCCTCGCCGAACTCCGCAGTCCGTACACGACCACGGAGGTCGCCCGCCGCCACGACCTGGCGCCCGGCACGGTCAGCAGGCACCTGTCGGTCCTCCGCGACGCCGGCCTGGTGGGCAGCCGCCGCCGGGCCAACGAGGTGCTGTACGTCGCCACGCCGCTGGGCCGCGCCCTCGTCGACTCCGTGTCGGGCGCCGGGTGAGGCTCCCCGATGCGCGCGTCCCGCAGCGTGAACCCGGCGGACCACTCAGACCGCCGGGTTGAGATCCGGTACGGCGCCGCCCCGGGCGGCGCGCCAGCGTGGCCCGACGTGCGCGATCAGGGCGAGCGTCAGCACCAGGGAACCGGCGCCGGCCAGGGCCATGGCGGTGCCCGTGCTCGTGAGCTCGGCCGCCGTCCCCGTCAGGGACGCGGCGACGGCCTGCATCGTCATCATGCCGCTCATGGCCAGGCCGAGGCCCTGCCCGCACAGCCGCTCGGGCATGGCCAGCACGAGCCGTTCCTGAACGCCGAGCGTGGAGCCGAACCCGAACGACGCCACGGCGACCGCGACCAGGGCGCCCGGCCCGGGAGGGATCACGAGGAACGCCAGATAGGGCACCGCGAGCAGAAGGGACAGGGGCAGGATCAGCCGGCCTCTGAGCTCCGGCGTGAGACGCCCGACGACGACGTCGCCGAGGAGCATGCCGGCCCCCGCCGCCACGAACAGCGCGCCGGCCATGTCCCCGGCGTACGGCACGTAGAGCGCCTCGGCGCCGACGACGAGACCGTTGGGCAGCCAGTGCGCCAGGAGCAGGCCGCGGGTGCGCCGGTCCGCGAAGAGCGTCCGGTTGCCCGCCCACGTGGCTCGCACGGCGCCTCCGGCGGGGCCGCGCGAGGGCCTCGGCCGCAGCCCGGACCAGCTCACCGCGGCGGCGCCCAGCGCGGCGAGGGCCGCGACCCAGAGAGCTCCCGATACACCGACGGAGGTGACCAGGATGCCGCCGGCGGCGAATCCGAGTATCTGCATCACGCCGACGACGATGTTCAGCAGCGCCCGGCCCGGCACGTACTGCTCCCGGCCGAGGACGTCGGTGAGGAGGGCCTGCCGGACGGCGACGGCGACGGCGTCGCCGGAGCCGAGGAGCAGGATCGTCAGCAGCACGGCCCAGACCGGGAGCACGCCGAAGGCCAGGCCGCACAGCGTCACCGCCCTGACGGCCTCCCAGACCGTGAGGGCGAGGCGAGGCGGAAGCCGGTCGGCCAGGGACATCACCGTCAGGGCGACGATCGCCTGCGGCAACAACCCGGCCAGGAACGCGACCGCCGACAGGAGAGGCGAGCGGGTCGCCGCGAAGACGAGCGACGCCAGAGCCAGCTGCTGCATTGTCTTTCCGGCGATCGTCAGGCTGTGCCCGCAGAAAAGCGCCCGGAATTCGGGCACCTTCAGCACGTCACCGTAACTCACCACGTCGACATCATGCGGCAGGCCTGATTATGCGGGCCATCTTTACGCCTGGAGGCGAAACATGGTCGTGCTCCGCGTCTCGGCGGACGATCTGGTGGGAATTCGATTCGCGCTGTCGCCGATCGGCGAGACCATCGCGGCGCTGCAGATTCTCGCGGGCCGCAGGCGCCCGGTGGAACTGCGTCCCTGGCGCGAGTACGGCCGCGCCGTCTACGCCGGTCTCTGCCGCCGCGACCCCACCGTCGCCGCCATAGCCGAGCTCGTCGCGACCACCTCCTGGCTGCCCGACTTCATCTGCGCGCCGCCGCCGGACCTGCGGACGACCGTCACCCGGGAACTGACCCGCATCGCCGGGACCCCGGACGCGCGGGCCCGGCACGACCTGGAGGTGAGCAGCGGCGGCCGTCCACTGGGTGAGGGCCTCGCCGGCTCGGGAGTCGCGGAGCGCGTCGCCGGCAGCCTGCTCTCCGTCTGGAGCGAACTGGTCGAGCCGATGTGGCCCCGCCTCCAGGCGATCGCCGAGCAGGATGTGCTCTACCGCACGGGCCTGCTGACGGCGCACGGCTGGTCGGGAGCCCTGTCCGGGATGAACCTCGGGGTCCGCTGGCTCACCAGCGACCGCCTCGAGATCGCCGGCATCAGCGGACCCGACCGTGAGCTCGACGGCGCGGGCCTGACGCTGGTGCCCTGCACCCTCGGCGGACGATGGCTGGCCACGGCTCCTCCGGAGGCCTGTGCGCTGATCTACCCGGCCCGCGGCGCCGGGCGGCTCTGGGGCGGCGGCCGGGCCGCGACGGACGGCGCCGACCGCCTGATCGGCCAGACCCGGGCGGCTCTCCTCCGCGCTCTCGACCAGCCGTCCACGACCACGCTGCTCTCCCGCAGGCTCGGCCTCAGCACGGGCGGGGTGGGTGATCACCTGGCGGTCCTGTACGACGCCGGCGCGGTGACGAAAACCCGCGACGGCCGGAGCGTCCTGTATCGGAGGACGCCCCTGGGAGACGCTCTCGTCGAGCCCGGAGCAGCGGAATAGGAAATCTCCCGGACCGGGCTGGGCGGCCATTTTTCCGGGGTTTTCGTCGCGGTGGAGAACCGTCTGCCCGCCCATTTTCCGAGGAGAAAAGGGAAGCGTGATTCAGGTGACGCGTGCTGTCTGCCCGGCCCTGCCTCCGGCAAACAGACTACTTTGGGTCACGTCCTCCGTCGGGGTCCGGGCGCCGATACGCAGGCATTGTCACGCATGGTCGGCCCGATTAGCCCGGCCGGTTCGTCACTTTAAGTGAATTGTTGCGAGCGCTTGACAATGCCGAAACTTCGTTTGTTATGGTGGAAAACGTTCGATGATCCACGGAAGTAGATCCCGGTGGATCTTTTATTACGGCATCTCGCCCGCGCGATCTCCGGCACCCTCGAATTGTGTGGTTCGAATCATGCCGTCATGTCCGGCAAAAGCCCAGGAGGAGTAATGTCACATTCTCCGATCAGCATCCTTTCGCAGGTCGACTTCAACGGGCAGCCGCTGGCCGAGGAACTGCTGATGAGAACGTTCCGCCAGCTCATGGACGAGCACGGATACGTCCTCATGTGCAACGTCCCCGACCGGTTCGACCCCGTGCGGTTCTGCCGCGCGCAGGGGACGTTCGTGCCGAACTACACCGGAGCAGTGGTCGGGGACGTCCGGCCGGAGCCCGGCATGGACGACGTCTACCACGCGGGCAACACGAGGCCCCTCACCCCGCACACCGAGGGCTACGACTTCGCGATCGCACCGCCCCGCTACATCGCCCTGTGGTGCGTGACGCCGGCCGGCGGTCCGGGCGGGGAGACCACGCTCGCGGACACGCGTCCCTGGGTCGACGCGCTGTCGGAGGAGGAGCGCAAGATGCTCGAAGCCACCGACTACGACTGGAAGACCACCGAAGGGGTGCAGCGTCTCGGCCTGGACCTCAAGACGCGCCACCCGATCCTCGAGGACACCGAGGACGGGCTGATCGTCCGATTCAGCTGCAACAACCTCCTGCGGGACGACCACGACCCGGTCGTCGAGATCCAGGAGCGCTGGAAGGCCGCGTTCGACGACGACCACGTGGCGATCCATTACCACAGGAACGACATGCTCGTGTGGGACAACTGGCGTCTCCTGCACGCGCGCAACGCCTTCAGCGACCGCAGCCGCCACCTGCGCCGAATCCAGATCGCCGCCTGATCCCCCCACTCGACGAAGGGCCCCCACGTGTACCGGACCATGCTGCACAGCAAAATCCACCGCGCCACCGTGACCCAGGCCGACCTGCACTACGTCGGCTCCCTGACACTCGACCGGGACCTGCTCGACGCCGCCGACCTCCTGCCGGGCGAGAAGGTGGACATCGTCGACATCGACAACGGCAACCGCCTGAGCACCTACGTCATCGAGGGCGAGCGGGGCAGCGGGATCATCGGGATCAACGGCGCGGCGGCCAGGCTCATCTCGCCGGGCGACCTGGTGATCATCATCGCCTACAAGACCGTGGGCGAGGAGGCCGCGCGTCTCCTGCAGCCGAGGATCGTGTTCGTCGACCGGGACAACAGGCCCGTCGACGTCGGTCCCGACCCGGCCCGGGTGCCCGCGACGGCCGCGGCGGCCGGAATGTCCAGGCTCGTCCGGGGCGACCTGCTCGCGAAGGGATCCCCCCGATGACCGTCACCGCCGCCGCCCCGGTCGCGTCCGCGAGCGCGCCCGCCGCGACCCGTCCCGCCCTGGTCCGCTACTACGACGAACTGTCGCGGATCCTCGCGCACGCCGAGACCCGCGCGCGGTCCGGGGCGCCGGACGGAGGCGCGTTCACCCCCGGCTGGAGCCTCCCCCCGCTCACGCCCGAACTCGAGGCGTTCTTCGCGCCCAGCCTGATCACCGCGCACGAGCTGGAGCCGTACAGGGACACCCGGCTGACTCTGCTGAACCTGATGCACAACCCCCGGACGCGTACGACCAAGACCTTCGCGTCCCTGATGATCGTCGCCCGGGCGGTCGCGCACATCCGGCGCACCGGCGAAGCAGTCATGATCATCACTCCGTCCAGCGCGAACAAGGCCACCGCGCTCCGGGACGCGGTCCAGCGGGCGCACGAGACCGGGCTGGCCGGCGAGGACGAACTCGGCATCGTCTGCGTCGTGCCATCGGCGTCCCGCCACAAGCTGTGGCGTTCCGCCCTCGTCGAGGATCCTCAATCACGCCGCCGCAACCCCCTCGCCGTCCTCGACTCCGGCGAGGCGGGGCAGGTCAAGACGTTGGCGCGCGCGGTCGCCGACGAGGAGGCGCACGCCGTCTTCGACCGTCACGGCGTACGGCTCTGGCACTCGCTCGACCTGGCCAACTACGCGGTCGCGGACGCCGCCCGCGCTCTGTTCGAACGCGACCGCCTGCCGGCCGCGGCCCGGGTGCACGCGCACTCCGTGTCGAGCGCTTTCGGCCTGCTGGGCCACTTCTACGGCCAGCAGTGGCACACCGGCCGGGAGTGGCCCGGGACCGGCGCGCGATACTTCCTCGTCCAGCACCTGGGCACGCCCGACATGGTCGCCAGCCTCTACCACGGGACGTTCGGCTACCGGCCCGAGTGGACGTCACACGATGGGCTGCTCACGCAGCACGCCGACCCGCACTTCCCGCGCGTCGCCTACGCCTCCGACGAGGACCTCGACCCCACGTTCTACACCCGTGCGCCGGTCACCTCGCCCCGCATGAACGAGATCATCAAGACCCAGGGCGGCGGCGGGATCGTCGTGTCGCTGGCCGAGTGCCTCGACCGCTACCCGTCGATCCGGCGCCTGCTGGAACCCGCGGGCGTCGACCTGCCGGCCGATCCGCGCCAGGTCCGCGAATGGTCGCTGATCATGGCGGTCACCGGCGTCCTGAACGCGGCCGACCGCGGGCTGCTGGACCTGCGGGACGTCCTTGTCCACGGCTCGGGCTCCTACCACACCGGCGACTACCGGCCGCCCGAGGCCCACCACCTGTCCTCGATCGGCTCCCTCGGCGACCTGCGGGACGTCGTCCACGCGGCGGCCGCCCGGTAACGGCCCGGTCCTCCCAGGAGACACCATGCCCGTCCACATCACCGATGCCGCACCCGCCTCCGTACCCCCGGAGCCCACCCCGCGCCCGCCCGGGGCGCCGGGCCTGACGCCCGCGCTCGCCAGGCTCGCCTACACGTGGAACAACACGCCCCGGCCGGTGTGGCGGGCCGCCCGCCGTCTGACCGACACCCTGGCCTCCTCCGTGCCGGTCGTCCTCTCCCACGCCGAAGGCGACGGCCCCGGCATCGCTTATGCCGGCCTGCCCATCGGGCAGACGAACATCCTGCAACTCATGGAGCACCAGCGCGCCCAGCTGGGCTGGAAGACGGCGGGCCGGGACACCGGTTCGACCGGCTGGCGGGACGTCGCGGCGGGCCGCTGGCCGGACGCCGACCTGGTCGTCATCGGCGCGGAGGAACAGCGGATGAGCACGCTGCCCTCGCTCGGTGGTCTGACGGCGCCCTTCCGCATCCACCTCGTGGTCGACATCCCGGACGGCGAGGAGGAACTCCAGCAGCGGATATCCCGGCGTGAACGGTGGCAGTTCCGCCGCAACCAGCGGGAGCACGACTGGAGGCTGGAGGAGGACTCCTCAACCGGGGCCCTCGACTTCTTCTACCACCGGATGCATGTGCCGACCATGGGCCACCGGCACGGCGACCGCAGCCGTACGGAGCGGCTCGCCGTCGCCCGGCACGCGATCCTCCCGCGTGGCACGCTCTTCTTCGTCGCCGACCGCGCGGGGACCCGCGTCGCCGGCGTCCTGTGCCAGTGGTCCGCGGACCGGCGGACCCTGACCACCCGCCTCCTCGGCGTCCTGGACGGCCGGGACGAGCACTACCAGAGTGGTGCCTTCAAGGCCGTCTATCACCTGCTCCTGCTGTGGGCCTGCGCCCACCGTGTGCCACGGGTCGACTTCTTCGGCACCGAGGCCTTCGTCAGCAAGGGCATCTTCCAGTGGAAACGCAAGTTCGCGCCCCGCCTGGAACTGCCGCCGAACCACTTCTCCACGAAACGGATGCGGATCTACGTACGCCGCGACACCCCCGCGGTCAGGGACTTCCTCGTCGCCAATCCGTTGCTGCGGATCGACGACCGGCAGACCCTCACCCCGGTGTACTTCACCGACGCGCGGCGGCCACCGCGGCTGGACGTCAGCGCGCGGTGCCCGGGAGTCCCGGAACCCGAGATCGTCGACCTGGACGCGTTCCTGGGGTCCTGCCCGACGCCGCCGGGAAGCACGGCACCATGACCGGCACCACGACCGGCACCACGACCGGCGCAGTGACCGGCGCTCGCGGCGTGGTCGTCCTGGGCACCGGCGCCTTCGCCGGTGCCCTGGTGCGGTCGTTCGCCCACCTGGCGTCCGCCCCGGCCACCGTCCACGTCGTCAGCCGCGACCTGGGCCGGGCCCGTGACCTCTGCGCCGTCGCCGGCGCCCACGCGGCACTCGCGGGAACCGCCGTCGGGTTCTCGCCCCACGCGCTCGACGTGCCGGGGGGAGACGACCTCCGTCCTCTCCTCGCCCGGGTCCGGCCCGCGGCCCTCGTGCTCTGCGCCTCGGACCAGTCCCCCGCGGAGATGCGGTCCACCCCCTCGGCCTGGACGGACCTGGTGCGCGCCGCCGGGTTCGGCGTCACCCTGCCGCTCCAGGCGGCCGTGGTCCTGCGCTGCGCGCGGGCGAGCGCGGAGGCCGGCGGGGACACGGTCGTGATCAACGCCTGCTTCCCCGACGCGGTCAACGGCATGGTGTGCGCCGCGGGCGTGCCCGTGCTGTGCGGCCTGGGCAACGTGTCCAGCCTCGCCATGGCGCTCCGCGCCCATCTGGGCGTACGCGAGGCGTCACGGCTCAGGCTCCTCGCCCACCACGCACATCTCCACCCCCCGCCGAGCCCCGCCGAGGAGGCGCTCGCCTGGCTCGACGACCGGCCACTCGGCGACGTCGCCGACATTCTCGGTGGGATCCGGGCACGGCCCCGCGAACATCTCAACGAGATGGGAGCCGCGGAGGGCGGGGCGGTGCTGGACGCCGTCCTCCACGAGGAGCGCGGCTACGCCGGGCACGTGCCCGGGCCCCGGGGGCTGCCGGGCGGTTACCCGGTCACGATCACCGGCCGCGACGTGAGTCTCCGTCTCCCCCCGGAGACGGCGGAAGGAGAGGCCGTCGCGTGGAACACCGCCCGCGCGGAACTCGACGGCCTCGTGGTGGACCGGCACGGCACCGCCCGTCCGACTCCCCGCGCGCTGCGGGCGCTCCGGCGGCACTGGCCCGACGCCCCCGCCGCCTTCGGCCCGCGGGACCTCGACGACCTTCGGGCCGAGCAGTTGCGGCTGCGTCGCCGGCTGCGCGGCCTCCCGTCCCATCACTCCGGTGAAGGGCCGGACACCGCGGCCCGCTGATGAGTTCGCTCACCCCAGGAAGGAAACCCGATGTGCGGCATAGTGGGATGGATCGACTTCACGCGTGATCTACGGCAGGAGACGCCGGCGCTGCGGCGCATGACCCGGACCATGTCCCTGCGCGGGCCCGACGCCGAAGGCATGTGGACGGGCCCGCACACGGCGCTCGGTCACCGCCGGCTGTCGATCATCGACCTCGAGGGCGGCACCCAGCCGGCCATCGCCCGCCACGGGCCGTACGACGAACCGGTCGTGCTCGTCTACAGCGGCGAGGTCTACAACTTCCAGGAGCTCCGCGGCACGCTCATGGCCCGCGGCCACCGCTTCACGACGCGCTCGGACACGGAGGTCGTCCTGCGCGCCTACCTCGAATGGGGCGCGAGCTGCGTCGAGCGGTTCAACGGCATGTTCGCCTTCGCGATCTGGGACGCCTCCCGGGAGGAGCTTCTCCTCGCCCGCGACCGCATCGGCGTCAAGCCGCTCTACTACCACGCCTACCCGGGCGGCCTGCTGTTCGCCTCCGAGCCCAAGGGCATCATGGCCAGCCCGCTCTTCACCCCCGTCGTGGGCGAGGAGAGCCTCCCGATCCTCTTCAACGCCCGCCTCTCGCTGCCCGGCGAGACCCCGCTGCGGGGCCTGCGAGAGGTGCGCCCGGGACACCTCGTCCGGTTCTCGCGCGCCGGCGCCAGCGAGTTCCCCTACTGGCGCCTGGTCAGCCGGGAGCACCGCGACGACCTGAAGACGACCGTGGGAACCGTGCGGGAGCTCTTCGAAGACGTCGTCGACCGGCAGCTCGTCGCGGACGTGCCGCGCTCCGCCATGCTCTCCGGCGGGCTGGACTCGACCATCATGTCCGCCCTGGCCCACCGCAGTCTCACCAAGGCCGGCGAGGGACCTCTCAACACCTTCTCGGTCGAGTTCGCGGGCGACGACAGCGACTTCAGGCCCACCGAGCTGCGGCCCGAACCCGACGGCCCGTACGCCCGGCTGGCCGCCCGTCACCTCGGCACCCGGCACCATGACATCGTCCTGGAGACCGCGGACGTCATCGGCGCCCTTCCCGCGGCGCGCCGCGCCCGTGACCTGCCGTCGCTGGGACAGTTCGACACGTCCATGTACCTGCTGTTCAAGGAGATCCGGCGGCACTCCACCGTGGCCCTTTCGGGGGAGGCCGCCGACGAGGTGTTCGGCGGATACCCGTGGTTCCACGACGAGCGCCTGGTCCGGCGGGACCGCTTCCCCTGGATCGGGGACGCTCCGCGCCTGGCCGACTGCTTCGCGCCGGACCTGCACCGCCGGGTCCGGCCGGCGGACGCGGAGCACGACCGCTACCTGACGCTGAAGGCGGAGGTTCCGCGCCTTCCCGGCGAGACGGGCCTGAACGCGCGTATGCGCGAGGTCATGTACTTCAGCCTGAAGGGCCCGCTCACCTATCTCCTCGACCGGAAGGACCGGATGAGCATGGCGGTCGGCCTGGAGGTCCGGGTGCCGTACTGCGACCACCGGCTGATCGAGTACGTCTGGAACGTGCCCTGGGAGATGAAGAACGCGGACGGCCACTGGAAGAGCCTGCTGCGGCTCGCCTTCGCCGACATCCTGCCGCAGGCGACGCTGGACCGCGCGAAGAGCGGCTATCCCGGGACGCACGACCCCGCCTACGAGGCCGAGGTCATGCGGTCGATCGACAAGATCCTCACCGATCGGAGCTCCCCACTGTTCGGTGTGTTCGATCCCCAGCGGGTGGAGGACCTCACCCGGGCCGGGTCCAAGACCATGACCTGGCTCAACGCCAGCCACCTGCTGCTGCCGATCCTCGAGGTGGACGCCTGGATGCGGGCGTACGGCGTGACGCTGGCCTGAGCGGGGCGGCCTCCGCCGCCCGTGGCGTCCGCGTGGCGCAGCGCCCGGTTCCGCATGCCGGAACATCCCGGCCATCGTGTGTGCCGGCCCGCCCGGAAGGAAGTAAGCACGGTATGTTCGATGGATTCACGCTTGATCGAGTCGACCTGACCGATGTGACGCTGCGGGTCCGGCACGGCGGCTCGGGGCCGCCGGTGCTTCTCGTCCACGGGCATCCCCGGACGCACATGACCTGGCACCGCGTGGCCCCGCTGCTCGCCGCCGACTACACGCTCGTCTGCCCCGACCTGCGGGGGTACGGCCAGTCGTCGAAGCCGGCGACGACCCCCGACCACTCGTCCTATTCCAAGCGCAGCATGGCGAACGACTGCCTGGAACTGATGCGCGCGCTCGGGCACGACACCTTCCACGTCGTCGGACACGACCGCGGGGGCTATGTCGCGACCCGGCTCGCCCTCGACCATCCGCACGCGGTGACGCACCTGACCGCGCTCGACGTCGTGCCGATCGGCGCGGCGCTCGCGCGGTGCGACGCGAACTTCGCCACCCGCTGGTGGCACTGGTTCTTCCGCGCCCAGCCCAGCCCGGAACCGGAGACCGTCATCGGGTCGAACCTGAGCCTCTGGTACCAGGAAGGGCCCGAACAACTGGGGCAGGAGTCCTGGGAGGACCTGCAGGAGTCGCTGAGCGACCCCGAGAGGATCCACGCGATGTGCGAGGACTACCGGGCCGGGCTCGGCGTGGACCGGCGGCACGACGACGCGGACATGGAGGCGGGCCGCCGCGTCAGGTGCCCGACCCTCGTCCTCTGGGGAACGCGCGACGACCTGCCCGTCCTCTACGACGACATCATCGGTGTCTGGCAGGAGTGGGTCGAGCCCGAGGTCGTCGGCAGGGGAGTCGACAGCGGTCACCACATCGCCGAGGACGCTCCGGAACGCCTGAGCCGGGAGCTGCGCGCCGCGTGGCGGGAGCTCTCCGGCTGAGACGGCGGACCGGGACGGGCGCCTGCGGCGGCCGGACCGTCCGGCTGGTCCCCGGCCGCCCCCGGGCGGCCGGATACGGACCAGGAGGTATGGTCTGACCGTATCCGGTCCGAATCCGGTCCGGCCGTACACGCCGGGAGGGCACGTGCGGGTCGCCCTGTTCGTCACCTGTGTCAACGACACGCTCTTCCCGGGCACCGGGCGGGCGGTCGTGACGCTGCTGCGCCGGCTCGGCGTCGACGTCGAGTTCCCGCGCGGCCAGACCTGCTGCGGCCAGATGCACGCCAACACCGGCTACCGGGACGAGGCCGTACGGCTGGCCCGGCGCAGCGTGGCGGTCCTGCGCGGCTACGACGCGGTGGTCGTGCCCTCCGGCTCGTGCGCGGCGATGATCCGCGAGCAGTACCCGAAGCTGACCGGGCCTTCCGGGCCCTTCGCCGACGCGGTGGATCGGGTCGTGGCCGTGACGTACGAGCTGACCGAGTTCCTCGTCGACGTGCTGGGCGTGACCGACGTGGGGGCGAGCTTCCCGCACCGGGTCACCTACCACCCGACCTGTCATTCGCTGCGCGGCATCCACCTCGGCGACCGGCCGCTGACCCTGTTACGCCAGGTGAAGGGGCTGGACCTGGTGCCGCTGCCGGGCGCGGAGGAGTGCTGCGGCTTCGGCGGCACCTTCGCGCTGAAGAACGCCGACGTGTCGGCGGCGATGTGCGCCGACAAGGTGCGGGCGGTCCTCGACACCGGCGCCGAGGTGCTGTGCGCGGCCGACAACTCGTGCCTCACGCACATCGGCGGCATGCTCGCCCGGCAGAAGTCGGGCGTACGGGTGATGCATCTGGCCGAGATCCTCGGCGCGGCCGAGCCGGCGGGCGCCGCCGGGCGTCCGGTGAGCGCCCGATGAGGTCCGGTGAGCCCGGTGAACGCGGTGAACGCGGTGAGCGCCCGGTGAGCCCGGTGAGCGTCACCTTCCTCGGGATGCCGGCGACCCGGCCCTTCCCCCGGAACGCCGCGAGAGCCGTACGCGACTCGCAGTTGCGGTTCAACCTCCGCAAGGCGACCCGGACGATCAGGGCCAGGCGGGCGAGCGTGGTCGCGGAGGTGCCCGACTGGGCCGCGCTGCGCGACGCCGGGCGGGCGATCAAGGAGCACACCCTCCGCAACCTCGACCGGTATCTGCTTCAGTTGGAGGAGGCCGTCACGGCGGCCGGGGGGCACGTGCACTGGGCCGCCGACGCGGCCGAGGCCAACGAGATCGTCGCGGGCCTGGTGAAGGCCACGGGCGAGACCGAGGTCGTGAAGGTCAAGTCGATGGCCACCCAGGAGATCGGCCTCAACGAGGCGCTGCTCGAACACGGCATCACGGCGTACGAGACCGACCTGGCCGAGCTCATCGTGCAACTCGGCGACGACCGGCCCTCGCACATCCTCGTCCCGGCGATCCACCGCAACCGCGCGGAGATCCGGGAGATCTTCGCCGGGCGCATGTCGGGCTGGGGCCGCCCCGCCCCGGAGGACCTGACCGACGACCCCGCGGCCCTTGCCGAGGCGGCCCGGCTGCACCTGCGCGAGCGCTTCCTGAAGACGAAGGTGGCGATCTCGGGGGCCAATTTCGCGGTCGCCGAGACCGGCACCCTGGTCGTGCTGGAGTCGGAGGGCAACGGGCGGATGTGCCTCACCCTGCCCACCACCCTGATCAGCGTGGTCGGCATCGAGAAGGTGCTGCCGTCCTGGCGCGACATGGAGGTCTTCCTGCAGCTCCTGCCCCGCAGCTCGACCGGCGAGCGGATGAACCCGTACACCTCGATGTGGACGGGCGCGACGGAGGGCCAGGAGTTCCATCTCGTGCTGCTCGACAACGGCCGCACCCGCGTCCTCGCCGACGAGGTGGGACGCCAGGCGCTGCGCTGCATCCGCTGCTCGGCCTGCCTGAACGTATGCCCGGTGTACGAGCGGACGGGCGGCCACGCGTACGGGTCGGTCTACCCGGGGCCGATCGGGGCGATCCTCACGCCGCAGCTGCGCGGCATGAGCTCCGAGCTGGACCGCTCGCTGCCGTACGCCTCCTCGCTGTGCGGCGCCTGTTACGACGTCTGCCCGGTGGCCATCGACATCCCGTCGGTGCTGGTCGACCTGCGCGCCCGGAGCCCGCATCCCTGGCCGGAACGCGCCGGGATGGCCGCCGCCGGCTGGGTGCTGCGGCGGTCGGGACGGCTGGCGCGGATGCAGCGGATCGGGGGACGGCTGCGGAACCTGGCGCCCCGGCGGCTCCCCGGGCCGCTGGCGGCCTGGACGGACACCAGGGACCTGCCCGAGATCCCCCGGGAGTCCTTCCGCGACTGGTGGGACCGCACGGACGGAGGCCGCCGATGAGCCGTTCCCGCGACCTGATCCTCGCCCGGGTGCGCGGCGCCCTCGCGGGCGTGCCCGATGTCGAGATCCCGCGGGCCTATCGCGGCCCGTCCGCGACGCCGGGTGAGACCCCGCCCGCGACCCCGTCCGAGACGCCGGGTGAGATCCGGCTGTTCGAGGAACGGCTCCGCGACTACCGCGCCGTCGTGCACGTCGTGGCCGAGGCGGCCGTGCCGGAGCGGGTCGCGCGGTCCCTCGCCGAACGCGGGGCGCGGCGGGTCGCCGTGCCCGGGGGGTTCCCCGCGGCGTGGCCGGCCGCCGCCCAAGCCGAGCTCGTGGCCGACGAGCCGCCGCTGACCGCCGCCGATCTCGACGCGCTGGACGGCGTGCTGACCACGTGCGCGGTGGCCGTGGCGGATACCGGCACGATCGTCCTGGACGCCGGACCCGGTCAGGGGCGGCGGGCGCTGTCGCTGGTGCCCGACTATCACCTGTGCGTGGTGCGGGCGGGCCAGATCGTCGCCGGGGTGCCGGACGCGGTCGCCCGGCTCGACCCCGTCCGGCCCCTGACGTGGATCAGCGGCCCCTCCGCCACCAGCGACATCGAGCTGAACCGGGTGGAGGGCGTGCACGGCCCCCGTACGCTCGAAGTGCTGATCGTCACCTGACGCGGGCCGTCAGAAGCGGAGCAGGGCGCCGATGCCGTCCGGCGAGTCGATGTGATCGACGAACCACAACTGCGCGTCCGTCGCGGCCACCGCCCGCGCGAGGGCGGCGTCGGCCCGTTCCCGCACCGGCTCCTCGACTCCCCACGCGCCCAGTTCGGCCGGGTCGGTGGACAGGTGGGTGGGCTCGGGCCCGATCCACATCGTCGCGGTGGAGGACGGGTCGTCGCGCACCAGCACGGTGCTCACCCGCCGGTCGCGCAGTGCGCGGGCCGTCTCCTGCAGGCCGGCCACGGCCGGTCCGGCCGCGAACGCTCCCAGCAGCTCCGCGCACCGGCGGTCGACCCAGGCCCGGCAGGCGGCGTCGGTCTCCTGCCGGAAATGGTGCGGGTCGGCGCCGGGAGCGCGGCTGCCGTGCTCGGCCACCGTCAGCCGCCGTACGACGTCCTTGGCGAGGTGGTCGGTCACCAGGGCCCTCGCCTTGGGATCCCCGGCCAGGACGACGACCTCGGCGCCGATGGCGTGCGCCTCCTTCTCCACGACCTCCGCGACGGCGACGGCGTTGCGGCGCCAGGTCTCCTCGACCTCCCGCTCGAAGTTCCGCTGCGACCAGCCGCCCGCTCCGGTCTTCTGGATCGGCCCTTCCGCGACTTCCACGGTCAGCTCGCGCCGCTGTCCGTCGGCCACGACGGCGACGTCGCCTCCGGCCCGGTCGGCCAGCACCTCGATGTGCGGGACGTGCTCGCCGCGCTGAGCCAGCAGCGGCACGACGTGCGGGAGCGGCGACCACCGCGCGGTCTGCCGGCGAGGGCGGCAGGCGAGCGGCTCGGTGAGCACGACCTCGCCCCGCCGCGCGAAGACCGCGCGACCGGGCGCCGCCCAGACGGGATCGAGCATCAGCTCCCCGATGGGATCGAGGGCCTCCGGCGGGGCTCCCTCCGCGGCCAGAAGCTCGCGCAGGTGAGCCCATCGTCGCTGGACGACGTTGGCCGCTCCCTCGGACGACCGGTCGGTGTCCAGGTAGACCGAGGCGTACGGCCCGCCCGGCTCGTACAGTCCGCGAATGAAGTCGAGTCTCACCGGGTCTCCCTACCAGCGCTGGCGTTCCACTCCGAGCCCGAGTGCCTCCGCCACCTCCCCGATGTTGTGGAACTTCATCTCGGGCAGCCGCCGTACGGCGTCGATCACGGCGTCGGGGGCGTTCTTGCGCTCGGCGTGGCCGAGCAGCTTGGCGGGGTCGGCGGGGAAGCCCGCGTCGCTGAGCCAGGTGGCGAGGTGGCTGCGGCGCTCCACATCGGCGGGGGTGATGCCGAGCGGCGTCCCCGGCTCGCGGCCGGGCGGCTGGCGGCGCGGAGGTGACATGTCCTGTTCGGGCTGCTGCGTCGGCTCGGTCTCCCGCCATTCCTCGGCCCGGCTGGTCCCGGAGCCCTGTACGAGGCCCTGCGTCTCGTGCTTCTGCTGTTCGTCGAGGCGGCGGCCGTGCTTGTCGCTGCCGCGTTGGATACTCATGACCTCACCTCCCGATTAGGGTCACTGTCGTGCCTCGTACCCGAACCGCCTGCCCCAAACATCGGGAGCGGTGAGGACATGCCCTACTTAACCGGCGACGGGCGAAAAATCCCTGTATGTGATGGAGCGATGCATTGTTCGACGAACGGCTGACGATCAACACCGAGCGGCTGATCCTGCGGCCGTTCGGCCCGGGTGACGCGGGCCAGGTTCGGGCGATCATCGAGGACGGCGCCCACACCACCGCGCTGCCGCCTGGCGCGCCGGGGCACGCCTCCGGGATCGGCCAGTGGCTGACACAGGGCGTGCACGAGCTGTGGCGCTCGGGACAGGGCATCCACCTGGCCATGCACGCCAGGGACGGAGTGGTGGGATCGATCAGCATGTTCAAGGCGCAGTGGGGCGCAGGCATCGCCGAGGTGGGGTACGGCGTGCACCCCGCGTACCGCCGCCGGGGATACGCGACCGAGGCGGTGCGGGGGCTCGCCGGCCGCCTGCTGGGGTCGGGGGTGCTGCGCCGCGTCGAACTCCGGGCCAACGCCGACAACCTGGCGTCGATCCGGGTCGCCGAGAAGGCCGGTTTCGTCCGTGAGGGCCTGCTGCGCGGCGCCGGGTTCGAGGACGACGGCCCGCACGACCTGGTGGTCTTCGGCAGGCTTCGCGGGGACGAGCGGCAGGCGCCACGCCGCCGGATCGAGAGCGAGCGGCTGGTCCTGCGGCCCTTCGTCCGGCAGGACGCCTTCGACATGGTCGACGCGGTCAGAGGCGACACGGAGATCGCCCGCTGGATGCCGTGGGCCGAGGGCTACACGCTGGAGCGCGCGCTGGAGTGGTGCACCCGCCTCGCGCACGCGCCGGGCCCCGGCTATGGTGGCAACTTCGCGATACAGCCGCGGGACGGGGGACGGCTGGCCGGCGCCGTCGGCGTGCAGCGCGAGGACCACGAGCGCGGCGACGCGGAGCTGGGGTACTGGATCGCGCCGTGGGCCAGGCGCCAGGGGTACGCCGTGGAGGCGGCCCGCATGGCCACCGCGCACCTGTTCGACCTCGGGTTCCACCGGGTCCACCTGCTGGTGGCGACGGGCAACCGGGCCAGTCAGGGGGTCGCGAGGAAGGCCGGGTTCATCGAGGAGGGGATCATGCGGCAGGCGCTGCCCGTGCCGGGGGGCTGGGCCGACGCCGTCCTCTTCAGCATCCTTAACGGGGAAATTTCATGGCAATAGGTAAAGAATCGCTCTAGACCCTGGGCCCTCCGGTCAAGAGACCTCCATGATTGGGGCCGAAAGGTTATTCTCGCCTGCCAGAGCGTCCCGCCGGCCGGCGGGAGGCGAGGGAGCGGCCCGGCCGGGTCGCCGGCCGTCCGGAGCGGACCGGCAGTGACTGGAGGCGAGAAGCGAGCGACTCCACACGACGAGGAAGCGCCTGCCGTCACGCGCGTGCCCGGCACCCCGCCCACGGCACGCCCGGCACGACCGGCCGGCGCGCGGGCGCTTCGGTGGGAGCGGAGGATTGTGAACGACACGCAGGTCAACGCAGGGGAGATCAGCTAAATGAAACCGCCGCTGCTGCTCATCGGCCATGGCACTCACGATGAGACCGGCGTGGCCGAGTTCGGCAGGTTCGTCCATCGGCTCCGCTGCCGCCTCGACGGGCTTCCCGCCGAAGTGAGCGGCGGCTTCATCACGAACGCGCGCCCCCAGCTCGGACAGTCCATCGCCTCCCTGGTGGCCCGGGGCCACCACCACCTGGTCGCCGTGCCGCTCAGCCTGACCGGCGACCGGCGTGCGCTCGGGGACATCCCCGGCACCATGGCCCTGGAGCAGGAACGGCATCCGACGCTGGAGTACGACCTCGGCCGTCCGCTCGGGCCCGATCCCCGCGTGCTCAGGCTGCTCGCGGAGCGACTCGCCGACGCCCGCGCCGAGATGCCCCGGTTCGTCACCGAGGAGCCGCCCGCCGAGATCACGCCGGGCGAGACCGCGGTCGTCCTCGTCGGGCACGGCTCCACCGATCCCGCCGTGAACGCCGAGGTCCACCGGGTCTCGCGACTGTTCTGGGAGACCCACGCCGCCGACCTGCTGACCGTGGAGACCGCCTACGTCTCGCACACCCGTCCCGGTGTGCCCGGAGGCCTGGAGCGCTGCCGCAGGCTCGGCGCGAAGCGCGTGATCGTTCTCCCGTACGTCCTGTTCGCGGGTGCCGTCCTCGAACGCATCTGGGCGCAGGCGCTCGCCTACGGTGCGAACCACGAAGGGCTCGACATCCGCTGCGCCGAGGTGATCGGCGACTGCGAGGGCCTCGCCGACGTGGTGATCGACCGGTACGAGGAGGCGCTCGCGGGGGCCGGGCACTCCCCGGCGCCGGTCACCGTCCCCGCCGCGACGCGGCCGGCCCCGGCGGCCCCGGGCCGTCCGTCCGTCGTGCCGGTCGCCGTGCCGGTCGCCGTGCCCGCGATCGGGACGGCGGGGCCGGACATGCCGGTGATCGAGACGCTCGACGTGGACGCCCTCGACGTGGAGTTCGACGTCGACGCTCTCGAAGTGGAGACGTTCGAGGCGGAGGTGCTCTCGCCGGAGGTCTTCGACGCCGACGCCTTCGACTCCGAGGCATTCGACGCTGAGGCGTTCGGTGCCGAGGCGTTCGACGGGAGGACGGAGGCCGCCGCCGAGACCGATACCATGATCGGCGCGACCGGCCACGCCGAGGACGTCACGGAGATCCGCGGCGGTTCACCGGACGGACCGCTCGCCCAGCCCGGAGTGGCCAGCGCGGTGTAGCCCGGCCTCGTCCGGCGCGGTGGTCCCAAGCGACGGTCCCGCGCGGTGATCGGCCGCGCGATCGGTCGCGGCGGGAGCCGCGGGCGGGCGCGGGCGGGCGTGACGAGTGGGTGCGGCGGGCCGGACCGGAGTGCCGGGCCGGCATGGCGGGCCGGGATCGCCGGCCGACTCGGCAGGCTGATGTGGCGAGCCGGCTTGGCGGGCTGACACGGCGGAACCGTGACGAAACGAGGAGAGAGAGCATGACGTCCCTCGGCGAGACGCTCGGCGCGGTCCGGCCGGTCGAGCCCGGCCCGATGGCGGAGGCCCGGGCGCACCAGGACCGGCTCACGAAGCCGAGCGGCTCTCTGGGGGTCCTGGAGGACGTCGCGGCCCGGCTGGCCGGCATCGCGGGCGCCTGCCCGCCGCCGCTCCCGGCCCCGGCCGCCCTGGCGATCTTCGCGGCGGACCACGGCGTGCACGCGCAGGGGGTGAGCCCCTGGCCGCAGGAGGTCACCGCGCAGATGGTGGCCAACTTCGCCGCCGGGGGAGCGGTCGCCAACGCCTTCGCCGCGCAGGTCGGCGCGTCGGTGACGGTGGTGGACGTGGGTGTCGCGGCCGACCTGCCTCCCGCCGACGGACTGCTCGTCCGCAAGGTCGCGTACGGCACGGCCGACCTGTCCCAGGGCCCGGCGATGACGCGGGAGCAGGCGACCGCGGCCCTGACGGCCGGGGTCGAGGTCGCCCGCGATCTCGTCGCCGCCGGCGCGCGCTGCCTGGTGACCGGCGACATGGGCATCGCGAACACCACCGCCTCGGCCGCCCTGATCTGCGCCTTCACGGGCAGGGAGGCCGCCGGGGTCACCGGGCGGGGCACCGGCGTCGACGACGCCATGTATCAGCACAAGATCGAGATCGTCCGGCGCGGCCTTCGGGTCAACGGGATCGCCGAGGCGGAGGCCGTACCGGGCGGCCCGGACTCCGCGCTGCGCGTGCTCGCGGCGGTCGGCGGGCTGGAGCACGCGGCGATCGCGGGTTTCGTGATCGGCGCCGCCGCGGCCCGGGTGCCGGTGATCCTCGACGGAGTGATCGCCGGAGCCGCGGCCCTGGCCGCGAGCGCGCTCGCCCCGGACACCGTCGGATACTGCCTGGCCGGGCACCGGTCGGCGGAGCCCGGGCACGCGGCGGCGCTGACGCATCTGGGCCTGGAGCCCCTCGTCGACCTGCGGCTCCGTCTCGGGGAGGGCACCGGCGGCCTGCTCGCCCACCCTCTGGTGAGCGCCGCCGCGCGGGTGATGCACGAGGTCGCCACCTTCGACTCCGCCGGCGTGACGGACAAGGGCGATTGAGACGGTGGAACACCCGCCCGCGGCCGTCCGGTCTCGTCGGGTGAATGCGGCCGGAGCCCAGCGGGTAGGTTTGCCTCCTAACTATGCACCCTTGACGCAACAGGGAGACTGAGGTCATGGCGCCCTACCTGCTTGGCCTGCGCCTCGACGGGCGGCGTGTGCTCGTGGTCGGCGGCGGACGCGTCGCCCAGCGGCGGATCCCCGCGCTGCTCGACGCGGGAGCCTCCGTCACTCTGATCTCGCCCAGCGTGACCCCCGCGCTGGACGATCTCATCGCCACCGGGCGGGTGACCTGGGAACAGCGCCCGTACCAGGTCGGCGACTGCGACGGCGCGTGGCTCGTGCACGTCTGCACCGACCACCGCGAGGTCAACACCGCGGTCGCCGCCGAGGCCGAGGCCAAGCGCATCTGGTGTGTCAGGGCGGACGACAAGGACGCCTCCGCCGCCTGGACCCCCGCGCACGGCCGGGTGGACGAGATCGGCGTGGCGGTCACCGCGGGCGGAGACCCCCGGCGTGCGGCGGGGATCCGGGACGCCATCGTCGGCGCGCTCAGGGACGGGACCGTCGACGCCCGGCGGCACCGCACCAGGCCGGTCGGGGTGGCCCTGGTCGGCGGCGGCCCCGGCGACCCCGGCCTGATCACGGTGCGCGGCCGCCAGCTTCTGGCCCAGGCCGACGTGGTGGTGGCCGACCGCCTGGCGCCGCGAGCCCTCCTGGACGAGCTGTCCCCGGACGTCGAGCTCATCGACGCCGCGAAGGTCCCGTACGGCCGGTCGCTGTCCCAGGAGAAGATCAACGAACTGCTCGTCGAGCACGCCCGGATGGGCAAGTTCGTCGTACGGCTGAAGGGCGGCGACCCCTTCGTCTTCGGGCGGGGCGGCGAGGAGATGATCGCCTGCGCCCGCGCGGGGATCCCGGTGACCGTGGTGCCCGGCATCACCAGCGCGGTCGCGGTCCCCAGCGCGGCCGGCGTCCCGGTCACTCATCGCGGTGTCAGCCAGGAGTTCCACGTCGTCTCGGTGCACGTCGCGCCCGGCGACCCGAGGTCCACCGTCGACTGGCCGGGACTGGCGAGATCAGCGGGAACCCTGATACTTCTGATGGCGGTCGAAAGGATCAAGGAGATCGCCGAGGCCCTGCTTCGAGACGGACGTTCGCCGGAAACTCCCGTGATGGTGGTACAGGACGGTACTCTTCCGACCCAGCGAGCCGTTTCCGCCACCCTGTCGACGGTGGCGGAACGGGTGACCGCGGCCGGAGTTCGGCCTCCGGCGATCGTGATCGTCGGCGAGGTCGTCAAGGTCGGCCAGGAGATCGAGATGGTGCGAGCGGAGCGGGTCCCGTGAGATCGGCAGCCAGGAAGACGCCCGACCACGGGACCGGTGCGGGTTCGGGCGAGGCCGTCACCGACGAGCCGGACGCCGGGGATCCGCCGCCCGAGTCCCCGGGGGAGCGTACGGTCGCGTTTCCCCAGATCCGCGACGACGTTCCCGTCCTGCGGCCCGGCGCCCCGGAGCCCACGGCCCACGACGACGCCCTGCCCGAGACCTCCGGCTGCGAGGCCGGGACCGGTTCCGTGGCCGTACCCGGGACGGACGAGGCAGTGCCCGGCGCGGCGGACGACGGGACCGTCCCGGGCCAGGACGGGCCGGACGGCGCGCCCGGAGACGTACGCGACGACGGCCGGGACGACGCCGGGGACGATGCGGACGCGGCCGGCGAGGCGGACGGAACGGACCCGGTGGGCGCGGCCGAAGAGGCGGCGGTAGACGCCGCCGGCGCGGAGGAAGACGCCCGCGAGACGGGCGCGAAGGGCCGGGTGGACGACTCGGACCCGGCGGATGCGGCGGACCCCGTGGACGCGGAGGACGACTCCGGCCCGGCGGACGACTCGGACGTGGAGGACGCGGAGGGCGACTCCGGCGAGGCGGACCCGGCGGACGCGGAGGATCCGGAAGCCGGGGCGGACGCGGCAGTCGCGGAGGACCGCGAGAACGCGGAGGACGGGGAGGACGCTCCGGGCGAGGACCGGATGCGCGAGATCCCGATGCCGGAGCCGGTCTCCGCCGCGCTGACGGAGGCGCTCAACCAGCTTCGCACGGCGGTCAAGGACCTGCACTTCGGCCTCGACGTGCCGGGGGCGGAGGAGGCGCGCAAGGCGCAGGCGGCCGTGCTGGCCCAGCTCGACGACTACGTCATCCCGCGTATCCACCTGAGCACCGCGCCCGCGATGATCGTCGTGGCGGGGTCCACGGGGGCGGGCAAGTCCACCATCGTCAACTCGCTCGCGGGCCGCCGGGTCACGGCCACGGGAGTGCGCCGCCCGACCACGGGCACGCCCGTGCTCGCCGTCCACCCCGGCGACCTCGAATGGTACGCGCGGGGCGATCTCCTCGGCGGCCTGGAGAGGCTCGACGAGCCCCCGGCGGAGGCCGCGCCCGGCGGCGTCGTCCTGGTGCCGAGCCCGTCGATGCCCGCGGGGGTGGCCCTGCTCGACACGCCCGACATCGACTCGGTCGTGGAGGAGCACCACGAGATCGCGCACCGCATGCTGGACGCCGCCGACCTGTGGGTGTTCGTCACCACGGCGTCCCGGTACGCCGACGCGCCGTCCTGGGGCCTGCTGCGGCGGGCCAAGGAGCGCAGGGCGCGCCTGGTCATCGTGCTGTCCCGGGTGCCGCCCCGGTCCCGTGACGTCATCATGAAGCACTTCGGCCGGATGCTGAAGGAGTACGGTCTCGGCGACGTCGAGCGCTTCGTCATCAACGAGACGACCGTCCAGGAAGGGCGGCTGCCCGAGATCGAGATCGCCGAGCTGCGGATGTGGCTGACCGGGCTGTCCGTCGACGACGAACGGCGGGAGGAGGCCGTACGGGCGACCCTGAACGGCGTGCTCAACAGCTTCCGCACCCGCCTGCCCGCGCTCGCCCGGCACCTGGAGACCCAGGTCGCGCTGCGCGCCGACCTGCGCTCGGACGTGGACGCCGCGTACATGGGGGCGCTCACGGAGATCGACGAGGCGACCCGGGACGGCTCGCTGCTGCGGGGCGAGGTGCTCGCGCGGTGGCAGGACTTCGCCGGCTCCGGCGACCTCATGCGCACGCTGCACCTGCGCCGCGGCGCCAAGGGCCACCACCAGGGTCCCGAGCGGGTCCGCGGGCTGAAGGCGGCGATCCGCGCCGGCCTCGAATCGCTGGTCACCTCGGCCGTCGAGCGGGCCGCCGAGGAGGTCGTGACCCGGTGGCGGCAGCGCGCGGGCGCGGGCGACCGGCTCGCCGCCACTCCGGGACTCGGCCGTCCGCCGGAGGACATCGCCCGCAGGACCGCGAGGACGGTCGCCGCCTGGCAGGAGCACGTCACCGAACTGATCCGCACCGATGGCGTGACCAAGCGCTCGGTGGCCAAACTGGTCTCGTTCGACGTGGAGTCGCTGTCGCTGATCTTCATGATCGGCCTGCTCGGCTACGGCGCCACGGATCCGCAGGCCGCCACCGGCGCCGGGGCGCTGCCCCAGCGGCTGCTGCGCGGCCTGCTCGGGGCCGAGTCGCTGCGCAGCATCAGCGCCAAGGCCCGCAGCGACCTGCGGGCCAGAATCGGCCTGCTCTTCGACGAGGAGACCCTCAGGTACGTCGACGCCCTCGACAGCGCGGGCATACCGGACGAGGCCGCGGCGACGCGGCTGTACCAGGCGACGTACAACCTCGAGGTCGCACGATGACGGAGCCCATCCGGCCCGGGACGCCCCGGGCACCGACGGTGAGGGATCGATGACGACTGTCAGCACCGCCGAAACGCAGCACGGGCTGGGGTCCAGGCTCGCCGCCCTGGCCAAGATCGTCGAGTTGGGTCAGGGGCGGGTCGACCCCGCGCTGATCACGGAGGCGGCCCAGCTCCTGCTGCGCGCGGGCGACCGGCTCAAGCTGTCGTCCGCCCACACCGTCGTCGCGCTCGCCGGGGGCACCGGAAGCGGCAAGTCCTCCCTCTTCAACGCCATCTCCGGGCTGGAGCTCTCACCCACCGGGGCGCGCCGGCCGACCACCGCGCGCACGCACGCCTGCGTGTGGGGCATCGACGGGGCGAGCCCGCTGCTCGACTGGCTGCAGATCCAGTGGCGGCACAGGTTCGCCCGCGCCAGCGCCCTGGACCGGGGCGAGAGCCAGTTGCACGGGCTGATCCTGCTGGACCTGCCCGACCACGACTCGATCCGCGCGCTCACCGATCCCGAGGCCCATCGGCTCATCCAGCTGGCCGACCTCGTCGTGTGGGTGCTCGACCCGCAGAAGTACGCCGACGCCTCCGTCCATCGGCGTTACGTCGCCGAGCTGACCGGGCACGACGCGGTGACGGTGTTCGTGCTGAACCAGGCCGACCGGCTCACCTCCGAGGAGCGGGCCGAGTGCGCGGGCGATCTGGAGGACCTCCTCCGGCGTGAGGGGGTCGCCCACCCCCGGGTGGTGACCACCTCCGCCACCACCGGCGAGGGCGTCGACGGCCTCAAGGCCGTCCTGGCCGAGTCCGTCGCCGCCCGGCGAGCGGCCTACCAGCGGCTCGAAGCCGACCTCGACCGCCTGGTGGTGCGTCTGGTGAAGGACCTTCCCGAGATGCTGCGGGTCGAACCGGCGGTGGACGCCGCGCGGCGTGCCGCGCTCGTCGACGCCCTGTGCGACGCGATCGGCGTCTCCGCGCTCGGCGAGGCGATGGAGAACGTGTACGGCGTCCGCTCCATCTCCTGGGTCGGATGGCCGTACGCGCGCTGGGCGGCCCGCGTGCGGCCCGATCCGATCAAGAGCCTCCGCCTCGGGGCCGTGAAGGACGACATCCGCGGCCTGGTCGGCAGCTCGGTCACGGCGCAGCCCGCCGAGGTGGACAACGCGGTGACGGCGCTCTCCGACGGGCTCACCGCCGGCATGCCGGAACAGTGGCGGGACGGCGTGCGCCAGGCCGCCCGGTCCCGGTCCGGTGAGGTGCCCGGGGCGCTGTCCGCCGAACTGTCGGAGGTGGCCCCGCCGCTCGACCGGGTGCCCGGCTGGTGGTGGCTGCTGAAGATCTGGCAGTACCTCCTCGTGATCATGTTCGCCGCGGGCCTGGCCTGGGCCGGGGCGATCCTGGCGTACGGCGTGTTCGGAGCGGGCCGGCCGCCGGCCGAGGCCCTCGGCGACGTGGCCCTGCTGCCCTGGGTGGGACTGATGATGATCAGCGTCCTCGGGCTCGGCCTCTTCTCCGCCATGGCGAGCAGGAACTTCGTGGTCCTGGGCGCGGGCAGGGAACGCGACCGCCTGGAACGCGACATGAGGCGCCGCGTGGACCTCCTCGCGCAGGACATGGTCATCCAGCCGGTCGAACGCGAACTGAACCGCTACAACGAGTTCTTCGGCGCGATGGCGGCCACCCGCCGCTGACCCCACCGGGTTGTCCACAGGTGCCCGGCCGTCCACAGAACGCGTTTCCGGCCCGTACGGGGACGGCCGCACCGGCGAGGGTGGCATCCGAGCCCGGCGGGTGACCGGGCCGGAGAGGCACTTCCATGAGCGACATCTACGTCACGCTGAGCGGGAACGTCACCGACGACCCCAGGCAGTACCGGTTCCGCGACGGCTCGCACGTCACGTCGATGCGGATGGCCGTCAACCGGCGCGTGCTCGACCAGCAGACGAACACCTGGCAGACCAGGGACACCACCTACTACGTGGTCCGCTGCTACCGGGGACTGGCCGACAACGTCCAGCAGTCGATCCGCAAGGGCCATCCGGTCGTGGTGTACGGCAAGCTGCGCATCAAGCAGTTCGAGCGGGAGGGCGAGCAGCGGTTCTGGGCCGAGATCGAGGCGAGTTCCGTGGGCCACGACCTCAAGTGGGGCATCACCACCTACGAGAAGCCGATCCGCGCCTACTCCGCCGGAGCGGTCAGCGACGACGACCGCCAGGCGATGGAGGACGCCACGAGGGAGTGGGAACTGACCGGCCGCACCGCCGCCGGCGCCCGTCCCGCCGACGGCGGTGAGACCGACGAGGCCTTCGACGCCCTCGTCGGCGGCCGGAGCGCGACCGCGGCGGAGCGCCCCGCCCTCGTCGCCCCCGACGGGGAGCGCGGCGGCGCGACGGCGGACGCGGATCCTGTCGCCGAGCCCGATGCCGAGGGGGACGAGGGCGTGTTCACGGGCATGGGGCCCGGCGCACAGGAGACCGCGGACCACTCCCCGCTTCCACGCACTCTGGCGGCCTGAACCCGCCGGTCGAGGGCGTGGGCGGAGGGCACGGCGTGAAGGCACGGGGCGCTGGAGGGCAACGGGCTCCCACGTGCTCTGGCGGCCTGAGCCCACTGGGCTTGGGAGTGCACCGGCGGGGCGCGACGACGCGAGCGGCTCCCTGCTCCCACGTGCTCTGGCGGCCTGAGCCCGCCGGTCGCGGGCGTGCGGAGTCGCCGGGCTCCGGGCCGGGCAAATCGCCGCAGACACCCCCGCAGCCCATCGGATGCAGATGGCCCGCGTGAAGGGAGCGGTTCCCGTCGCGCGTCGCACACTCCGCAACTATTGTGTTACGCATCGTGAGATGCTGATTTGGCATCGTTGGGGGGCGGGATGACGGCAACCGGTCAGACCTCGGCGAGGACGCGCGGCACGATCTGCTCCCGGAGCCGCTGGCCGTTGCTGACCCAGCCGCCCGCCCTCGTGTCCTACGTCTGCGCGATCCTGGCGTTCTACACCGTCCTGGTCGCGGTGCTGGCCAGGGCGACCGTCTTCCACACCTGCGACCTCGCCATGTTCGGGGCGCTCACGCTGTGCGGCGCCGTCTGCATCGAGGCCACCCGCCGTCTCGGCATGCCCGCCGGCGTGTCCCGCGACCTGCTGTCGGCCTGGTGGCTCCCGGCGGCGTTCCTGCTGCCGCCGGTCTACGCCCTGCTGGCGCCCGTCCCGATGCAGATCCTGCTCCAGCTCAGGGTGCGGGCGACCGTGCTCTACCGGCGGGTGTTCAGCGCGGCGGCGATCGGGCTCGCGGCGGGCGCCGCGTCCACCGCCTTCCATCACTGGGTGGCCGGACCGGCGCGGCTGTCCTCGGGGCAGGGCGGGCCGATCGTGGTCGCCGCGGCCTGCGCGGTGCTGTTCACCGTGCTCAACACCGCGTTGATCGCGGTCGCGGCGCACGCGTCCGATCCCGAGGGCCGCTGGGGCGAGGTTCTCTGGGACCGCGAGCGGGTCCTTCTCGACGCGGTCGAGCTCTGCCTCGGCGTGCTCGTCGCCGTCGTCTGCGGGATCAACCTCACGCTGCTGCTGCTCGTGCTGCCGCCCGTCGTGCTGCTCCAGCGGAGCCTGCTGCACGCGCAGCTCCAGGCTGCCGCCCGGACGGACGCGAAGACCGGCCTGCTGAACGCCGCCGCCTGGCAGCGGGAGGCGGACACCGAGATCGTCAGGGCGCAGCGGACCGGGAACCCCCTCGCGCTGGTGCTGGTCGACATCGACCACTTCAAGAAGGTCAACGACACGTACGGTCACCTGGTCGGCGACCAGGTGCTCGCCGAGGTGGCCGCCACCCTCCGCACGCAGTTGCGTGAGTACGACGTGGTGGGCCGGTTCGGCGGCGAGGAGTTCGTCGTGCTGCTCCCGGGCGCCGACGTGCACGAGGCGCGGCGGGTGGCCGAGCGGCTGCGCGTCCGGGTGGGCCGCATGGCGGTGCCCACCGAGCAGGCGGCGGTCACGGTCACGGTCTCCGCCGGGGTCGCGATCCTCAACATCCACGGCGAGGATCTGCTGGAGCTGCTCGCCGCGGCGGACCTCGCCCTCTACCGCGCCAAGGAACTCGGCAGGGACAGAATCTGCCTCCCCGCCGCCCCACTGGCCCCTCCTCCCCGCAGCGCGGACGGCGCTGCCGGTGCGATCCCCTAGGCTTGAAGGCATGCCGGAGTACATCTACACGTTGCAGCGCGTGCGCAAGGCGCACGGCGACAAAGTGGTCCTCGACGACGTCACGCTGTCTTTCCTGCCGGGGGCCAAGATCGGCGTCCTGGGCCCGAACGGCACGGGCAAGTCCACGCTGCTCAAGATGATGGCGGGGCTGGAGCAGCCGTCCAACGGCGAGGCCCGGCTGATGCCCGGCTTCACGGTCGGCATCCTCCAGCAGGAGCCGCCGCTCAACGACGCCAAGACGGTGCTCGGCAACGTCGAGGAGGGCGTGGCCGAGACCAAGGCGATGCTCGACCGGTTCAACGAGATCGCCGAGCAGATGGCCACCGACTACAGCGACGCGTTGCTGGAGGAGATGGGCCGCCTGCAGGACGCCCTCGACCACCGGAACGCGTGGGACCTCGACAGCCAGCTCGAACAGGCCATGGACGCGCTGCGCTGCCCGCCGCCCGACGCCGACGTCACCCAGCTCAGCGGTGGCGAGCGCCGCCGGGTCGCGCTGTGCAAGCTGCTGCTCGAACAGCCCGACCTGCTGCTGCTCGACGAGCCCACCAACCACCTCGACGCCGAGAGCGTGCAGTGGCTGGAGCAGCACCTGGAGAAGTACCCCGGCACCGTCCTGGCCGTCACCCACGACCGCTACTTCCTCGACAACGTCGCGAACTGGATCCTGGAGCTGGACCGCGGCCGCTGCTTCCCCTACGAGGGCAACTACTCCACCTACCTGGAGGCCAAGGCCGCGCGCCTGAAGGTCGAGGGGCAGAAGGACGTCAAGCGCAAGAAGCGCCTGGAGGAGGAGCTGCAGTGGGTGCGGTCGAACGCCCGCGCCCGGCAGACCAAGAGCCGCGCCCGCCTCCAGCGCTACGAGGAGATGGCCGCCGAGGCCGACAAGTACCGCAAGCTCGACTTCGAGGAGATCCAGATCCCGCCGGGCCCGCGCCTCGGCACGACGGTCATCAGGTCCGAGAAGCTGAGCAAGGGCTTCGCCGACCGGCTGCTCATGGACGAGCTCTCCTTCGACCTGCCCCGCAACGGCATCGTCGGCATCATCGGCCCGAACGGCGTCGGCAAGACCACGCTGTTCCGGATGATCACCGGCGCCGAGACCCCCGACAGCGGCGCGATCACCATCGGCGACACCGTCAAGATCTCCTATGTGGACCAGAGCAGGGCCGGCATCGACCCCGCCAAGAACGTCTGGCAGGTCGTCTCCGACGGGCTCGACCACATCAAGGTCGGCAACGTCGAGATGCCGTCCCGGGCGTACGTCGCGGCGTTCGGGTTCAAGGGCCCCGACCAGCAGAAGCTCGCGGGCATCCTGTCCGGCGGCGAGCGCAACCGGCTCAACCTCGCGCTCACGCTCAAGCAGGGCGGCAACGTGCTGCTGCTCGACGAGCCCACCAACGACCTCGACACCGAGACCCTCTCCAGCCTGGAGAACGCGCTGCTCGACTTCCCGGGCTGCGCCGTGATCACCTCCCACGACCGGTGGTTCCTCGACCGGATCGCGACCCACATCCTCGCGTGGGAAGAGGGCTCGAACTGGTTCTGGTTCGAGGGCAACTACGCCGACTACGAGAAGAACAAGATCGAGCGGCTGGGCGCGGAGGCGGCCCGCCCGCACCGCGTCACCTACCGCAAGCTCACCCGCGACTGATCAGGACTCTCGTCCCGTCCCCCGCCGTGCCCGGCGGGGGACCTCGCGGCCACCTTCGCGGACACCGCCCCGTCCGGGCGAACCTCGGTGGTCGCGGCACTAGGTTGGAGCGGTGACCGAGCCGATCCTCGCCGGCCCTGCCGAGCACGCCCACCGTTACGTCTTCGAGCGCAAGGTGCGCTTCGCCGACATCGACAGCTACGGCCACGTCAACAACGTCAGATTCTTCGACTACCTCGAAGACGCGCGGGTCTCCATGCTGTGGGAGCGCCCGCGTGACAGCGATGGAAACCGGCTCGACCTGGTGGTGGCCCGGCAGGAGATCGACTACCGGCGGCCGCTGAACTTCCGCCCCGACCCCGTGCGCGTCGAGGTGTGGGTGACGGAGATCTCCAGGTCGCGGTTCACCCTGGCGTACGAGATCCGTGACGACGCGACCCTCTACGCCGAGGCGCGCACGATCCTGGTCGCCTACGACTCAGCCGCGGGGTGGCCACGCAGGCTCGGCGAGGATGAGGTCGCGTTCCTCCGCCGGTTCTCCGCCCCCGCCTGAGCCCACCCTGAGTCGCCCGGCCGCCGCCCCGCCCGCGCCCGCCTGGCGGCCCCCCGACGACCCGTCCGGCGGCCCCCTGGCCCCCCGAGCCCCGCCTGGGACCGGCCGCGGAGGAACGGCGGCCGGTCGCACGTGGCGGGGGAGCGAGAGCGATCGGGGAGCGGGACGGCGGGGACGCGGGCCGCCATCAGGTCAGGCGGTGAGCAACCAGGCCGCGGTGTCGCGCGGGAGGTCGGTGCCGTCGAGCGGGCTGCTGGTGATCAGCACCTGGTCGTGCGGCGGCAGCGTGACCGCGCCCTCGCCGCAGTTGACGACGCAGAGCAGCCGTCCCCGCTGGAAGAACAGCGTCTCCTCGGGCGAGTCCAGCCACGTGATCGCGTCCGGCAGCGTGCCGCGCAGTTCCCGCCGCGTCCGCAGCGCCTGCCGGTAGAACCACAGCGTCGACGCCGGGTCGGCGGCCTGCCGTTCGGCCGTGAGGCCGGCCCAGTCCGCGGGCTGCGGCAGCCACGACCCGCCCGGCCCGAAGCCGTACGGCGGTTCGGTGCCCGACCACGGCAGCGGCACCCGGCAGCCGTCCCGGCCCGGCACCTCGCCGTTCGAGCGCGCGAAGATCGGGTCCTGACGCGACTCCGGCGGCAGGTCGGTCACCTCGGGGAGCCCGAGTTCCTCACCCTGGTACAGGTACGCGGAGCCGGGGAGGGCGAGCATGGCCAGCAGGGCCGCACGCCCCCGCGCGAGCCCGGCCCCGGGGTCGAGCGACCCCTGCCCGTAGCGGGTGACGTGCCGTACGACGTCGTGGTTGGACAGCACCCAGGTCGGCGAGGCGACCGCGACGAGGGTGTCGTCGATGACCTTGCGGAACGCCGTGGCCGACCAGGGGGCCTCCAGCCAGGCGAAGTTGAAGCTCTGGTGCAGTTCGTCCGGCCGCACGTACAGCGCGAGGTCCTCGGCGGAGTCGGTCCAGACCTCGCCGACGGCGACGCGGGTGCCGGGATAGGAGTCGAGCACCCGCCGCCAGTCGCGGTAGACGTCGTGCACCTCCGGCCGGCTCCAGATGGGCGACCTGGCGGTGAACCCCGGATCGGTGTCGGGCAGTCCCTCCGCCTTGATGAGCCCCATCGCCACGTCGATGCGGAAGCCGTCCACGCCGCGGTCCAGCCAGAACCGCAGGATGTCGAGGAACTCCTCGCGCACCTCGGGGTTGCGCCAGTTGAAGTCGGGCTGCTCCGGCGCGAAGAGGTGGAGGTACCACTGCCCGTCGGGCACCTGTGTCCAGGCCGGGCCGCCGAAGGTGGACATCCAGTTGTTCGGCTCGCCGTGGCCGCCGCCGGTGCCCTCGGGGCCGCCCTCCCGGAACATGTACCGCTCGCGCTCCTGCGAGCCTCTGGGTGCCGCCAGCGCCTTCTGGAACCACGGGTGGGCCGAGGAGCTGTGGTTGGGCACGATGTCCACCATCAGCCGCAGGCCGTGCGCGTGCGCGTCGGCGACCAGGTCGTCGAAGTCGGCCAGCGTCCCGAACAACGCGTCGACGTCGCGGTAGTCGGCCACGTCGTAGCCGCCGTCGGCCATGGGGGAGGGGTAGAAGGGGGTCAGCCAGATCGCGTCGACGCCGAGTTCGGCGAGGTACGGCAGGCGGTCCCGGATTCCCGCCAGGTCGCCAGTACCGTCGCCGGAGGCGTCGGCGAAGCTGCGGACGTAGATCTCGTAGACAACGGCATCACGCCACCAGGGGGTTTTTTCCATGAGAGATGGGCTGCCCGCTGCTCGCGTTACTTATGCGTTGACCAGGCTGTGGGCGGCGTAGACGAGATAGTCCCACAACTCACTCTCCCGCTCCGGCGGCAGTTCCAGGGAGCGTACGGCGTCGCCCATGTGGCGCAGCCAGGCGTCCCGCTCGGCCTCGCCGATCACGAACGGCATGTGCCGCATCCGCAGCCGGGGATGGCCGCGCTGCTCGCTGTAGGTCTTCGGACCTCCCCAGTACTGGATGAGGAACAGGCGCAGCCGCTCCTCGGCCCCGGTGAGGTCCTCCTCCGGGTAGAGCGGACGCAGCAGGGGGTCCTCGGCCACACCCTCGTAGAACCGGTGCACGAGCCGCCGGAAGGCGTCCTCGCCGCCGACCATCTCGTAGAAGGACAGGGTCTGCTCGCTGGTCACGCTTTCAGCCTAAGCCAGTTACCGATCGGTAAGGTCAGGCGGCGAAGGCGATGCCCTTCTCGTCGAAGGCCTTCTTCACCCGCAGCCGCAGCTCACGGGCGACCTCCAGGTGCCGGGCCGGCACGGTCTTCACGCTGACCCGGAAGATGACGGACGTGCCGGACACCGACTCCAGCCCGAAGACCTGCGGTTCCTCGACGATCACCAGGTCGCGGTACTCCGGGTCGTCCCACATGTCGTCGGCGAGCTTCTTGAGCAGGTCGCGCACCGTCGCGATGTCGGCCGCGTACGGGACGGGCACGTCCACCAGGGCCCTCGACCAGCCCTGCGACTCGTTGCCGACCCGCGTGATCGTGCCGTTGCGGACGTACCACACCTTGCCGTCGGCGTCGCGCAGCCGGGTGATGCGGAGCGTGACGGCCTCCACGGTGCCGGTGGCCACTCCGGTGTCGATCACGTCGCCCACGCCGTACTGGTCCTCCAGAAGCATGAACATGCCGGCGATGAAGTCCTTGACCAGCTCCTGCGCGCCGAAGCCGAGCGCCACACCGATGATCCCGACGCTGGTGAGCAGTGGCGTGATCGGTATCCCGAGCTTCGCGAAGACCATCAGCGCCCCGGTGCCCAGGATCACGACGGACGCGAGGCTCCGCAGCACCGAGCCCATGGTCTCGGCGCGCGCCCTGCGGCGCTCGGTCATGATCGCCGCCGCGGCGTCCACGCTCGTCAGCACCGTCTTGCCGCGCAGCCGCTCCGGCAGCACGCCGACGCTCGCCCGCACGGTGAGCCGGGTGATCAGCCGGAGCGCCACGTTCCGGACGATCAGTGTCCCGACGAGGATCAGGGCGATCATCAGGAACACGTCCACGACGCCCGCCACCAGCTGCACCCAGGCGGGGAAGTCCCGGTTCGGGAAGGCGCTGTTGAGCACCGTGCAGAAGACGCCCTCGCTCTTCTCGCACGCCGCCGACACCTTGGCCGCGATCACGTCCGGGTCGGGCAGGGTCGGGCTCGGCTCTGGGCTGGGTGTCGCGGGCGACAGCGGCAACACGAGGTGGATCCCCCCACGGATCGGATCGACGGCAGCTTCTCGAACGTAGTCAATACTGCCGACAGATCCGGCCTCCGTCACATCGCCGGGGGGACGGGAACGCGTCCGGCGCCGCGAGGGCGGACGGCACGCTCCGGTGACGGCACGGCAGGGCGCGGGCGCGCACCCGGAAGCGCGTCCGGCGCCGTTCTCCAGGAGGGGATCCCCTCGATGACCGTCCGGTCCCGCCTGCTCGGCGGGACCGGACGGTGGTCGGTGCGGCTACTCGATCACTGCGGCGAGCACGCGGGCGACCTTTGACGCCGCTCCGGCGGGGTCGTCCGCCCGGTGCATCCGCTCGCCCCAGGACCACCAGTAGTCCGCCGCCTGGCAGACGACGTTCTCCGTGAGGCTCGTCGCGGCGGGGTTGATGACCCGCACGTAGGCGCGGCCCGAAGGGGTGTGTACGACTCGCGCGAGCAGGCCCCGCGCGTCGAGTTCGGCCACCAGACGCTCCAGGCGCAGGAAATCCTCGTTCCCCACCGGCCGGTCCTCCTTCATTTCCGTTCCCGGCTGATTGTGTACTTTGCGTTTCCGCTCGATCACTCTGGTGCGCCCAAGATGGCTCACTGACTCGTCCGGGTCAACGCCGGGTCAAGATGACCGGGGGAGGAAAACCCCTGTCGGGTGAAAGAAAACCCTCACCGGGAGACGATCCTTAGTCAATCTCCTCAAGTTGGGGACTTGGCCTCGCAAAGGGTGTTCCATCATTATGGTGTGGGCGGAGTGCGACGGGCGAGTCACCCTCCGTGACTGATTCGGTGATCGGTCAAAAACGCGGCTGCGAGTGCGGCCGGCCATGAGAGAGGGGCCGGGATGTCCGGCAGGCAACACAGGGAGACGGAGATCGCGCGCCAGGTCCGGGCGCGCGGCCTGGCCGCGGGGTACACCCTGGCCCAGATCGCCGCGCAGATCTACGAGGCCTGCGGGCAGCGGTTCGGCACGACGCGGATCAAGGCCCACCGCCTCTCGCACGGCGTGGCGCTGGCCGACGTCATCGAACAGGTACGCGCCCTGTTCGAGAGGGACGGCAAGCCGGTGCCCGGCATCGGCGAGACACTACTGTCCGCGTACGAGTCGGGCATGAAGCGGCCCGGCCCGGAGTACCTCCACTATCTGTGCTCGGTCTACCGCGTAGAACCCCTCGCTCTGGGCTACGACGGCCCGTGCATCTGCGGACACGGGCACGAGGTCCTCGTGGACGCCGCGTTCGAAGACGCCAGACCACACATTTCACCCGCTCCGTGGGCAGGGCCGGCGTCGCCGGCCTCACCGGACAACTGCACCCCTTCGTTGGACGGGGGCGAGGAGGACGAGAACGTGCTTAGGAGGACGCTGTTGAGGCTCCTCGCCGGCGGCACCGTGAGCGCGGCCGGCCTGAGCGAGCTCAACGAGGAGGTGCTCGGCGCCGTGGAGAACCTCAGGCGGCGGATGGACGAGACCATGGTGAGGGCCACCGTCTCCCCGGCGATGCTCGACCAGTGGGAGCAGGCCACCTCGGGGTTCGGCCGGCAGTACATGAACACGCCGCCGGTGCGGCTGCTCTGCGACGTGATGCTGGAGTTCGCCGCCGTGCGCAAGGCGCTGAACCACCGCCAGCCCGTCGACGTGCAGGAGCGGCTGTGCCGGATGTCCGCCCAGCTCGCCGGACTGTCCGGAATGCTCATGATCGATCTGGGCGACCAGCGGCTGGCCCGCTCGTTCTTCCGGACCGGCCGGATGGCGGCCGACGAGACCGGCGACCGCGCTCTGCGCGCCTGGGTGACCGCCCGGGAGTCGCTGGTCCCGCTGTACTACGGCGACCCCCGTGAGGCGCTGACGCTCGCCAAGAAGAGCCGCGACCTGGCCGGTACGACTCCGTGTGCGGCGCGCACCATGGCGCCGGTGGTCGAGGCGAGGGCGCTGGCGAAGATCGCCGGCCTCGGCGGGTCGCGGCACGACGTGGTGGAGCAGGCCAAGCGGGCGCTGCACCGGGCCAGGACGGCCTTCGCGCAGATGAACGACAGCGACCGGGAGAACCCGGCCTTCGGCTACACCGAGCGGCAGCTCTACTTCTACCAGGGCGACGTCCTGGTGCGGCTGGGGCAGACCGTGGAGGCCGACGTGGTCCTGGAGAAGGCGCTCTCCCAGTATTCGGACGACGATCTGCTCGACCAGACCCTGATCCGGTTCGACCGGGCGCTGTGCCGGCTGATCGAGGGCGACGTCGACGCCGCGCTCCAGCTCGGCCGCGCCGCGATCGAGATGGTCGACAAGGACCACCGGACCGACCTCCTGCTCAAGCCCGGATACGACCTGGAGAAGGCGGTGCGGGCCAAGCACGGTGACTCGCCCGAGCTCAAGGAGTTCCGGGAGATGCTCGCGGAGAGCCGGGTGGGCATCCCCAAGGGCCTGATAAAGGACGTCGGGTGAGGAGGATGAGTGGCAGAAGACGCGCCGGCGGGTGACCTGGAGTGCGACGCCCTACGGGAAGGCGGTGAGAGCGAGGCGGCGCCTCTCCGGATCCGGCGGTACCGGTGGTCGGACCTCGACGCCGTGTGGTCCCTCCACCAGATCGGCCTCGCCCAGGTGGGTGTCGTGCCGGGTGACGGCGTCTACTACGACGACGACTTCCCCCGGATCACCGAGGTCTACCTGGCCGCCGGGGGTGATTTCCTCGTCGGAGAGGTGGCCGGGGCGGGGCTCGTCGCCATGGGGGGTCTGCGGCGCATCGACGACCACACGGCCGAGATGTGCCGGCTCCGGGTCCACCCCGACCACCAGCGGCGCGGCTACGGCGCGCGGATGACGGAGGAGCTCGAGGAGCGCGCCCGCCGCCTCGGCTACTCCCGGCTGCTCGGCGACACCACACTGCGGCAGGTCGCCGCGCTTGAGCTCTACCGTAAATCCGGATGGCGGGAGTTACGGCGCGAAGCCCGAGGCGACAATGTAGTGATTTATATAGAGAAGCAGCTGGGCGGCGTTGTTTCCCAGCTTTTCCCGCGATAGATAATGCTTACATCCCTTGGCGGATAGCTGATCACTGCGAATACTTGTGCCTTGTCCACAAGAGTGGGGAAAGAGGCATGATGAAGAAGATCATTATCCGCAAACCGGGAACGACGAAGCTCAGCGGCACGTCGAGCGTCATTCACAAGGGGTGAGGCGCAGCCCGAACCACATCTGGGTCCGGGGAGACCTCACCCGGGACCGCGTGGCGGCGCTCCGCGCACTGGAGACGCCTCCCCCTCTGGAGCCCGTCGTCAACGGGCACCGCCGGCTACGCGGTCCGTACACGATCGGCGGCGCGCTCCTGCGCGCCATCGTTCCTGCCGCCTTGGAGCGTTCCCCGGACCTGGTGGCGGACCACGACATCGAGATCCGCGCGGTCGCGCCCAGCCTGCGCCCGCTGGTGCCGGCCCGCCGCCAGACCATCGAGGCCCGCCTTCCCGAGGACGAGCGGATCCTCGTCCCCGCGCCGCGTCGCACGCTCAGGATCGCCAACGGGATCGCGGAGTTCGTCCGCGACCATCTCGCGGAGCCGCGCACGCTGCTGGCGGACAACCTGCACGAAGCCGATCCGGCGGACCGGGAACTGCTGGGTGTCCTCGCCCGCCGGGTGCCTGATCTCACCCTGGCGCTGGGCTCCGCCGAGCCGGCGTGGGAGGGCATGCGGCCGGTGGAGGCGCTGCCCCTGGACGGGCCGCCGGACGACTACCTGGCCTCGGACTGCACGTCCGACGACCCCCGCGCCTACCGGGCGTATCTGGCGCTGGCGCCGGAGGAGCGGGCGCGACGGCACGACCTGCGGGCGGCCGAACTCAGCGCCGGCGCCGAGTCGGCGGAGAGCGCCCTCGGCGCGGTGCCCTACCACCTGGAGCACGGCGGCGACCCGGACGCCGCCACGCGGGCGCTGTGGGCGGCGGTGGACCACTGCGTCGCCGAGGGCTTCCTGCACGCGGTCGTGGAGCTGGGCTCGCGCGGGCTGCGGCTCTGCGAGCCGGGGTCCGGCCTGTGGTGGCGCTTCGCCCACCGCACCGCGACCGCCCTGGCCGGGCTCGGACGGCGCGCGCAGGCGCAGGAGCTGTACGACCAGGCGCGGAGGGGCAGCGTCGATCCGGTCGTCCACGCCGCCGCGGCGTACGGCACGGCGATGCTGGACGCCCGGGACCGCGACCCGGAGCGACGCGACCTGACGAGGGCCAGGGCGTGGATCAACGAGGCGATCGCGATCTCGACGCTGCTGCCCGACCGGCGGGAGCGGGCGTTCAAGCTCGGCTTCGACCAGAACGGCCGGGCGCTCGTCGAGCTGCGCGAGGGGCGGCTCCGCGAGGCGCTCGGCCTGGTCGAGTCGGCCCTCGACCTGGCCGGGCGCGACCTCCCCCCGGACGCCCATCCCCAGCACCGGATGGTGCTGCACGCCAACCGCGCGCAGCTCCTCGCGCGCCTGGGCCGCCGGCGGGAGGCGCTGGCCGACTTCGACGTGGCCATCGGGATCGACCCGGTCTTCCCCGACCACTACCTGGACCGGGGAAACCTGCTGCTGGAGATGGGGCGGACCGAGGCGGCGCTGGCCGACTACGAGACCGCGATGCGGGTCAGCCCGCCGCTGCCCGAGGCGTACTACAACCGGGCGGAGCTGCGTCTCGCCGCCGGGGATCTGGAGGGCGCGCGGGCCGACCTCGGCCACGTGCTCGACCTCGACCCCGGCTGTCTCGACGCGTACGTCAACCGGGCCGGGATCCTGGAGATGCTCGGGGAGCACGAGGCCGCCAGACGGGACGTGGAGGCGGGGCTGGCCCTGGACCCCGGCAACGCGCACCTGCACGGCGTGCTGGGGCAGCTCGAGACGGCGGCCGGACGGTACGCCGAGGCGCGGCTGGTGTTCGACGCGGCGCTGGCCGCGGACGCCCGCCTGGCCTCGGCCTGGGCCAACCGGGCGATCCTGCGCTTCGAGACCGGCGACGCCCCGGGAGCGGTCGAGGACCTGACCCGGGCGATCGAGCTGGGGGAGGACGCCGCCCTCTACTTCAACCGCGCGACGGCCCTGGACGCGCTCGGCCGCCGCGGCGAGGCGCTGCTCGACCTCCGCCGCGCGCTGGCCCTCGCCCCCGGCGACCCCGACGTACGCGCGGCGCTGGAGCGCCACGAGAAGGAGAGCTGACCCCGGGCCGCGGCCGGGCGGGTCAGAGCGCGACGGCGAGCAGGCGGTCGATGATCCCGGGCAGCTCCAGCGGATCGAGCGGCTCGGGCAGCGCGGAGAGGGCGGCGATCTCGTGCCAGGCCAGTCCCAGGAGGGCGCCGCTCTCCTCCTCGGTCAGCGCGGCCGAGGCCACCGGCGGCGCCGTGCCGAACCGGGCGAGGTAGAAGCGCTCGGTCTTCACGTAGTGCCTGCCGAGCCAGTGGAAGTCCCGGTGGACCGGCACCCACCGGTCCAGTACGGCGTCGCCGGGCAGGCCGGTCTCCTCCCACAGCTCCCGGCGGGCCGCCTGGAGCGGCGACTCGCCGGGCTCGATGCCGCCGCCCGGGGGCTCCCAGAACGTCCGGCCGGCGAGCGGGTCGTGCCAGCGCATCAGCAGCACCCGCGAGCGGTCGTCCACGCACACCACCCGCGCGGCCGGCCGGTCGTCCGTCATCGCCGTGTCCACGCGCCCGCACCCTCCGGGTGAGTGCCCCTACCCTGGAACCCGGTACCGACTTCCCTCTGAGGATCTGACTGAGCATGAGCGCTGATTACGTGCTGACCCTGTCCTGCCCGGACCGGCCCGGAGTGGTCGCGGCGGTGTCGGGGCTGCTGGCCCGCCGGGGCTGCAACATCATCGAGAGCCAGCAGTTCGGCGACCCCGTCGCGGAGCGGTTCTTCATGCGGGTGCAGTTCGCCGGCGAGCCCGCGATCGACGAGCTGCGGGCGGAGTTCGCCGCGCTCGCCCCCGAGTTCGCCATGGACTTCCAGCTCTTCGACCTCGCGGCGCGGACGCGGGCGCTGGTGCTGGTCAGCCGGTTCGACCACTGCCTCAACGACCTGCTCTACCGGGTGCGCTCGGGCCTGCTGCCGATCGAGATCGTGGGAGTCGCGTCGAACCATCCCGACCTGCGCCCGCTCACCCAGTCGTACGGGGTGGACTACCACCACCTGCCGGTCACGCCGGAGACCAAGCCGCGGCAGGAGGCGGAGATCCTCACCCTCGTCGACCACTACCAGGCCGACGTGGTCGTGCTGGCGCGTTACATGCAGGTGCTCTCCGAGGAGATGTGCGCCAAGCTGGCCGGCCGGATGATCAACATCCACCACTCGTTCCTCCCGTCGTTCAAGGGCGCCAAGCCGTACCACCAGGCGTACTCGCGCGGGGTGAAGCTGATCGGCGCCACGGCGCACTACGTGACGCCCGTCCTGGACGAGGGACCGATCATCGAGCAGGAGGTCGCGCGGGTGAACCACACCCACTCCCCGGAGGACCTCGCCGCGATCGGCCGCGACCTCGAATGCCAGGCGCTGGCCCGGGCCGTCCGCTGGCACGCCGAGCACCGCGTGCTGCTGGACGGCCACAAGACCGTCATCTTCCCGCGTTAGGACACCTTCAGGCCGGTGTGCCGGGCCAGGAACGCGAGCTGGTCGGCCACGAGCTCGACCGACCTGCTCACCGCCCTGGCGCCGTGCCCGACCTCGGTCTCGTTGCGCAGCAGGATCGGCCGGTCGCCCGCCTGGGCGTGCTGCAGGGCCGCGGCCGTCTTCCAGGCGTGCAGGGGGTGGACCCGGGTGTCGGAGCCGAACACCGCGAACAGCGTGGCCGGGTACGACACCCCCTCCCGCACGTGGTGGTACGGCGAGTAGCTCCACAGCCAGGCGAACTCCTCCGGCACGTCGGCCGAGCCGTACTCGACGTTCCAGGTCGCCCCGAGGCCGAACTTCTCGTAGCGGATCATGTCGAGCAGGGGGGCCGAGCAGACGACGGCCGCGTACAGGTCGGGGCGCTGGGTGAGCGCCGCGCCGACGAGCAGGCCGCCGTTGGAGCCGCCGGAGATGGCGAGCCGGTCCTTGCCGGTCACGCCGGTGGCGATGAGGTGCTCGGCCGCGGCGTGCAGGTCGTCGAAGACGTTCTGCTTCTTGCCCAGCATCCCGTCCCGGTGCCACTGCTCGCCTTCCTCGCCGCCGCCGCGCAGCTGGGCGACGGCGTACACGCCGCCCGCCTCGACCCAGGCGAGGGTGGTGGCCGAGAAGCCGGGGTTCATCGGCACGCCGAAGCCGCCGTAGCCGTACAGGATCGTGGGACGGGGCCCGGAGCCGGGCCGCGAGGTGACCAGCATGCGCACCTCGGTGCCGTCCTTGGACCGGTAGACGACCTGTTCGGTCGTCGCCTCGGGCACCTCCACCGAGCCCGGGGGCGCCTCCCAGAGCGTCGTCTCGCCGGTGAGCGCGTCGTACCGGAAGACCGCGGTGGGGGTGATGTCGTCGGTGTAGCTGAACCAGGCCTCGTGGCCGCCCTCGGGACGTTCCAGGATCCCGCCGACGGACCCCAGGCCCGGCAGCGGGACGTCGCCGATCCGCTCGCCGGTCTCCAGGGCGTGGAGGGAGATCTCGCCGATCGCGTGCCGCGTCCACCCGACGAGCAGGACGGGCTCCGGCATGCCGTCGAGGATGGCGAAGTCGGACAGCACCGCCTCGGGGTCCTCGGGGATGAGGTCGCGCCAGTGCTCCGGGCCCGGCGTCTCGGGGGAGGTGACGCAGACGCGCCCGCGCGAGGCGCCGAGGTCGGTGAAGACGTAGAGCCGGCCGTCGCGGCCGAAGTGGACCCCGGTCTGGGCGTCGACGTCCTGCTGGACGACGACCAGTTCCGGCGCCTCCGGCGAGGAGGCGGCGAGGTCGGCCACCCACAGGTCGTTGCGCGGCGCGGTGCCGCGCGAGGCGGAGATCGACAGCCGGCGGCCGTCGAGGGAGACCGACACCCCGTAGTAGTTGGTCTTCTCCAGGCCCTCGCCGAAGATCATCACATCGTCGTCGGGGGACGTGCCGACGCGGTGCAGGTAGATGCGCCGGTGGAACTGCTCCTCACCGGCCGGGACCTCCGACGGCGCGAGCCTGCGCACGTAGTAGTACGCCTCCCCGCCGGGAATCCAGGCGACGGGGGAGTAGCGGCAGCGGTCGATCGGCCCCTCGACCGGCTCTCCGGTCGCCACGTCGACGACGTACAGGCGCGACTCCTCGTCGCCGCCCACGGAGATCTGGTACGCGAGCCGGTTGCCCTCCTTGTCCGGCTGGTAGGAGTCGAGGGTGGTCAGCCCCGAGGGGTCGAGGACCGTGGGATCGAGCAGCACGCGCTCGCCGGCCTCGTCCGCGACGTACAGGACCGGGTGCTCCTGCTCCGGTGAGCGGCGGGTGAAGAACCGGCGCTCGCCGCGCCAGGACGGCGTGCCGACCGACCCCGACCGCAGCAGCTCGGCCACCCGGCCGCGGAAGTGGTCGCGTCCCTCCAGCTCGGCGGAGCGGAACAGGGTCTCCTGCGCGTCCAGCCACTCCTTGACCTCCGGGTCGTCCGGATCCTCCAGCCAGCGGTAGGGATCGGGAACCGGCGTTCCGTGGAGGTCGTCGACGATGTCGTCACGGCGGGCGGACGGGTACTGCGGTCGGCTCATGCTGGCACTTTAAATCAGGTGAGGGACTGGGGCGGTACATCGGCCGTACCCGGCCAAGACTGGAGTAAAGGGATGATCGGCTGGGCATAGAAGCAGCAGGCGTTCCCGCCGTTCACTTCATGGACCCCGGTTATGGGGTGGCGGAGGGGCCGTCGAGAAGGCCACACTTTGGTGAAGGGCGGTGCCGTGGTGACGATCCGCTGGGCCGTCCGGCGGAGGTCCCTGTGACGGAAGCATCCGGGTCCCAACCAGCGGGGCCACAACCCAGGCGCACAGCCGAGGCTGCTGCGGAGGTCGGCTGATGCGCCAAGTCCTGCTCTTGAACGCCACGTACGAGCCGCTGACCACACTCTCCCTGCACCGGGCGGTCATCCTGGTGCTGAGAGAGAAGGCGGACGTCATCCACCGGGACGGCCGGGGAGCGGTGCTCCGCTCGGCCACCCGGACGCTCGACGTCCCCTCGGTGATCCGGCTGCGGCGCTACGTCCGCATCCCGTACCGGACGCGTATCCCGCTCACCCGGGCCGCGCTGATGCGACGGGACAACTTCCGCTGCGCCTACTGCGGCCAGCGGGCCGAGACGATCGACCACGTGATCCCGCGCTCCAAGGGAGGCCCCCACACCTGGGAGAACTGCGTCGCCTCGTGCATGCCGTGCAACCACCGCAAGGCCGACCGGCTGCTGGAGGAGCTGGGGTGGGCGCTGCGCGTGGCCCCGGCGGTGCCGCACGGCGCGCACTGGCGGCTCATCGGCGCGCAGCTCGACGGAGACCCGCAGTGGGCGCCCTACCTGGTGGAGACGGCGGCGTAACCGCGTCATGACGTGGACGATCACCTCCGGGGTGGAGGAGTACGCCGCGGCGGCCGAGCCCTGGCTGTTGCGCGATCCCGTCCGCAACACGGTCGTGCTGACCGTGCTGCGCGGGATCCGCACCGGCCAGTTCGCCGAGGACCTCCTCATGGGCTGGCTGACCGACGAGGAGGGCGCGGTCGCCGGCGCCTTCTGTCACACGCCGCCTCGGCCGCTGCTGCTCGGGGACGTGCCGCCCGGCGCGCTCCCCGCGCTGGCGGCCGCGCTCATCGAGCGGGACCGGGAGATCGCGGGCGTGACGGGTCCGGTCGTCGCCGCGGAGACCTTCGCCGGGGCGTGGTGGCGCCCGGCGACCGGCCGCACGTCCCAGCGCCTCTACCGGCTCGGCGCCCTGCGCCCCCCTTCCGCGAAGGGGAAGGCCAGGATCGCCGGGCAGGACGACCTGCCCCTCGCCGTACGGTTCTTCCGGGAGTTCCAGGAGGAGGCGCACGTCGATCGCGGCGCCGATCCCACGCCGGTCGTCGCCGTCCGCCTCAACCGGGACGAACTGCTGTGGTGGGAGGACGACGACAGGCCGGTGTCGATCGCCGGGGTCTCCGCCCCGATCGCCGGCATGTCCCGGATCGGGCCCGTCTACACCCCGCCCGGCCTGCGCGGCCGCGGGTACGGCAGCGCCGTCACCCACGCGGCCACGAGGAAGGCCCTCGACGAGGGGGCCACCGAGGTGCTGCTGTTCACCGACCTGGGCAACCCGACGTCGAACTCCATCTACCAGCGGCTCGGCTACCGGCCCGTCGCGGACTACGTCACCGTCCACTTCGAGTGAGGCGCCCGCCTCCTCGGATCGGCCGTACTCTGGACGCATGCCTCGCTATGACTACCGTTGCCGCGCGTGCGGATCGACGTTCGAGCTCAACCGCCCCATGGCCGAGGCCGGCGACCCGGCGGTCTGCCCTTCCGGCCACGACGACACCGTGAAGCTGCTGTCCACCATCGCCGTCACCGGCAAGGCGTCCGGGGCTCCCGCCGCGCGCCCCGCGGGCGGCGGCTGCTGTGGTGGAGGGTGCTGCGGCGGATGACCCGAGCCGGACCCGCTTCGGATCGGGTCCCGGCGGTACGGACGGCCCGTAGGCGTGTGGAAGACACGCCTACGGGCCGTCCGCGTTCCATGGCTGAGCGGTGAGCGGGCTCTGCCGTCAACTCCGCTTTGTCCATGTCGAGACGAACTTTTGACTCTCAAACATAAAGTCGGTGTTAAGTAAGACTATCTTTCGACTTTCCTGGAAGTTAGTCTCTGCCTCAGAGACACCCCCGGCGCGGGCGCTCCGCCCGCGCAGCCTCTCTCTCAGCGAGGTGACGTTCTTGCCTGCCCTCCTTCCTCCTCTTCGGAACGTCCGCAGAAGCCTGATCGCGCTGGGCCTGGCCGGCGCGCTGACCATCCCCCTCTGCGCTCCGGCGAGCGCGACAGGCCCCGGCGGGACGCCCGGCGGACCCCCTGGCGGACCACCCGCGGGCGGCCCCGCCGCGCCCCGCCCGTCCACGGCGACCGGCGAGAGCGTCGCGAACCCGGTGCTCACGGGGCCGATCGCGAACACCTCCCCGGTCGGTAGTCCCCAGCACGGGTATCCGTTCCTCGCCACCGACGTCGACCTCAGGTCGGCGGGCTACGTCGAGCAGGAGTTCTTCGTCTCCGGCACGGCGACGAGCTACGCGACACGCGGCACCGGCACCGCGACCGTGGTCAGCACCGGCAACCCGTACCGCACCCGCATCGTCGTGCGCCGCCCGGCCGACGCCCGCGCGTTCAACGGCGTCGTGATCGCCGAGTGGTACAACGTCAGCAACCAGTGGGACCAGGAGGTCGACTGGTTCCAGTCCCACGAGCACCTGATCCGGGAGGGGTACGCCTGGGTCGGCGTCTCCGCGCAGCGCGCCGGAGTGCACTCCGCGACCGGGCTCAGGGCGTGGAGCCCGGACCGTTACGGAACGCTGGACGTGACCGCGGGCGGGACGGTCGGCGACGACAGCCTGTCCTACGACATCTTCAGCCAGGCCGTGAAGGCGGTCCGCAGCCCCACGGGCAAGAAGGGCCCGCTCGGCGAGCTTCCCCGGCCGCGATACGTGATCGCGACCGGCCACTCGCAGTCCGCCGGCCGTCTGGCGAACTACTACAACGCCGTCCAGCCGCTCGCGAACGTCCTCGACGCGGTCGTGCTGCACGGAGGCGGGGGCGTGCTGCGCACCGACCTGCCGACGCCGGTGTTCCGCGTCAACTCCGAGGGCGACGTGAGCGGCGGCATCCTGCCGGCGGCCGCCCGCGCCCAGGCCGACTCGGCGATCCTGCGCAGCTGGGAGGTGGCCGGGGCGTCGCACGGCGACTGGAAGCTCATCCGGGACTATGGTCCGCTGCGCAAGCGGGACATCGGCAGCTATCCCGGTGGTTACCCGGGCGAGCCGCAGACGTGCGCGCTGCCCTCGCTGTCCCGCATCCCCCAGCACATGGTGCAGAACGCCGTGTACGACCACACCCTCGCCTGGATCGCCTACGGCGTGCAGCCTCCGGCGGCACCCAAGATCCAGATGACGGACACGGCTCCGCCGGCGATCGCACGGGACTCCCTCGGCCTCGCGCTCGGCGGCATCCGCCTCGCGCAGCAGGAGGCGCCGCTGCGGATCAACACCGGCACCAACACCGGCCCGGGCTTCTGCTTCCTCGACGGCAGCTCCCTGCCGCTGACCGGCGCGCAACTCGCGCAGCTCTACCCGGCCACGCGGTCGTACGCCGACAAGGTGGTGGCGACGACGCTCGCCGATGTCGCAGCCGGCTACATCTCGCGGTCGTTCACCCGCGATCCCGCCTGGTACTCCGAGATCCGCGACCTCGTCGGCGAGTACGTCGCCTCCGGCGCCGTCACCGAGGCGGTCGCGGCGAGCCTGGAGGACCGTCTCCGGCACGCCGAGCGGGCCGGTCTCGCGGGCGACGAGCCCCCCGCGATCGCCCACCTGCGGCAGCTCGCCGATCGGGCGGGCAAGCAGATCGAGGACGCCGCGGCGCGGGACGGCGTGCTGCGGGTGACCCAGGCGCTCGTCGACCTCCTCACCGAGGCCCGGAAGCTGGACCGGCGGCATTAGGTCGCGGTCTCCCGCCGTAGCGGCTCGCCGCAGGCCGGAGACACGGAACGGGACACGGTTCGGAAGCGAGTAGCCGGACGGGTCCGCAGGCGTGCCGCCCACGCCTGCGGACCCGTCCGCTACGGCATCGGTCCGCTACCGCATCGGGGAAGGAGCGGGTCAGGCGGCCGTCGGGCGCCTCACCCGCGGCCGGCGTTGGAACGGCAGGTAACGCTGCGGCAGGTGCGCGCGGGCCGGCAGGTCGGTGGGCTCGACCGCCAGGATCCGGTCGAAGCGGAACGCCCTGATCGACCGCCTGAGGCGGCACCAGCCGACCAGGTACCAGAACTCGCCGTGGACCATGCAGGTCACCGGCTCGACGTCGCGGACCGACAGCCGGCCGCCGGCGTCGTGGTACTGGATGCGGATCACCAGGCGGGCGGTGATCGCGTTGGCCACCGCCCGCACCCGGCGGGCGACGTCGGTGGGGAGCGGGGTCGTCAGTGTGGTGAGGGTCGTGGCGATGACGTCGTCGTCCAGTTCGAGGTGCTGGAACGCGTGGCGCAGGCCGCGCCGGGCGGTGACCGACTGGGGGCCGGCTCCGAGGTGAGCGAGGGAAAGGGCGAGGGCGGCGAGTTCCTCGGCGGTCAGCGTGTGCCGAATGACGTTGGCCATACTCCGACAATAATCATCAGGGCTGACATTTTCCCGAACGGGTGCTCGGAACATCGGACAGGTTCACCTGACCTCGCGGCCAGCTTCTCCTGACCCTGCCGCATGCCGCCACGACCGCCTAAATCGCTTTCCGGTCCGGGCCGCCGACTGTGGTTTCTCCGTCGTGCATCCTCCGATCGAGCCCTACGACCACGGGCACCTGGACACCGGCGACGGTCACCTCGTCTACTGGGAGGTCTGCGGGAACCCCGAGGGCAGGCCCGCGCTCGTCGTCTACGGCGGGCCCGGCTCGGGCTGCACGCCCCGCCAGCGGCGGGCCTTCGACCCCGGGCGCTACCGGATCGTTCTCTTCGACCAGCGCAACTGCGGCCGGAGCCTGCCCCACGCGAGCGACCCGGCGACCGACCTCACGACGAACACCACCCACCACCTCGTCGCCGACATGGAGCGGCTGCGCGAGCACCTCGGCGTCGACCGGTGGCTGCTCTACGGCGGGTCCTGGGGTTCCACGCTCATCCTCGCCTACGCCGAGGCCCATCCGGAGCGGGTGTCGGAGATCGTCCTCGCCGGCGTCACCATGACCCGCCGCTCCGAGATCGACTGGTTGTACCGGGGCGTCCGCCGCTTCCTCCCCGAGCAGTGGCAGCGCTTCCGGTCCGGCGTCCCCGAGGACCGGCGCGACGGCGACCTGCTCGCCGCCTACGCGCGGCTGTTGTCCGATCCCGACCCGGACGTACGGGCCAGGGCGGCGCACGCCTGGACGGCGTGGGAGGACGCGGTGATCGCGCACGAGGTCAACGGCGCGCCGAACGCCTACAGCGACCGGCCTTCCCCCGCGCTGCAGGCCTTCGCCAGGATCTGCGCGCACTACTTCTCGAACGCCGCCTGGCTGGAGGAGGGCGTCCTGCTCCGCGACGCGCACCGGCTGGCGGGCATCCCCGGAGTGCTCGTCCACGGCCGCCTCGACCTCGGCGGTCCGCTGGAGACCGCCTGGCATGGCCGGACGCGCGGCTCGTCGTGGTGGACGACTCGGGCCACACCGGCAGCGACGCGATGCGCCGGGAGATCCGGGCGGCGCTGGACCGGTTCGGGGCCGCGCCGCCCGGCTGACGACCGGCGCCGGCCCGGTGACGGTGTCGGTGCGGCACCGGGTCAAATAGCGGGTCCCAGCGGCGTCTCCGCCGTGCGGGCCGCCGTGCCGGCGTCCGGTGCCGGGGCGGGCTCCTTGAGTTCCACGAACAGGGAGTGGGTCGTGGTGTCGCCGATGTTCTCGCCGGAGTGCTCCTGCGCATCGAGCCACCGCACCTGGCCGGCCTCCAGGGCGAGATCCACCTGGCGGCCGCCGGCGGTGAGCCTGCGCCTGAACGAGGTGAGGGTGACCATCACGCTGTCCGGATGACGGTGCGGTGCGGTCCTGTCGCCGGGCCGGTCCCGATACTGCAGGACGCGGACCCGGTCGTTCTCGAAGATCACTGAGTAGAGCTCGGGGTCGGTCAGGACCGGATCATGGCTCACGGCGCCTCCAGCCTCATGAGCAGCGCGTTGTGGGACCCAAGTACCATGGGACGAAAGTACCATGATGGGCATGCCAGTACCATATGAATCGACGGGTCGCAGCCGGCAGAAGGCCCGCACCCGGCAGGCCCTCGTCGACGCCACCCGGCGACTGCTGGCCCAGGGCGTCGATCCCACCGTGGAGGAGGCGGCCGCCGCGGCCGGGATCTCCCGGACGACCGCCTACCGCTACTTCCCGAACCAGCGGACGCTGCTCGGCGCCGCGCACCCCGAGATCGACCAGGCGTCCCTGCTCCCCGCCGACGCGCCCGCCGACCCGGCGAAGCGGCTCGACCTGGTAATGGACGCCTTCACCAGGCTCACGCTGGAGTGGGAGCCTCAGCTTCGCGCCTCGCTGCGACTGTCCCTGGAACCGGGAGCCGGACAGCCGGCGCTGCGCGGCGGGCGGGCCGTCGGCTGGATCGAGGACGCGCTCGCCCCGCTACGTCGCACCCACCCGTGGCTCGACGTCCGCGGGCTGGCCGTGGCGATCCGGTCCGCGACGGGGATCGAGTCGCTGATCTGGCTCACCGACATCGCCGGGCTCACCCGCGAGCAGGCGGTGCTGACCATGCGTCAGTCGGCCCGGGCGCTGCTCGCGGCGGCGCTGCCCGGACACCCCGGTGAGCCGCTGACGGCGAAGGGCGCGGCGGGGGAACCGGACGCCTGAGACGAAGGAGAGCCGTCTCCGGTACGCAGAGGCCCGCGCGACCCCGCCGTACGGCACGCGGGCCCGGTGACGGTGTCGCGGTCAGCGCGACAACTGGGTCAGGTCGCGGGACGCGCCGGTCGAGGCGGAGGTGGTGAGCGCCGCGTACGCCTGCAGCGCGGCCGAGACCGTCCGCTGCCGGTCGCGCGGCCGGTAGCCGCCGAGGTCGGCCAGCAGCCGCTCGCGGCGGGCGGCCAGCACGTCCTCGGCCACCTTGAGCTCGATCGAGCGGCCCGGGATGTCGATCTCGATGACGTCGCCGTCCTCGACCAGGGCCATCGTGCCGCCCTCGGCCGCCTCGGGGGAGGCGTGGCCGATGGACAGGCCGGACGTGCCGCCGGAGAAGCGGCCGTCGGTGACCAGGGCACACGCCTTGCCCAGGCCGCGGCCCTTGAGGAAGCTCGTCGGGTAGAGCATCTCCTGCATCCCGGGGCCGCCCTTGGGGCCCTCGTAGCGGATGACGACCACGTCACCGGGCTTCACCCGGTTGCCGAGGATGCCCTCGACGGCGTCCTCCTGCGACTCGAACACGACGGCGGGGCCGGAGAAGCGCCAGATCGACTCGTCGACTCCGGCCGTCTTGACGACGCAGCCGTCCTGGGCGAGGTTCCCGTACAGCACGGCGAGCCCGCCGTCCCGGGTGTAGGCGTGGTCGAGGTCGCGGATGCAGCCCTCGGCGCGGTCGAGGTCGAGGGAGTCCCAGCGGGCGTCCTGGGAGTAGGCCTTGACGGTCCGCACGTTGCCGGGCGCCGCGTGCCACAGCTCCAGGGCCTCCTCGGTGACCTCCGGAGACTTCGGGTCCCACTTGGCGATGTACTCGGCCATGGAGGAGGAGGACACGGTCGGCAGGTCGCGGTGGATCAGGCCGGCCCGGTCCAGCTCGCCGAGGATGCCGGGGATGCCGCCCGCCCGGTGCACGTCCTCGACGTGGTACTTGGCCGTCGCGGGGGCGACCTTGCACAGGCACGGCACCCGCAGCGACAGCTCGTTGATCTCCTTGAGCCCGAAGTCGACGCCCGCCTCACGCGCGGCGGCCAGGATGTGGAGGATCGTGTTGGTCGATCCGCCCATGGCGACGTCGAGCGCCATCGCGTTCTCGAACGCCTCGCGCGTGGCGATGCTGCGGGGGAGGACCGACTCGTCGTCCTCCTCGTAGTAGCGCCGGGCGAGGCCGACGATCCCCCGGCCGGCGTTCTCGAACAGGGTCTTGCGGGCCGTGTGGGTCGCCAGCGTGGTGCCGTTGCCGGGCAGGGCCAGGCCGATCGCCTCGGCGAGGCAGTTCATCGAGTTGGCGGTGAACATGCCGCTGCAGGACCCGCAGGTCGGGCAGGCGTTCTCCTCCATCTCCAGCAGGTCGGCGTCCGACACGCTCGTGTCGGCGGAGGCGATCATCGGGTCGATCAGGTCGAGCTTGCGGCCCGGGACCTTGCCGGCCTCCATCGGGCCGCCGGACACGAAGATCGTGGGGATGTTGAGCCGGAAGGCGGCGAGCAGCATCCCGGGAGTGATCTTGTCGCAGTTGGAGACGCAGACCAGCGCGTCGGCGCAGTGGGCGTTGACCATGTACTCCACCGCGTCGGCGATGAGCTCGCGGGACGGCAGCGAGTAGAGCATGCCGCCGTGGCCCATCGCGATGCCGTCGTCCACGGCGATCGTGTTGAACTCGCGCGGGATCGCGCCCGCCTCGCGGACCGCGCCCGCCACCACCTCGGCGACCTCGCGCAGGTGCACGTGGCCGGGCACGAACTGGGTGAAGCTGTTGGCGACGGCGACGATCGGCTTGCCGAGGTCGCTGCCCGCTACGCCCGTGGCCCTGAGCAGCGCGCGGGCGCCGGCCATGTTCCTGCCGTGGGTGACAGTGCGGGACCTGAGAGCGGGCATCGAGGGACCCCCATCCGGAGACGTCTGAGTCTTCAAATGGTACGGCCAGTGCCCGGCTGCCGAGACCCGGTGTCCACGTCCCGGGACGGCGCGCCGTCCTACTCGGGGTAACGCGCGGGCAGCACGCGCTCGGCGGCGCGGTAGATCGCGTCGATCTCGGCGGTGGTGAGCGACCTCTCCCGCTTGGTGATCCACTTGCGGACCAGGCCGCCGGAGAAGACGTCGACGTCCCGGATGTTGAGGATGCGCCAGGGGATCGCCGGCCCGTAGATGGCCAGGGACGGCACCACGGTGATCTCCCGGCCGAGCGCCTTGCTGATCAGGTCGCTGGCCTGGGCCGCCTCCCACCGGGCCTCGTCGAGGCGGGGCTTGCGGTTGAAGGGCCCGTGGAAGAGCTTGCGGTGCGTCTGGACCCGTACGGGCAGCCGCTTGTCCCACTTCTCCGAGTCCACCGCGTACACGCCGGTGGGCCCGACGACGAGATGGTCGATCTGCGCCTCGCTGCCGGGGATGGCCCGGGCGTGTAGCGTCAGGTAGCCGTTCCGCTCCAGCTTCTTGAGCTGGGCCTCGGTGCGGCGCTCCGCCGCCGAGGCCCGCCGCCAGGCGGGAACCGTGGACATGGTGCGCGCGCGGTAGACGGCGTCGGCCGCCCACGCGAGGATGGCCGCGGTGAGCCCGATCCGCCAGCCGCCCAGCAGAACGCCGAACACCACCCCCGCGGCGGCCGCGATCAGGGCGCGCCGGCGCAGGTGCCGGTATCTCGGGTCGTGCAGCAGGCCGCGGAGCGAGGCCCGCTCCACCGGAGCGTACTCGGGGGGCGCAGCCGCCTCGGGCGGCGCCGAAGGGCGTTCCGCCTGCTCCGACGATTGGTCACCGACCCAGATGGGTGACGTATCGTGACCGTCTTCTGGCCTTAGACCGGTATCCACATCACTCACGGTAGTTGAGCCGTCTACAGCTTGCCTAGTGTTGAATGGTTCATACTTTTGTTGCCTGCATGAGCTGATTTGAAGCTCAGAAGGCCGGGTATCTTCTCTAGATATCCCCGGCCGGGCGGCCTACGGTTCGGAAGCGTGGCGCACATTCACGACCTTACCGCCCTTGAGCAGGCGGCAGCCGTACGAACGGGTGAACTCTCCCCCGTCGAGATCGTCGAGCACTACCTGGAGCGGATCGAACGGCTCGACCCCGGGGTGGGGGCGTTCGTCACGGTGACCGCCCAGCGGGCCCTCGACCAGGCCCGCGACCAGGAGGCCCGGATCGCCGCGGGGGACGCCGGCGACCACCCGCCGCTGCTGGGCGTGCCCGTTCCGATCAAGGACCTCAACTTCGTCAAGGACGTGCCGCTCTACTTCGGTTCGGCCACCTACGAGGGGTTCGTCTCTCCGGTGGACGACAGCGTGGTGGAGCGGCTGCGGGAGGCCGGGACGGTCATGCTGGGCAAGACCAGCACCCCGGAGTTCGGCCTGCCCTGCTACACCGAGACCTACGTGAGCGAGCCCGCCCGCACCCCGTGGGACACCGGGCGCTCCGCGGGCGGGTCGAGCGGAGGCGCCGCGGCCGCCGTCGCGGCCGGTCTGGCGCCCGTCGCCCACGGCAGCGACGGCGCGGGATCGATCCGCATCCCCGCCTCCGTCTGCGGCCTGTACGGCATCAAGCCCAGCCGGGGCCGGATCTCCTTCGCCCCGATCGTCCCCGACCTGGCGGGGCTGTCCACCAACGGGCCGCTGGCCCGGAACGTCGCCGACGCCGCGGCGCTGCTCGACGCGATGGCCCACCACAACCCCGGCGACCTCTACCACGCGCCGCCGCCCGCGCTGGGGTCGTTCTCGGCCTACGTGGGGCGCGATCCGGGCCGGCTGCGGATCGCCAGGTTCGCCGAGCCCGCCGTGCCCGGCGCGGAGGTCCACCCCGACGTGCTCGCCGCGTACGAGAGCGCCTCGGCGGCGCTGGAGGCGCTCGGCCACGAGGTGGAGGAGATCGCGCCGCCGTTCGGCCCGGACATCGTGCCCGAGTTCGTCAAGCTGTGGTTCAGCTTCTCGTGCATCCACCCCGTCTCGAAGGAGCTCGAACCGAAGCTGCGCCCGCTCACCGCCTGGCTGCGCGAGCGGGGCCACGCGCTCTCGGCGCCCGAGTTCCTGCACGCGCAGTCGGCGCTCCAGCTCGCCACCCGCTTCGCGATGCTCGTCACCGACGCCTACGACGCGGTGCTGTCGCCGACCGTGACCCAGCCGCCCGCGCCGGTGGGCTGGTTCGAGGACGTCGACTCCCCGGAGGAGACGTTCGAGCGGATGAAGCGGTTCGCGCCGTTCGCCGCCATCTACAACGTGAGCGGCCAGCCCGCGGTCAATCTGCCGCTCCACTGGACGCCCGACGGCCTGCCCATCGGCGTCATGCTGGCCGGCAGGTACGGCGACGAGGGCACCCTCATCTCGCTGTCGTCGCAGGTGGAGGCGTCCGTCGGCGGTTTCTGGGGCGACCGCAGGCCGGCCATGTGGTGACGACCTAACGCAGCAGTTCCACCACGTGCGCGGAGACGTCGGCGAGCAGTGTGGCGGGGCGCACCGGCACCGCCGCCACGGCGGAGATCAGGGCGGGCAGCCCCGGCAGCGGGAAGCCGTCGTCCACGGTGACCGCGTGCGCCGCGTCGTGCTTGGCCAGCGCGGCGCGGCTGCGGTCCCACGCCTCCAGCGTCTCCTCCGGCGACGGCACGCCGAATCCGTGGCCGACCGGGGCGGCGTGGCGCAGCCGTACGAGCGGGGTGTCGGCGAAGGCCAGCGCGACGCGGCAGCGCGTCGCCAGGTCGCCGGGGTCCGGCACCCAGTCGAGGGCCCGGCAGGGGGTGCGGCACCGGCCCGCGCAGGTGCCGAGGGCCCCGGCCACCTGGCTGTGCTGCCGGTCGAAGTAGGCCCGCCAGCCCGTGGGCGGCTCCACCGCCACCCGCAGGGTGCGCTCGGCCGCCGACCGTTCGGCCCTGGTGTGGTCGCACTCGCGGTCGGCCATGGCCCCGAACCTGCTGCCGGGGGCGCGCAGGCCGTCCGGCCAGCGGGCGGGGTCGCCCGCGTGCCCGAGCGCGGGCTCGAAGGCCAGCAGCGGGAGATACTCGCCGCAGATGTGCACGGCCGCGATCATCGAGCTCAGCTCGCGCCGCCGCCAGCGGGCCTCGATCACCTCCAGGAGGAGCGCGTACGCCGGGCGCAGCGAGTCGAGCGCGCCCCGCGGCTGCTCCCTCGGCGTCTGCGGCATGTGGCAGGCGCGGGCACGGCGGCGCAGGTCGGCGGGCACGGTCTGGGCGTCGATCTCGGCCGCGAAGTCCTCGGCGTCGAGCGTGAGCAGCCGCTGGCCGAACTCGCAGACCGACGCCACCCGGGCCGCCCGCTCGTTCTCCCCGAGCACGGCCGGCGCGAGCGCGCCGACGTCGCCGAACGAGTACCTCCGGGCCAGGGCGATCAACAGGTCTCGGGCTGAGTGCACCCGACGACCCTACTCATGACGCCGGTGGCGGTATGGGCGGGTTTGATCAGTGGGCCGCAGGGGCGCGGGATCGGGCAGGACCGGCACCTCGCCCAGGTTCTCCGGCGCGTCCAGCAGGTGCTCGCCGGTGTCGTCGTAGGAGGCGGCGTTCCGGAGGCGCGAGCCCTCGATCACCTCGACTCGCCTGATCCAGCCGGTCCTGCGGCCCGCCTCGGCCCGCACCCGGTCGCCCTCGCGGAGGGGCTCCCACATGTCCCCGCTCAGGCACATCGCCCTGACCTCGCGGGCCCTGACCTCGGGGGCGCGCCCCTCGTCGATCGCGCACCAGTAGGTCCACCTGGCGTTGTCGCCGCCCTTGCCGCCGTCCCGGAAGCGCCGCAGCCGTACGACCTGGCCCTCCACGGTGACCGGGCCGGTCAGGTCGGAGAGCGCGAACAGGATCGGCGGCCCGGCCACCGCCAGGCCCGCGAGGAGAGCGGCGGGCACGACGAGTCCGCGCGGCCACACGTCGAAGGCGGAGGCGGCCACCAGGAGCATCCAGGCGAAGAAGCCCGCGAACCAGCCGGCCGCGAGACCTCGCACGACGACAGAGCCCGGCGGCCGGCCCCACAGCAGGCGGGACGGATAGCGGACGTCGACGACGTGCCACATGCCGCCGTAGTCGGACCACGCGCGGCTGTCGTCGGCGGGGGTGCTGACCGGCAGGCTCGTGACGGCCCGCGGCGCCAGGCCGAGCGCGGCGGCGTACGCGAGGTGGCGGCCCCAGATCGTGACGGAGGCGGCGGGCTGCTCGGCGAACCGCCCGGTCGTCCCCAGGTGCGCGCGGACGCCGAGCCAGTGGGCGGCGACCCTGGCCCCCTCGGCCGTGCCGCGCTCGCCGTTGAGCCGGCCCATGAGCGCCAGGAGACCGGCGAAGGAGACGACCGCCGCGCCGATCCCGGCCTCGTGGTCCTTGTCGGAGATGTTCGCCGCGACGCCGATCGCCGCCGCCGGCAGCGCCGCCGCGACGGTGAGGAGCGCCGCGTGCGCCCTGCTCCAGCGCGCCCGGGACAGGCCCTGCTCCCGGGCCTCGGCGATCACCTTCCGGCGGAAGCTCTTCCACCACCGGCCGAGGTCGCGCGAGCCCTCGGCCAGCGCGCCCGTGGCCACCACCCCGTCGACGGCCAGCGCGCGGACGTGGTCGTAGACGAGCCGCTCGTACGGGCGCAGGCCGCCCGGTTCGCCCCGCGTCCGGACGAGTGACAGCTCCGGCCCGATCTCCTCGACGCCGACGACGCCCCTCGCGGCGAGGTCCAGCAGGGTCGCCGAGGCCGCCTCGTCGCACAGTCGCCAGCCGCCGGTGATCAGGTCGACCACCGCGGGGGAGTGGGGGGCGAGATTCGCGGTGGCCGGTCCCGCCTCGACGTCCGGGTTCCTCGTCGCCGCGGCGAGCGCGAGCAGGAGCAGCAGCCAGAGGCCGGTCACCGCCGCGGCGGCCGTCCAGGCGGCGGTCATGGTCAGAACCCGACCTGTACGGGCCCGCGCTCCTCGCCGGGAGCCCGGAAGTACTCACGGGGCGTGAAGCCGGTCATCCCCGCCACGATGTTGGCGGGGACCGTCTGGATCGCGTTGTTGTAGGTCAGCACGGCGTCGTTGTAGTACTGCCGCGAGTAGGCGATCCGGTTCTCGGTGGTGGCGAGTTCCTGCTGCAGTTCCGCGAAGTTGCCGCTCGCCTTGAGGGCGGGGTGGGCCTCCGCCACGGCGAACAGGCTCTTCAACGCGCCGGACAGCATGTTCTCGGCCGCCGCCTGCTCCGCGGGGCCCTGGGCGCCGATCGCCCGGGAGCGGGCCGTGACCACGGCCTCCAGCGTGGCCCGCTCGTGGGCGGCGTAGCCCTTGACGGTCTCCACGAGGTTGGGGATGAGGTCGTGGCGGCGCTTGAGCTGCACGTCGATCTGCGCCCAGGCGTTGTCGACGGCGCCCCGGCCACGCACGAGGCGGTTGTAGAGGGAGACGAGCGTGGCGACGAGGACGGCCACGACGGCGAGGGTGACGATCATGGGGATCACGGGGGCCTCCTGCACGGACGACGATCCGTGGCCGCTCACCCGGTGAACGCCCGCCGCCGGTCCGCACGCGTGCCGGTGGGGGCACGCGTCACGGCCGGAGCGGCGGGGCACGGCGGAGGGGGCCCGCCGCGCCCGCGCCGGGTGAACGGCCCGGCCCCCTCATGTCACCCCGGTGGTCTTGCACGGGGCTTGCGCCCCGCTTTCACCCGGCACACCCGCCGGGCGACCGGATCAGGAAGGCGGGCGGGCGGGCCGTCCGGTCACGCGGAGGCGTCGCGGGCCTGGGCCCGCAGCGCCCGGCTGACGCCGTCGGCGCCCTCCAGGAGCAGGCGCCGCAGCGCGTGCGGCGGCTGCTGGGCGCTGATGAGGTCCTGCGTCCTCGCCACGGTCTCCGGGCGGATCAGCAGGGCCGGGTAGCACCCGATCGCGAAGTTCTGCGCCATGTCGGAGGTCCACTCGCTCCAGATCCGCCCGACCTCCTCGAAGTACCGGTCGCCGTACGGCTCCAGCAGCTCGGGGTGGTGCGGGTCGACGAAGCCGAGGATCGTGGAGCGCAGCAGGGCGCCGCTCAGCTCGCCCCCCACGATGGCCGCCCAGGACCGGGCCTTGGCCTCCGGGTCCGGGATCGCCGCCCGGGCGTTGGCGGCCGAGCGCTCGCCGGTCGCGGTGGCGTCGCGGACCAGCTCGGCGTCGATGTCGGCGGCGCCGAGGACCCCGCGGGACACCAGCCCGTGGATGAGCGTCCAGCGCAGGTCGGCGTCGACGGCCAGGCCCTCGGGCACCTCGGTGCCGTCCAGCACGCCCTTGAGGAACGCCAGGTCCTCCTCGGAGGTCGCGGTGGCGGCCAGGGCGTTGACGTAGGCGAGCTGGTGGTCCGAGCCCGGCTCCGCCGAGGTGACGAGACGGCGCAGCGCGGCGGAGAGCTCGCCCATGCCGGTCGCCCGCCACGCCGGGTCGGCGTACTGCTGCACGGCCTGGCGGGCCTGGCGCAGCACGGTCTGCACCACGGTGATGTCGCGCACCGAGTCGATGCCGGACACGACCAGCCGGACGTAGTCGCGGGTGGCCATCTCGGCGTCCCGGGTCATGTCCCAGGCGGCCGACCAGCACAGCGCGCGCGGCAGCGACTCGGTGAACGCGGTGATCCCGCCGTTCACGAGCGTCTGCAGCGACCGCTCGTCGAGCCGGATCTTCGCGTACGTGAGGTCGTCGTCGTTGATCAGCACGAGGTCGGGCCGCGTCTCGCCGACCAGCTCGGGCACGGCGGTGCGCGCCCCGACGATGTCGAGCTCGACCCGCCTGGTCCTGGCGAGCACGCCGTCCCGCAGGGAGTACAGACCGATGGCGACGCGGTGCGAGCGCAGCGTCGGGTGCTCCGGCGTGGCCTCCTGCAGGACCTCGAAGCCGAGGAACCGGCCCTCGTCGTCGGTGGTGAACGACGGCCGCAGGGTGTTGACGCCGGAGGTCTCCAGCCACTCCTTCGACCAGGACGACAGGTCGCGGCCCGAGGTGCGCTCCAGCGCCGACAGCAGGTCCTGCAGGGTGGTGTTCTTCCAGGCGTGCTCGTTGAAGTAGTCGCGCACGCCGGCGAGGAAGTTGTCCAGCCCGACGTAGGCGACGAGCTGCTTGAGCACCGAGGCGCCCTTGGCGTACGTGATGCCGTCGAAGTTGACCTCGACGGCCTGCATGTCCGGGATGTCGGCCGCGATGGGGTGGGTGGAGGGGAGCTGGTCCTGCCGGTAGGCCCAGGACTTCTCCACGTTGGCGAACGTCGTCCACGCGCCCTGGCCCCAGCGGGTGGCCTCGGCCTGGCACAGCACCGACATGTAGGTGGCGAACGACTCGTTCAGCCACAGGTCGTCCCACCACCGCATGGTGACGAGGTCGCCGAACCACATGTGGGCCATCTCGTGCAGGATCGTCTCGGCCCGGCGCTCGATGATCGCGTCGGTGACCCGCGAGCGGAAGACGTAGTCCTCCAGGAACGTCACCGCGCCGGCGTTCTCCATCGCGCCCGCGTTGAACTCCGGCACGAAGAGCTGGTCGTACTTGCCGAACGGGTAGCGCAGGCCGAAGACGCGGTGGAAGAAGTCGAAGCCCTGCTTGGTGACCTCGAAGATGTTCTCCGGGTCGAGGTGCTCGGCCAGCGAGCGCCGCACGTAGACGCCGAGCGGGATGCCGTCGTGCTCGTCCCGCACCACCGCGTACGGCCCCGCGATGAGGGCCGTGATGTACGTCGACATGGGAGGCGTCGGCGGGAAGTGCCAGCGCTTGGCGGCCTGCAGCGTGCCGTGCCGCCCGCGGTGCTCCTCCAGGTCCTCGGCGGAGTCGGGGGCGCCGTTCGACACGACCTCCCACTCGGCGGGCGCGAGGACGGTGAGCTCGAAGGTCGCCTTGAGATCGGGCTGGTCGAAGCATGCGTACATGCGGTGCGCGTCCGCCGTCTCGAATTGGCTGTGCAGGTAGATCTGCTGGTCGACCGGGTCGACGAAGCGGTGCAGCCCCTCGCCCGTGCGCATGTACGAGCAGTCGGCGTCGACGCGCAGTTCGTTGCGTTCGGCCAGGTCCGGCAGCGGGAATCGGCCCTTGTCCGCGTCGTAGGCCCGAACGTCGAGATCCCGGCCGTTCAGCACCACCTTCCGCACATGGGCCCCGTGCAGGTCGATGAACGTGCCCGCCCCCGGCCGGTCGGACGTGAAATGGACCGTCGTGATGCTCTCGTACCGCTCCTCGCCCTCCGTCAGGTCGAGTTCGACCTGGTAGGACTGGACCGTGAGCAGCCGAGCACGCTCCCGAGCCTCGTCACGTGTCAGATTCCCTGCCACACCCACTCCTCATCGCATGATCAATCCCCCGGTTCCCCGTCGCCCCTTCGCGTACAGGGATGGATGAATCCTGCCACGTCACGGTCACAGGACGGATTCAACATCGCCCCTACCTGGAATAGGAAGTTGTCCGACGGCCCTCTTGACAGGGGCCTTGCGGCCGGGGCTCGCGTTCTGACAGTCAAGGCGCGAGTATGAGGAACATGCGTCAGATCTACGTCGGCGGCGGCTGGACGCCGTCCTCCTCGCGCGAGGCCGTCGAGGTCGTCAACCCGGCGACCGAGGAGATCGTGGACCGGGTGCCCGCGGGGTCGGCCGCCGACGTGGAGACCGCGGTCGCCGCCGCCCGTGCCGCCTTCCCGTCCTGGGCGGCGGCGGAGCCCGCCGAGCGCGCCGCGCTCCTCGGGACGGCGGCCGGGCTGCTCAGGGACCGCGCCCGGGAGATCGCCGCGACGATCGCCACCGACATGGGCGCGCCGCTGCCGCTCGCGCTGAAGGTGCAGACGCTGATGCCCGCCGAGGTGCTGGCCTCCTACGCCGACCTCGCCAAGCGGTACGACTTCGACGGCGGGCGGGTGGGCAACTCGCTGATCGTCCGCGAGCCGGTCGGGGTGGTCGGCGCGATCACACCGTGGAACTACCCGCTCCACCAGGTCGTCTGCAAGGTGGCCCCGGCCCTGGCGGCCGGCTGCACGGTGGTGCTCAAGCCGAGCGAGGTCGCGCCGCTCGCGGCGTACGCGTTCGCGGACATCCTCCACGAGGTGGGCCTGCCGCCCGGCGTGTTCAACATGGTCAGCGGGCACGGTCCGGTGGTCGGAGAGGCCGTCGCCGCCCACCCCGGCGTGGACATGGTCTCCTTCACCGGCTCGACCGGGGCCGGGCGCAGGGTCGCCGCCCTCGCGGCCGGGACGGTCAAGCGGGTGGCCCTGGAGCTGGGCGGCAAGTCGGCGAACATCGTCCTCCCCGGCGCCGACCTGGAGAAGGCGGTGAAGAACGGGGTCGCCGGGGCCTACCTGAACTCCGGCCAGACCTGCTCGGCGCTGACCCGGATGCTCGTCCACTGGGACCAGTACGACGAGGCGGTCCGGCTGGCCGTGGAGGCGGCGGCGAAATACGTCCCGGGCGACCCGTTCGCCGAGGGCACCCGCCTCGGCCCGCTGGTGTCCGCCGCCCAGCGCGACCGGGTGGTCGGATACCTCAACCGGGGTCAGGAGGAGGGGGCCCGCCTCGTGCTCGGCGGGACCGGCAACCCCATGGGCCGCGGCTACTACGTCGAGCCCGCGGTCTTCGCCGGGGTGTCGCCCGGCATGGCCGTCGAGCAGGAGGAGATCTTCGGCCCGGTGCTGTCGATCATCCCCTTCGGCACGGAGGACGAGGCCGTCGAGATCGCCAACGGCACGCCGTACGGACTGTCGGGGGCGGTCTGGGCGGGCACCGAGGAGGAGGGGCTCGCGGTCGCCCGCCGCCTGCGCACGGGCCAGGTGGCGGTCAACGGGGGCCGGTTCAACCCCATGGCGCCCTTCGGCGGCTACAAGCAGTCGGGCGTCGGGCGCGAGATGGGGGAGTTCGGCCTGGAGGAGTTCCTGGAGACCAAGGCGATCCAGCTGTAAGGGGCGGCGGTCTCAGGGCGCCTGGAGGAGGATCTTGCGGCGCTCGTCCTTGCCCAGCCGGTCGACGTACAGCGTGCCCTCGAGGTGGTCGAACTCGTGCTGGAAGCACCGGGCGAGCATGCCCCGGGCCTTCACGGCCACGGGCCGGCCGAGCTTGTCGACCCCGCGCAGCGTGACTCCGGCGGCGCGGACGGTGGGGGCGTACAGCGGCTTGCCGGTCTCCTTGCCCGGCACCGACAGGCAGCCCTCCTCCTCGACGACCTCCCCGGGGTCGTCGATCGTCAGCTCCGGGTTGACCACGTGGCCCTTGCGGTTGCTGATGTCGTAGACGAACAGCCGCCGGCCCACCCCGATCTGCGGCCCGGCCAGTCCCACGCCGTCGGCCTGGTACATCACCGCGAACATCTCGTCGATCAGGCGGCGCAGCTCCCTGTCGAAGTCCGTCACGGGCTCCGCGGGGGTACGCAGGACGGGGTCGCCGACGTAGCGGATCTCGCGCATGACACTCCTGCTCCGGCATGAGGTGGTGTAAGAGCCACTGGCGGTGTCGTCTATTACCTTAGTGGAGGCCGGGGTGACCTCCGCCAGAACTCGTCTGGGAAACTTGTCCCGTGCGTGTCTACATCGGTGCCGACCATGCCGGCTACGAGCTCAAGAACCACCTGGTCTCCTGGCTTAAGGAGCAGGGCCACGACGTGGAGGACTGCGGCCCCCACGTCTACGACGCGGAGGACGACTACCCGCCGTTCGTGCTGCGCGCCGCGCAGGGCGTGGTCGCCGCCGAGGGCAGCCTCGGGGTGGTGATCGGCGGCTCGGGGAACGGCGAGCAGATCGCCGCCAACAAGGTGCGCGGGGTGCGCGCCGCCCTCGCCTGGAACGAGGACACGGCCCGGCTCGCCCGCGAGCACAACGACGCCAACGTCATCAGCATCGGCGCGCGGATGCACACGCCGGAGGAGGCCGCCCGGTTCGTCGAGGTCTTCCTCGGCACGGCGTTCTCGGGCGCGGAGCGGCACGCCCGGCGGATCCGCCAGCTCGCCGAGTACGAGACGACCGGCGAACTGCCGCCGCTGCCCGCCTGATCCGCCCGGCCGGAAGCCGCCGGGGCCGGAGACCGCCCCTCCCGGGACCCCGGGCGGGCGGCCGGTGAGCGTCCGAGGGGCGGCGTCAGCGGCCGTCCCGGTCACGACCCCGGCGGGACTCCCGCCGGGGCGTCGTCTCGTCGCGCAGCGGCCGCCGCTCGGCGGTCTCCTGCTGCTCGGGGGTCGGCCGGGACACGTCGCGGGCCCGCATGGCCGTGATCGCGGTGATCTGCAAACTCTGCAGCGCCATACCGCGAGCGTACGCCCCGGGCCGTGGGCGTGCGATCGAACCGGCCGGACATCCGCACCGGACATCCGCAGCGGGCGGCCGGCGGGTGGCCCGTGATCTTCGGCGGGGGTAGGCTGGAAAGATCACGGGACACGACCCCGGCGTCGGTCAAGCGGGTGCCGCCATCTGGGATGTCCGGATACAGTCGAGGCCATCATGACTTCCCGTCCGGCGCCGCTGATCTCTCCACGGCTGCGCGCCATCCTGGCGCGCGTGCCGCTCCTGGTGCCGTCGGTCCGTTTTGTCAAAAAGGTGTGGTCGAAGGACCGGTACCTCCTGATCGCCCTCGTCGCGGTCACCGTGGTCATCGGCGTGCTCGACGCGGAGGTCTCGGCGTACTGGTTCTCGCCGTCGCTGCTGATCCTCGTGACACTGATCGGCGGCCTCCAGCTCCGCCTGCGCAGCCTGGCCGTCCTGCTGTGCGTGGTCGCGGCGTCCCTCGCCTACATGGGATCGACCAGGGGAGTGCTCGCCGTCGGGCCGGGCCTGCTGATCACGATGGGCTTCACCGCCGCGCTCGCGTGGACGATGGCGCGGACGCGGGGCAAGCTCGGCGTGCAGGGCCTGCGCGGCGACGCGATGCTGCTGGAGCTGCGCGACCGGCTCAAGCGGCAGAGCGAGCTGCCGCCGCTGCCCAAGGACTGGGGCGGCAAGGTCGTGCTCAAACAGGCCGGAGGGTCGTCGTTCGGCGGCGACTTCGTCGTCTCCATGCGCGAGGGCGACCGGGTCCAGCTCGCCGTCGTCGACGTGTCGGGCAAGGGCGTCGACGCCGGCACCCGCGCGCTCATGCTCTCCGGCACGTTCGGCGGGCTGCTCGGCTCGGTGGACGACTTCCTGGCCTCCTGCAACTCCTATCTCCACCGGCAGATCGGCGACGAGGGGTTCGTCACGGCCGTCCACCTGACGCTCGACCTGTCGACGGGGGAGTACACGATCACCTCCGCCGGGCACCCGCCGGTGGTCCGGTTCGACTCCGGGTCGGGCACCTGGCGGGTGTCCACGGCCAAGGGGGTCGTGCTCGGCGTCGTGCCCGACCTGGCCTGCGAGACCGACAGCGGCGTGCTGCGCAAGGGCGACGCGCTCATGCTGTTCACCGACGGGCTGATCGAGCAGCCCGGCCGGGACATCGACGCCGGGCTCGACCGGCTGCTGGGGGAGGCCGAGCGGCTGCTGCCCTCGGGCTTCCGGGACAAGGCGCGGCAGCTCGTGCAGGCCATGTCGTCCGGTCACAATGACGACTGCGCGCTCGTCCTCATCTGGCGTCCCTGAGGCCCGCCGGGAAAGGTCCCTACAACCAGCCGTAGTCGGTGGCGATGCGGACGGCGTCCACCCGGCTGCGCGCCCCGGTCTTCACCAGGACGCGCGACAGGTGGTTGCGTATCGTGCCGACGGACAGGCCCAGCTCGGCGGCGATCTCCTTCGAGCGCGCGCCCCCGGCCGCGAGGCGCAGCACCTCGTGCTCCCGGGGCGTGAGGGGGCACTCGGCGGCCTCCAGGGCCGCGACCGCGAGCTCGGAGTCGACGATCCGGCGCCCGGCGATGATCCGCCGTATCCCGTCGGCGAGCTGCTCGGGGCACACCTCGATGCTCAGGTAGCCGAGGGCCCCGGCCGCGAAGGCCCGCTTGAGGTGGCCGGGGTTCGGCTGGGCCGACAGCAGCATCACCCGGCATCTGGGCACCTTCTCGACGAGCCGCGCGGCCAGGCTCGGCCCGTCCGCCCCCGGCAGGTCCGCGTCGATGACGGCGGCGTCCGGCAGTACGTCGAGGGCGGCCGGCACGATGTCCTCGGCCGAACCGACGTCCGCGACCACCGTGAGGTCGCTCTCCCCTTCGAGAGAGGCGACCAGGCCTCGCCGTACCAACGGAAGGTGTTCGGCCACCAGGATCCGGATCAAGACGCTCCCCTCTGGACGTTCTCTCAAAGGGTGATCGACCCATTGCGTACTGTCAACGGAGTGTCCAGGTTCGGCCATGTATGGGCAACGCGCCGGTTCGCCGGAGCAGGTCTCTCCCTTGTTCCGGTGGGCTACTCTCGGAGGGTGCGACGACTGCCACGGCATCTTCTCCGACTCGGGGGTACGCGCTGATGAGCTGGCTCATCGTGGCCGGATTCGTGATCGTCTTCGTTGGTCTGCTGCTCTCCATCGCGCTGCACGAGATCGGGCACCTCGTCCCGGCCAAGCTGTTCGGCGTCCGCGTGACGCAGTACATGGTCGGCTTCGGGCCGACGCTGTGGTCGCGGCGGCGCGGCGAGACCGAGTACGGCGTGAAGTGGATCCCGCTGGGCGGCTACATCCGCATGGTCGGCATGCTCCCGCCGCGTCCCTCCGACGACCCCGGCAAGCTGCGCAGCGTCTCGACGGGCCCCTGGCAGGGCCTCATCGAGAACGCCAGGGCGGTCGCCTCGGAGGAGATCCGGCCGGGCGACGAGAACCGCGTCTTCTTCCGCAAGCCCTGGTGGCAGAAGGTCATCATCATGACCGGCGGGCCCGCGATGAACTTCGTGCTGGCGTTCGTGCTGTTCGCGGTCGTGATGATGGGCTTCGGCGTGCGGACGACGAAGCCGGTCGTCTCCTCGGTGTCCAAGTGCGCGATCCCGGCGGCCGAGGCCGCGCACCGGGACTGCGCGTCCGGAGACCCGCTGACGCCCGCGGCGAAGGCGGGGCTGCGGCCAGGGGACCGGATCGTCGCCGTCGGCGGCACTCCGGTCGCCAGCTGGGAGGCGGCCACCCGGCAGATCCGGTCGCACGGCGCCGGGGCGACGACGCTCGGCATCGAGCGCGACGGCCGGACCACGACGGTGGACGTCGACCTGATCGCGCAGGACATGCCCTCGCAGACCGACCCCGACAAGGTGGACAGGAACGTCGGCTTCCTCGGCGTCAGCCCGACGATCGTCGTGGAGAAGCAGGGTCCCGGCTACGTCCTCGGGCAGATGTGGGACCTGACCAAGCGGACCGCCGCGGCCATGGTCAACATCCCCAAGAAGATGGTCGGCGTGTGGAACGCGGCGTTCTCGGGGGAGAAGCGCGACCCGAACGGGCCGATCGGCATCGTGGGCGCCGGCCGCATCGGCGGTGAGATCGCCGCGTCGGACATCCCCATCGACAGCAAGATCGAGGTGTTCATCAGCCTGCTGGCCGGGCTGAACCTCGCGGTCGGCATGTTCAACCTCGTCCCCCTGTTGCCGCTGGACGGCGGCCACATCGCCGGCGGCCTGTGGGAGGGAGTCAAGCGGGCCTTCGCCCGGGTGCGCCGGCGGCCCATGCCGGGCTACGTGGACGTCGCCAAGGCGCTCCCGCTGACGTACGTCATGGCGGCCCTGCTCGTCGTCATGGGCGGCCTTCTCATCTACGCCGACCTGGTGAACCCCGTCCGCATCTCGGGCTGAACCGGGCTGAATGGGTATGGCCGGGCTGAACGGGTTGGGCCGGGCCGGGCGGACCCGGCCCGGCGGGTGAGGGACCGGGTCCCTACTCGCCCGTCGCCCCGTCGATGCGCTCGCGCAGCAGGTCGGCGTGGCCGTTGTGCCGCGCGTACTCCTCGATCATGTGGACCATGATCCAGCGCAGTGAGTGGTGGACGCCCTGCCGGGCCGCCTTCGTCGTCGCGTCCAGATCGGCGCAGGCCGCCTCCGCCGCCCGCGCGTGCTCGATCTCCGCGCGCCAGGTGGCGAAGGCCTCCTCGGCGGACGCCGTGTCCACGTTGTCGAACTCGCCGTCCGGATCGTCGTCGGTGTAGTAGATGCCTTCGAGGTCCTCACCGGCGAGCCGCCGCCGGAACCAGCTCCGCTCGACGTCGGCCATGTGCCGCACGATGCCGAGCAGCGACAGGGACGACGGCGGGACGGAGCGCAGCCGTAGCTGTTCCTCGGCGAGGCCCTCGCACTTCACGGCCAGCGTCTGGCGGTGGAAGTCGAGGAAGGCGCGCAGCATCTCGCGCTCGCCCGCGGCGAGCGGAGGATCGGTACGTGTGTCGGTCATCCGGACATCCTGCCCCTGGCCCCCGGGGTGCGACCACTTCATTTCCGCCCCGCCGGACGGCCCGCCTTCCAGGCGCAGGAGGGGGTGCGCTCTCGCGACCCGCTTGACTCGGGCGTGGACGAACCTTTGCCCGTACTTGTCCAAGCGGGATGATCGAGTCAGAATCAGTTCAGCCTTCAACCATTTTGGTTGAGGGGTCGCTGCACGGATGAGGAGAGGCATGAAGCGCACGATCTCCGTTCTCGCCGTCGCCACCGGCGTCCTCGGCGCCACGCTCACCGGCGTCGGTCCCGCGTCCGCCTCCGCGGTCGACTGCTCCACGGGCGGGTACACCTACGCCCGGACCAGCTACGTCCCCACCAACGTCCAGCGGCCGTCGGTGGACGGCCGTAACTACAACATCGCCGGTCCGTCGGCGTACACGCACGAGGTCTGCCTCGACATCCCGGACACCGAGACGTTCACGATCGAGGTACAGATCCACTCCTCCGACGGGTCCACGACCGTGTTCGTGGACGACCGGCCCGGCGACAAGGTCTTCAGCTTCTCGCCCGGCGCCAACAGCTGGTGGCAGGTCTTCGGCACGATGACCGGGCCCGGCAGCACCTACATCTACTACACCTGGAACGAGAAGCAGATCCCGGCCTGACGCGGAACGGGCCGGCCGCCTCGCTCGGCGAGGCCGCCGGCCCTCGAAGCTCCTGCTCAGTACATCGAGATGTGGACGTGGTCGTAGTGGTTGGCGGTGACGCCGCCACGGTCGGACATGGGGCGCCAGCCCGGGTGGCCGAGGTTGTAGATGCGCTGCTGCCAGATGACGTACATCACGCCGAGCTTCGGGCCGTTCTTGATGGCCCAGGCGGCCAGGCTGTCGCCGAGCGCCTTCATCTTGGCCGAGGGCATGGCGCCGCCCGAGCTCATCATGAAGTCGCAGGCGCGGCCGAGGGGGTGCTCACCGCTGTTCTCGGCCCGGTAGCAGCCGACCGGGAAGCTCAGATCGAAGTGCTCCTCCACCTCCGAGCGCATGAGCCGCATCCGGGGCGTGATGTTGTCCGCGCCCGCCGGCAGTTCGGGCGCCCACGACCCGCTGCCCCTCCGGCCCGGAGCGATCGGGACCAGGCGGTCGATCTTGTCCTTGATGTCGTCGATGAGCTTCTCGGCCTCCCGGCGCCGACCGGCGACCTCCGCGGCCTGCGACTTCAGCGAAGCGGTGAGCGCCCTCGCCGCCTCGGCGGCCTTCTGCCGTTCGGCGCGGACCTCGTCGACCCGCGCGAGCCTCGCGGCCTGTTCCTCCTTGAGCTGGTACGCAACCGCGGAGACGGTCAGGTTGGGCAGGACCCGCACGCTGTCGGTCTGGTACCGCAGCCCGACGAACTCCCGGACCTCGTCGAGGGTCGCCGTGTAGTCGGCCTCCGCCCTGCTCACGCGGGCGCGCGCCGCCGCCTCGTCGTCCCGCGCCCTGGCGAGCGCGACCCGCTTGGCGTTGTAGTCGGCGATGAGCCGGTCGACCTTCTTCTGCAGGCCGGCGAGCTGCTTCTTGAGCTGCCTCTCCGTCGGCTTGGGGGCGGCGGCGCCCCCGGCGGCCGTGCCGAGAACGAGGGCCGCGGCGGTCAACACACCGGCGGCCAGGGGGAACGCGCGGGGCAGAGCCCACTCCTCTCCATCTGCCGACCGGGTTAGCTGACGGGTGCGGGCTGGAGGAGCCCGGGCAGCGACGTGCCTTTACCCCAGAGGCGTGAACGGGTCCCCGGCTCCCGGGCGAGGCGCCCGGGATTAGGCGGCACCGGCTGTGACCGGTGGTGCCAGGGATACTAGTGGTAAAGAAATGGTGACTGCCACCCCAAGTCGCAACCGTACGGAGATCAGTCCGTTACCACCTCGCGCAGCATGCGGGCGGCCTCCTCCGGCAGGACGTCGTTGACGAAGGCGCCCATCGCCGACTCCGATCCGGCGAGGTACTTCAGCTTGTCCGCCGCCCGCCGGATCGTGAAGAGCTGGAGGTGCAGGTAGGCCAGATCCCGGCGGTAGGTGACCGGAGCCTGGTGCCAGGCCGCGACGTACGGCATGACGACGCCGAACAGCCCGTCCAGGCGGCGCAGCACGTCGATGTACAGCGGCGCGAAGGCGGCCCGCTCCTCCGCCGACAGCGCCGGGATGTCCGGCACCCGGCGGTGCGGGTAGAGATGCACCTCGAACGGGTACCGGGCGGCGGCCGGGACGAAGGCCGTCCAGTGCTCGTTGGCGGCCACGACGCGGGGCCCCTTCCGCTCGGCCGCCAGGACGTCCGCGAACAGGTTGCCGCCGCGGTGCCGGGCGGCGGTCTCCAGCATCTGCCGGGTACGCGGCGTGACGTACGGATAGGCGTAGATCTGCCCATGCGGGTGCGGCAGCGTGATGCCGATCTCGGCGCCGCGGTTCTCGAAGCAGAAGACCTGCTCCACGCCGGGCAGCGCGGACAGTTCGGCCGTGCGGTCGGCCCACGCCTCGACGACCAGCGCGGCCTGCTCGTCGCCGAGGGAGCTGAAGGAGGCGTCGTGGTCGGAGGTGAAGCAGACGACCTCGCAGCGCCCGGTCCCCGGCCGCACCTCGCTCAGCCCGCCCACCTGCTCGTACGCGCCGGTGTTGAAGCTGAACGACGGGAAGCGGTTCTCGAACACCGCCACCTCGTACGGCGAGGGGATCTCCGAGCCGGGATGCCCGGGGCAGAGCGGGCACTCCTGGGCGGACGGCAGGTGGGTGCGGGTCTGGCGGTGCCGGGCGACGGCCACCCACTCGTCCATGAGCGGGTCGTGACGCAACTCGGACGCGAGGGGGCGCGCGGGCAGATCCCGGGGGTCGGCCACGTCGTGGTCGGCGTCGTCGCGGCGGTCGAAATAGATCAGCTCCCGGCCGTCGGCCAGATGAGCGATGGTGCGCTTCACGGTGCGATCTCCAGCTTCACAGGGCTCTTCTCCGGCGTCGCGGCGGCGTCACACGGAGGCGGTCTTCAGGGGTGCCTCGCCGGACGGATCCGCGAGGAGGAGCTCGCCGGCGTGCTCCGACAGCACGGCGCGGGCGTCCTCGGGCAGGCCCGTGTCGCTCACGACCACGTCGGCCTCGCCGAGGGCCGCGATCGTGCTGATGCCGACGGTCCCCCACTTGGTGTGGTCGGCCAGGACGACGAGCCGCTGGGCGGCGGCGATCAGGGCGCGGTCGGTCTCCGCCTCCAGCAGGTTGGGGGTGGTGAAACCGGCCCGGACGCTCATGCCGTGCACACCGAGCATGAGGATGTCGACGTTCAGGGAGCGGACGGCCGCGACCGCGACCGGGCCGACCAGCGCGTCGGACGGCGTCCGCACGCCGCCCACGAGCACCACGGTCTGGTCGGGCCGTCCCGCCCGGTGGAAGACGTCGGCCACCTGGACGGAGTTGGTGATCACGGTCAGCTCGGGGACGTCCACCAGGTGGTGGGCCAGCGTCCAGGTCGTCGTGCCGGCCGAGAGCGCGACGGAGCTTCCCGGCCGTACGAGCGGGGCCGCGCAGCGGGCGACGGCCTCCTTCTCGGCCTGCTGCCGCATCGACTTGGCCGCGAAGCCCGGCTCCTCGGTGGAGCCGGCACCGGTGGCGGTGGCCCCGCCGTGCACCTTGACGATCAGGCCGCGCTCCGCCAGGACCTCCAGGTCGCGGCGGATCGTCATGTCCGACACCCCGAGCTCACGCACGAGTTGCGCGACCCGGACCCCGCCGGACCTGCGGACTCTCTCCAGGATCGCCTGCTGCCGTTGCTGGGCCAGCATCCGCCACTCCTTTAAACAGATTCCAACAGATTATGCACACATACGTACAGGAGTGCTGAGCCGGGGTGCGGGTACTTGCCGCCGCCCGCCCGCGGGGGGACAGTGGGCGAAACCCGTACTCCAGGGAAGGCGGCCGCGATGGGCAGACGCGCACGCAAGTCGAAGGCCCGCAGGAAGAAGAAGGCCAACCACGGCAAGCGTCCTACGGGGCGTTAGCCCGGTTCCGGGGCCGTCTCAGGGGGTTCTGCCCCACGCCGCGAGCAGCTTGGTCTGCTGGTCGGCGTCGGCCGGGATGTCGCGCTCGTCCCCGATCACGCCCGCCTCGCGGTAGCCGTCCCACGCCTTGGCGAACCATTCGGCGCAGGACGCGACGAGGTCGGGGTCGAGCCGTTCCGGACCGCCGACGGCCCGCGCGAGGTCCCAGGTGTGGATCAGCGCGTCCGCGAACAGTTCGGTGATGTACTCCTCGCCCGGCACGTCGCCGAAGGACAGATGGGCCACGCTCGTGAGGGCGCCCTCGGCGTACACCGCCTGGACGGCGCCCTGTGCCGACGCCTCGAACGCCTTCACCGGGTCGTCGCCGAGCACGTCGCCCTCGAACGCGTCGCCCACCTCGGCGGCCGTGCGGCCCGACAGCAGTTCGGGAGCCCACAGGTTCTCGGTCACCAGGTGGTTCACCAGCCCCCGGACGTCCCAGTCGACGCACGGCGTCGGCAGGTCCCACTGTCCGGGGCGGACGAGATGGAGGCGGTCGCCGAAACCGTCGAGCGCCCTGCGGTACGCGTCCCGGATGTCGATCATGTCCCCTCCTCGCCACGAGCTCCCCGATTCGACCGTAACTCCTCTTGACGATCAGTCATGCCCGCCCGCCCGCGAGGAGGCGGCCGGTCACGGAAGATGCTGCTCGACCCAGACGATCTTTCCGTACGGGGTGGGCCGGGTGCCCCAGCGATAGGCGAAGCGCTTGATCAGCTGGAGGCCGCGGCCGGTGTCCTCGTCGGGGGTGGCCGTACGCGGGGCGGGGCTGGAGGGGGAGCCGTCGGCGACCTCGACCACCAGCGTGCGGCAGCGCAGCAGCCGCAGCTCGATCGGCGGCCAGCCGTGCTTGAGCGCATTGGTGACCAGTTCGCTGACGATGAGCTGGGTGCTGTCCACCAGGCTGCTCAGCCCCCAGGCGGCGAGGGTGACCCGGACGAACCGGCGGGCCTGGGAGACGAACTTCGGGTCGGCGGGCAGGGGGCAGGTCGCCACCTCGTCCGGGTCGAGCTCACGCACACGGGCCACCAGCAGGGCGATGTCGTCGCGCTCGTGGCTCGCCCGCTGGCTGCTGATGATGTCGTCGCACATGTCGTCGAGGTCCTCGACGGGCCCGGCCAGCAGGCGGCGCAACCCCATGATCCCGGCGTCCAGGTCCCGCTCGCGGCTCTCCACCAGGCCGTCGGTGTAGAAGGCGAGCACGCTCCCGGCCGGCAGGACCAGCTCGCGCATCTCCAGCGGGTCGCTGCCGATGCCGAGGGGAAGGCCCGACGGCAGCTCGACGATCTCGGTCGACCGGTCGGGATGCAGCAGGATCGGCGGCACGTGCCCGGCGCGGGCGAGCGCGCAGCCGCGCGTCACCGGGTCGTAGACGGCGTAGATGCATGTGGCGATCTGGGTCGGATCGAGGTCCTGGCTCATCAGGTTGAGCCGGAACAGCACCTCGTCGGGCGGCAGGTCCAGGCTCGCCAGCGTGCGCGCCGCCGTGCGGAGCTGGCCCATCGTCGCCGCGGCCCTGGTCCCGTGGCCCATGACGTCGCCCACAACCAGGGCCGTACGGCACCCGGGAAGGGCGATCACGTCGTACCAGTCTCCGCCGACGCCCATCAGGTCGCTGGCCGGAAGGTAGCGCGAGGCGATGTCCATCCCGAGCGGCTGCGGCAGTTCGGCGGGCAGCAGGCTGCTCTGCAGGGTCAGCGCGGTCCGGCGCTCGGTGGTGTAGAGGCGGGCGTTGTCGACGCACACGGCGGTGCGGGCGGCGAGGTCCTCGGCCACCGCGACGTCCTGCTCCTCGAACGGGGGCGCGCCCGCCCGCCTGGTGAAGACCACGCACCCGAGCACCCGTCCCCGGGCCCTCAGGGGCACGGTGAGGAACGAGGCGTCGGTCAGCAGGGCGGCGATCGCGTCCTCCCGGCCGAAGGCCGCGCCGATGAGCCGGGCGCTCTCCTTGTCCATGGCCGGATACATCAGCGGCTTGCCGCTCGCCATGCACTGCGCCTGCGGCAGGCTCGCCGGGTAGACCGCCACCTCGCCGACGGGGAAGGCGTTCACGCAGGCGTCCGCGTCCGCGCCGGCCACGCCCATCGCCGTCCGGCGGACGAGGGTCGTCCCGTCCACCGGGCGGGACGACAGCTCGCCGTCGTTGAGGAGGCGGTCCTGGAGCATCACGGCCGCGGTGTCCGCGAACCTCGGGACGGCCACGTCCACGAGTTCCCGGCTCGTCTCCTCGAGGTCGAGGGTGCTGCCGATGCGGCGGCTCGCCTCGTTCAGGAACGCCAGCCGTTCGTGCGCGGACGCGGCGCCGCTGCGCCGCCACTGTCCCCGGTCCGCCGGGGCGGGGTCCTTGATCACGCAGTTCCGGTTCAAAACGAATACTCCGGCGAGAGCGGATGGTGTCCCAGAATCGTATGGAGCTGATACCGCGCATTTCAGCCGTTTGGCATGAGTGCTTTGGCCGGCACGACGGCGCGATGGCGCAGCCGTACCCTGCGGTCAACGGACGAAACGGATATCAGTCAACATGCGTCACATCAGACAGCTTGCCATCAAACGGAAGGCAGGTGTGCGAGAGCCGCGTCGATCCGCTCCTGCGGGAGCGTGAAGTCCTCCAGGCGGCCGGCGAGGTGACGCTCGTACGCGGGCAGGTCGAAATGGCCGTGCCCGCACAGGGACATCACGATGACCTTCTCCTCGCCCGACTCGGCGCACCGCAGCGCCTCCGCGATGGTCGCGGCCACCGCGTGGGCGGGTTCGGGAGCCGGCAGGATCCCCTCGGCCCCGGCGAAGCGGACGCCCGCGTCGAAGCACTCGGTCTGCGTCACCGCCACGGCCTCCACCAGGCCCAGTTCGTACACGTGCGACAGCAGCGGCGACATGCCGTGGTAGCGCAGCCCGCCGGCGTGGATGGGGTCCGGCACGAACGTGTGGCCCAGCGTGTGCATCTTCATCAGCGGCGTGAACCCCGCCGCGTCGCCGAAGTCGTAGGCATACGTGCCCCGGGTCAGCGACGGGCAGGCGGCGGGCTCCACCGCGCGCAGCACCGGGTCCATCCGCCCCGCGAGCTTCTCCCGCAGGAACGGGAAGGCCAGGCCGGCGAAGTTGGAGCCGCCGCCGGTGCAGCCGATGACCAGGTCGGGGGTCTCGCCGAGGACGGCCAGTTGCTCCAGCGCCTCCTCGCCGATCACGGTCTGGTGCATCAGGACGTGGTTGAGCACCGAGCCCAGGGCGTACCGCGTGTCGTCGTGCTGCCCGGCGACCTCGACGGCCTCGCTGATCGCGATGCCCAGCGACCCCGTGCAGAGCGGGTCCTCCGCCAGGATCCTGGCTCCCGCGGCGGTCACCGCCGACGGGCTGGCGTGCAGCGTCGCGCCGTGGACGCGCATCAGCGTACGGCGGTAGGGCTTCTGGTCGTACGACGCCCTGACCATCCAGATCTCGCACGCCAGGCCGAACTGGCCGCAGGCGAACGCCAGGGCCGAGCCCCACTGGCCCGCGCCGGTCTCCGTGGTCAGCCTCCGCACGCCCTCCCGCGCGTTGTAGTAGGCCTGCGGGATCGCGGTGTTCGGCTTGTGCGACCCGGACGGGCTGCCGCCCTCGTACTTGTAGTAGATCCGGGCGGGCGTGCCGAGCCGGCGCTCCAGGCGGCGGGCGCGGATGAGGGGAGTGGGCCGCCACAGGCGGTACACGTCGAGCACCTCATCCGGAACGGGGACGTACCGCTCTCCGGAGACCTCCTGCCCGATCAGCTCCGCCGGGAAGAGCGGCGCGAGGTCGTCGGGGCCGACCGGCCGGAGCGTGGCCGGGTGGAGCACCGGGGGAGGAGGCGCGGGGAGGTCGGGGACGAGGTTGTACCAGTTCCGGGGGATCCGGGACTCGTCGAGAAGGACCCTGGTCGGCTCACCCATGTCTCCAGTGTCCGCGCGGCGGGCCGGTCGGGAAAGGGCACCCGCCGATGTGGCCGGACCTGGTCAGACGGTGCCGCCCGAGCGCCAGTAGACGCCGTCCTCCCGGGTGAGGAACCCCTCGTCCACCAGATGGCGGCGGAGCGCGGCGTGGTCGTCGTGGAACGCCCGCAGCGCCACGTCGACCTCCTTCTCCGGGTACCGCGTGCCCACCTCGAAGACCTGGGAGACGTAGTCCAGCACCATCAGCCGCTTGGCCCGCTTCGTCGGTATGGAGACGAGCCGCCCGTCGACCAGGAACGCGTCCAGCGGGCCCGCCGGTTCGGCGGGCACCGCGCGGAGCAGGTCGCGGAAGGCCTCCGGCCGCGCCCGCCACCCGTCCCCGTCCCGTACGGCGAGACCGCCCCGCTCCAACCGGCCGAGCGCCCGCCCGACCTCGTCCGGGCCGAGCCCGGTGAGCTTGCCGAGAGGCTCCCCGGGATGGAGGACGAGACAGGAGAGAACCCGCAGCGTGTCCTCCTGGCCGAGCAGCCCGAGCACGCGGGGAATGCGCTTGTCGATCACCCGTCCACGGTATGTGACCGATGAGTACCTTCGGAAACATGGAGGGCGCCGTGCCCGCTCGACTGGATCACACGATCGTGCACAGCACCGATCGCTTCGCCTCCGCCCGCTTCCTCACCGGCCTGCTCGGCGAGCCGGGGCCCGGCACGTTCGGGCCGTTCGCCACGGTCAGAGTCGCCAACGGCGTGACGATCGACTTCGCCGACTCGATCGTCGGCCGGGACCGGATCGTCCTCCAGCACCTGGCCTTCCTGGTCTCGGAGGACGAGTTCGACGAGATCTTCACCCGGATCGGCGAGCGGGGCCTGCCGTACTGGGGCGGGCCGCACCACCAGGAGCCGCAGCGGATCAACCACCGGCACCACGGCCGCGGGGTGTACGTGGACGACCCCGACGGTCACGCCATCGAGTTCCTCACCCACCCGTACGTCGAGGAGGAATGAACGGGTCAGCCGTGCGCGGCGGCCTCGATCGCCTGCTTCATCTCCGCCGCGCCGCGTTCCATGCGGATCCGGATGTCGGCCGCGCGCGCGTGCGGCAGGACATCGGTGATCCAGATCAGCCGGCCCGCCCCGTCGCCCTCGGTCCGGACCTCGAACGTGGCGTGGTGGAACTCCACCGGCGGCCGCGCGCCCTCGACGACGCAGTAGGCGAGGCGGCGGGCGTCGTCGTCGATCCCGACGACCAGTTCACGGACCACGTGCCCGTCGGGGAAGGTCAGGAACCGCTGGTCGCCCTCGATCCGGGTACCGGTGACACGGCCCGGCAGCAGGCGCTCGTGCACGGCGCCGACGTCACGCAGGACGTCCCAGATGTGCTCCGGGGGTGCGTCGATCACGATCTCGTGGCGAACTGAGGCCATGCGGCGGGGGTCCTTCCAGGCGACTGGTCCAGACCAATCTAGAGCACCGCACGTGGGCCAGAATCGGTCTCGTGCAGTTCGGCATCCTGGGGCCGGTGGAGGCCCGCACGGCCGAGGGGGAATCGATCTCCGTCGGCGGATTGCGGCCGCGCGCGCTTCTCGCGTTGCTCCTGCTCGACGCCGGTCGGCTGGTCGGTGTGGACCGGTTGATCGACGGTCAGTACGGTGACGATCCGCCGGCCGGGGCGGCCAACGCGATCCAGGCCCACGTGTCCCGGCTCCGGCGCAGCCTGCCCGGCGACCTGATCGAGTTCCACGGCGCCGGATATCGGCTCGCCGTGGACCCCGACGACGTCGACGTCCACCGCTTCGAGCGGCTTGCCCGTGCCGGGCGACGGCTCCTGGCCGCGGGTCAGTTCGAGCGCGCCGCGAGGTCGCTCAGGGACGCGCTGGGGCTGTGGCGAGGTCCTGCGCTGGCGGACGTGGCCGACGTGCCTTTCGCGCCGGCGCAGGTGGCCCGCCTGGACGAGCTGCGGCTGACAGCGCAGGAAGACCTCGTCGAGGCCGAGCTCGCCCTTCCGGAGGGCACGTCGGCAGCCGGGCTCCGGCAGCTGGTCGTGGCGTACCCGTTGCGTGAGCGGTTGCGCGGCCAGCTCATGCGGGCGCTGCACGCATCCGGGCAGCAGGCGGCGGCGCTGGCCGTGTTCGAGGAGGTCAGGCGGCTGCTCTCTGACGAGCTCGGCGCCGACCCCTCGCCTGAGCTGGCGGCGCTCCACCTGGCGATCCTCCGCGGCGAGGAGCCGCGCGAGCGGGCGACGGGCGGCCGACTCCCCGCGCATCTCACCAGCTTCGTCGGCCGCGCGGAGGAGCTGGACCGGCTCCACTCGCTCCGGAACTTCCGGTTGGTCACCCTGACCGGTCCCGGTGGCACCGGCAAGACCAGGCTGGCGATCGAGGCGGCCCGTCGCCGGGGACAGGAGGCCTGCTTCGTCGACCTCTCCCCGCTCGACGACGGGGCCCAGGTCCCGCAAGCCGTGCTGGGCTCGCTCGGCCTGCGCGAGGCGGGGCTGCGGGCACCGGACCTCGGCCGAAGCGACGCCGTGGAGCGGCTGACGGCCGCCCTCGCGGAGCGCGAGCTTCTGCTCGTCCTCGACAACTGCGAACACGTGGTCGCTCCGGCCGCCGTCCTCGTCCGCCGGCTGCTCGAGGCGTGCCCGAGGCTTGCCGTCCTGGCCACCAGCCGTGAGCCGCTCGGGCTCACCGGTGAGACGCTTGTCCCGCTGGCGCCGCTGGCCGTGCCGTCGCCGGGCACGGACCTCGATGAGGCCCTCACCTACCCGGCTGTGAGCCTGTTCGCGGATCGGGCCGCCGCAGTACGGCCGGGCTTCACCATGGGGCCCGAGGTCATCGAGATCTGCGCGACCCTGGAGGGGCTGCCGCTGGCCATCGAGCTGGCCGCGGCGAGGGTGCGGTCGTTCTCGGTGGCGGAGATCTCCGCACGCCTGAAGGAGCACGGCAGGTTCACGCTGCTGTCGCGTGGTGACCGCACCGCGGTGACACGCCACCAGACGCTGCACGCGGTGGTGGATTGGAGCTGGAGCCTGCTCAGCCCTGATGAGCGAGTGATGGCCAGGCGCTTCTCCGTCTTCTCAGGCGGCGCGTCGCTTGAGGCGGTGGAACAGGTCTGCGGTGCCGGTGAGGTGCTGGCCGACCTGGTGGACAAGTCCCTCGTCGAGGCCAGTGGCGGACGCTACCGGATGTTCGACACCATCCGCCTGTTCTGCGCGAAACGGCTGGCGGAAGCCGGGGAGGAGAAGCGGCTGCGCGACGCGCACGCCGCCTGCTTTCTCGATCTGGCCCAGCGCGCCGACCCGTGGTTGCGACGGGCCGAGCAACTCGACTGGTTGGGCCGCCTCTCCGCGGAGCACAGCAACATCGAGGCCGCGTTGCGCCATGCCGTACAGGAGGGTCCGGAGACGGCGCTGCGGCTGATCGCCGCCCTTTCGGCGTACTGGTGGCTGAGCGGGCGGCGCGGTCAGGCGGCCTCGTCCGCTCTCAGCCTGCTCGGCCGGCTGGGGACCGAGGTACCCGCGGGGCTGGAGGAGGAGTACCTCCTCTGCGTGCTCCATGCCGTGCCTGACGTGCTTCCCGCGCAATGGGAGCGGGCCGAGGAGATCATGCGATCGCTGGACCGGGAACTGCGGCACCCGTTCGCGGCGGTCATGTGGGGAATGGCCGCAGGGCCGCCTGAACCGGACTCGCCCAGAAGGCGGCAGTTCGGCTCCGAACCGTGGAGCCGGGCCGTGGTGTCGCTGGGGCAGGGCGTCGTGAACCTGCTCGACGGCAGGGTGGCCGACGCCGACCGGGATCTGGAGGCGACGCTGGCGAGCTTCCGTTCGGTCGGTGAGCGCTGGGGCATGGCGCAGGCGCATGAGTGGCTGGCGTTGATCTCCAGTTGGAGGGGGGAGTGGACGCGGGCGAGGCAGTTGTGGGAGCAGGCTCTGGACCTGTACGAGCAGCTCGGCGCGTTCGACGAGATGGTGGACGTGCTGTGCCGTAGGGCGGGTGGGCTGGTGCGAGAGGGCGACTTCCACACGGCCGCCGCCGACCTGCGGCGCGCCGCTGAGCTGGAGCGTAGGACGGGCAGGTCGCACCGACCGGCCCTGATCGGGCTGGGCTGGGGCGAGTTGGCCCGCCTCCGAGGCGATCACGCCGAAGCCCGCGCTCGCTACACGGAGGCGCTGGAAGCCGTCGATCTCCGCTCCTATGCCGGCGGGAGCATCAGGCTGCTGGCGCTCACCGGGCTCGGCCTGCTCGCCCAGGCCGAAGGCGACCTCACGGCGGCCAGGCTCCACCACGCCGAGGTGCTGGCGTGTGCGCGGACGTCGCCGGCGACGGATCTCGCCTACGTCGCCGAGGCACAGGCCGGGCTGGCCCTCCTCAATGGGGCGCCGGACCAGGCGGCCTTCCTGCTGGGTGCGGGGCTGGCGCTACGCGGTGTGGTCGTCGCCGGCGACCGTGACCGCGAGCGGATCGCCGCACGCGTCACCGAGGTCATCGGCGCCGAGGCGTTCGCGTCGGCGTTCGCCAGGGGGGTCGCGCTGGACCGGGAACAGGCGTTGGCGGCTCTCTCCTGACCGGGTGGGAGGCCGGGAAAGCGACGACAGACCACCCGTTGACGAGGCAAGGCGCCGACAGCGTCCAGGGCGAGTCTCGCTGACAGCTCCGTTCCGACTGTCAGTCGGCTGTCTGCGGGCCGTCAGCGCTCCCGGCGAAGCTCGGGGACGTGGAAGACACCGACATCCTGATCTCCGGCGCCGGCGTCGCCGGCCCCGCTCTGGCCTACTGGCTCAACCACTACGGATTCAACGTGACCGTGGTCGAGAAGGCCCCCGTCCTACGTCTGGGCGGCCAGGCCGTCGACTTCAAGGGCGAGACGCATCTGACCGTACTGGAGCGGATGGGCATTTTGGAGGACGTACGGCGGCTGCAGACCGGCGGGGCCGACCAGGAGATCGTCGACGCGAACGGCCGCAGGCTGGTGGTGATGCCCGGCGAGTTCACCGGGGGCGATTTGGAGATCCAGCGGGGTGACCTGTCCCGACTGCTGTACGAAAGGACGGTCGCCGCCGGCTGCGAGTACGTCTTCGGCGACTCCATCACCTCGCTCACCGAAACGGCGGGCGGTGTGCACGTGACCTTCGAGCGCGGCGCGCCGCGCGTCTTCGGCCTGGTCGTGGGCGCGGACGGAATCCACTCCAACGTCCGCCGTCTGGCGTTCGGGCCTGAATCCGACTATGTCCGATTCCTCGACTATTACTACGCCCTCGTTGACATACGAGGGAATTTCGGGGCGACGGCGAAGATGTACAACGAGCCCGGCCGGCTGGTCGCTACCGGGGGTCCCAAGTCTGCCGCGCTCTTCGTCTTCGCCTCGCAACGGCTCGACTACGACCGCTACGACGTCGAGCAGATGAAGCGGATCCTGCTGGACGCCTATGCCGGGATGGGGTGGCGGACGCCCGAGATCCTCGGAGCGGTCCGGCAGGCGGACGACGTCTATGTCGACTCGATCAGCCAGGTCCGGATCGACCACTACTCCAAGGGCCGCGTGGTTCTGCTGGGGGACGCCGCGTACGGCAACACGCTGGGCGGCTTCGGCACCGGGCTCGCCATGGTCGGCGCGTATGTACTGGCCGGTGAGCTGGCCGAGGCGGGCGGGAACCACCGGGTCGCCTTCCGGCGCTACGAAGAGGGGTTCCGCGAGTACGCGAAGATCGCCAAGTCCGGCAACGCGGGTCCCTTTCTCGCTCCGCGCACCTGGCGCGGGATCCGGATGCGCAACTGGATCTTCAGGGCCGGCTTGCTATTCAAGATCATGATGATGATGGCCGACAGGTTCGCCACCGGCATCAGGCTCAAGGACTACTCGTCCTCGGTGCGTGGCTGACCCACTCCTGAGACCACTGAAGGCCACCCCGATCCTGGGGTGGCCTTCTCGATGGTCGGGGCGACAGGATTTGAACCTGCGACTTCTTGCTCCCAAAGCAAGCGCGCTACCAAGCTGCGCCACGCCCCGTCCCGCCGGTTGCGCGAGCGCTCCGAGACTCCGGTACGCTTACGCCCTGACGACCGGATGAAGTCTAGACCAGATGGACACCGGGCGCGCGCGGACGTAGCTCAATGGTAGAGCCCCAGTCTTCCAAACTGGCTACGCGGGTTCGATTCCCGTCGTCCGCTCTCACCACGAAAGGCCAGGTCGCCCCGTACGGGGAGCCTGGCCTTCGTGATCTCACGAAACTGTTTTTGATCTTCCGTGCCACCCGTGCCATTTCACGCTTCGATCTTGGTTCCGGGCGGGGGAGGCGGGTGCGTCCGCACAGGGTTCTCAGGCCGTGCCATTCGTGTGCCAGTTAGGCCTGGGAACCAGGGGAAATCACGGGGTCTTTTCCGGCCTCCGGATTCCTGTCGTGCCCGTCACGTGCCCGGTGTCTTCTCGCCGTGCCCGTCCCTGTCGATGCTCCGGCCTCGGCAGCAGGCGTCGGCGCAGCCGGGCGGGCAGTCGCAGCCATCAGCCGGTCGGGCGGCCGCGGCCATCGGAACGCAGTCGTCGCACCGCTCGCCTGTCCACGCCTTGACGCCCTCTCGGGTGGCGACAGCGGCGATGACCAGGGCGGCGACCGGGTCCGCCCACGACCAGCCGAACACCGCGTTGAGCACCAGGCCGGCCAGCAGGACCGCCGACAGGTAGGTGCAGAGCATGGTCTGCGTCGAGTCGGCGACGACAGTGGCCGAGCCGAGTTCCCGGCCGGTCCGGCGCTTGGCCGCCACCAGCAACGGCATCACCACCACTGAGACCACCGCGAGGGCGATGCCGACCGGAGACCTCCCGGCTTCGCCGGCGCCGGACAGCGAACGGATCGCGTCGACGCTCACCCAGGCGGCGAGCGCGAAGAAGGAGACCGCGATCAGTCGCAGGGCCAGGTGCTCACGGGCCTCAGGGACGCGGGAACGAAACTGCCAGATGACCACGGACGCCGAGGAGACCTCGACGATGGAGTCCAGGCCGAAGCCCAGCAGGGCCGCGGACGAGGCCGCGGCGCCGGCGGCGATGGCCACCACGCCTTCGAGCAGGTTGTAACCGGCTGTGGCATAGGCCAGGTGGAGACTGCGCCGGTTCAGTACCGCGCGCCGTCCGGCCGTCGGAGCCGGGGTGTTCATTCGGCCGCTTCCCTCACATCCGCTTCGCCCTCCCGGGCCGGAGCCGGGCACAGGGCCACGGCGTGACCGGTCGCGGCGAGCAGGGTTTCCGCCGCCGCGAGCATGTCCGTCAGTTCAGGCCGTAGAACGACGATGTCGAACCCCTTGACGTACCCAAATCCGTGCCGCGGTACGGGAACACAACCGCTCCTGGCAGCTACGTCCAGCATTGGCCAGAAGCGGTTCCCGTCCCTCTCAGTACGGTCACCAGGGGCTGTCGAGGGCCATCGTGGCGAGGTGGCGGGCGATGCCGGCGGTGTCGGTGTTCTGGACGTTGCTGAGCACGACCACCTCGATGTCGTCGTCGGGCAGGTACATGTTGCTCGCCGTGTAGCCCTGGAAGAGACCCGGATGGTACCGGAGCCGGTGCCCCTGGAGCCGGTCGACGAGCCAGCCGAAGGCGTACGCGCTCGACGGCAGGTTGAGGCAGCCGGTGGAGGGGCACGGCGCCTGTGGCGTGAACGCCTGCTTGACGGTGGTCGGCGGCGCGACCCGGTACGAGCCGAACGCCCGGTCCCAGCGGGCGATGTCGTCGATGGTGGAGTAGATGCCGGTCGCGGCGAACAGTTCGGAGCCGTTGAGGAGCGGGGCGGGTGATCCGAGCGTGTAGTAACCCTTCGCGTACCCGTCGGGCGGATATCCCCTGCTGTAACCCGTGTGCCGGAGGTTCAGGGGGCCGGTGATCAGCTTGTGCAGGACGACGCCGTAGGGCTCGTGCGTCACCGCCTGGATGATCGCGCCGGCCAGGACGTAGCCGGAGTTGCTGTACTTCCAGCTGGTGCCGGGCTTGAAGTCCAGCGGGAGGTCCACGATCTGCTGGATGAGTCGCCGGGTCGTGGTCGGTCGCGTGATGTCGGCAAGGTAGCTGGGCAGCTTCTCGATGTTGGGAATGCCCGTGGTGTGGTTGAGTGCCTCGCGGATCGTGATGGGCCGCCACGCTGTCGGACAGGCCTCGATGTATGCCGGGACGAGATACGGGCAGACCCGGTCGTCCAGCCTGAGCAGCCCGCGGTCGCGCAGCTTCAGTACGAGCATCGAGGTGAACTGCTTGGTGATCGACATGACCCGGTAGACCGTATCCGGCCGATTAGGAACGTGCCGTTCCTCGTCGGCCTCGCCGGCGGCGAAACGCGCCAGCACCTCTCCGCGCCGCACCACCAGAGCCGAGCCCGTGAACTGCTTTCTCGCGGCCAGATCCCGCAGATATGCCAGCATCGCCGCACTGGTGGCGTCATCCCGCGGCGCGGGTGACGTGGCCAGGGGGTCCGATTTCTGAATCGTCCGGTCCGTGAGGTCGCCGGCCGGTGCGGCCGAATTCTCGTTCGGCCGGTTCACGACGTCCGACAGGCTGTACTGGTCTACAAACGAATTCGCGGTCGCGTCCGAGTTCTGCCAGTTGTACGGCAGGGCGCGCGATTCCGTCCCGCCCTTCTGCGCCGGTGTGACGGCGAGCGTGACGTCGCGGAGCAACTCCTGGTGCTGGCGCTGCCGCCCGTGCTCCCATTGCCGTCGTCCGTCATGCTGCCCATCACGCTCGTGCGCCCGGCCGTGACCGTGTCCGTGGGGGTGGTCGGTGCCGGGGACGATCACGGCGGAGGCGGCGACGGCGGGAGTGCCCCCAGGCGCGGCCCCACCGGCCAGTGCGGTGACGATCGCCAGGAATCCGACCGCATTAGGACACTTGACCATTTTCTCCCCCATGAAAGGCGCCATGTCCCGAATTCCTGGCATTCTGGGAATCGACTGATTCGCGGCGAGAATGCCGGGCGGGCCATTTCTCTGGGGGCTTGCTTTCCTTCCGGCGGCGTCACAAACGGCGGCCGGTGCGGTTTTCCCTCCGCCTATATCTTTGTTTTGTCAGAGCTGCTCGACGCCGCAGGGGTTCTGGGGCAGCCATCGCAGCGCCGCGTCGAGGCAGTCCTCGGGGCTGGTGTTGAAGGCGACGGCGGCGCCGGGCACGTGCAGCCGTACCAGGTTGATCAGTTTCTCGAAGAGCCCGAGCAGCGGCTCGTGGCTGCGGATGCCGCCCCCGATCACCACGACGGCGTAGTCGTCGCGGCGCAGCGCCTCCACGATCACCGCTTCGGTGTCCTCGTCCAGTGCCACCAGACACCAGTCGGCCTCGACGCCGTGGTCGTCGAAACGGGCCCGTCCGCGTGCCAGCGCGGCCTGGATCGGCTCCGGGTCCCAGCCTTCGAGCTTCGCGGGATCGAGACCTATCACCAGTACTCGTGCCACCGTCACGCCTCCTCGCAGAGGAACGAACTCAGTCGCCGGCGCGGAAGAGGGCCCAGACGGCCTTGCCGCCGTCGTCGAGGGCGTCCCAGCCCCAGGCCTGGCTGTAGGTCTCCACTATGTAGAGGCCGCGGCCGTGCTCGGAGACGAAGTCGGGCTGTGCGGGAGCGGGAGCCTCGTCGCTCGGGTCGGAGACGGCGAGCAGGACGTGGGGCGCGAGGCGGAGAAGCGTCAGCGTTATCGGGTGGCCGGTGGCCCGCCGCGCCGGATACAGCGCGTAACGAACAGCGTTCGTGACCAGTTCGCTGACGACCAGCGCCGCGTCGTCGCTCAGCTCCGGCAGCCCCCACCGCTGCAGGGTCGTCCTCGTGACGTCACGCGCGGTCTTGACCGAATCGGCCTGTGGGGCAAGGGGGCACATCGCCGTATCGGACGCGCACACCGCCCTCCGGAACCAGCCGAATCCCACGTCGCGGGTCAGCTGGCCGACGGATTTGGGCTCGTCCGACATGGTTGCCCGTACCTCCCGCTGGCCTGAGTCGAGGGCTGGTGCATATTTGGCCCAATATGCACCTAGACATGATGGAACACCCTCTCCCACTGCTGCAAGACCCAAATGCACGTGCAGCCGTCACGTGCAAACGCACACGCCTAACGTTGCCACCCTCAGAGACACGTAGATCAGACCTTGTCATCGGGGCCTGCAGTGGTGACACTGTGTGGGCTGGGGGTGTCGTGCGGGTCGTCCCTTGGCGGCACACTGAGCCGAGGTGAGAGGGAGGCGCCGTGATACAGATCCAGGCTGGATCGGGTCCGACGGCTCTGCGCATCCTGCTCGGCTCCCAGCTCCGCAAGCTCCGTGAGAGCAAGGGAATCAGCCGCGACGAGGCCGGCCGGTGCATCCGGGCCTCCGAGTCGAAGATCAGCCGGATGGAGCTGGGCCGGGTCGGCTTCAAGGAGCGCGACGTCGCCGACCTTCTCGTGCTGTACGGCGTGGAGGACGACGAGACGCGCGACGTCGTCATGAACCTGGTGGACCAGGCCAACGAGCCCGGCTGGTGGCACCGGTTCAACGACCTGCTGCCCTCCTGGTTCCAGGCGTACGTGGGCCTGGAGGAGGCGGCCGAGCGCATCCGCACCTATGAGGTGCAGTTCGTCCCCGGGCTGCTGCAGACCAAGGAGTACGCGCGTGCCGTGATCACGGCGGGTGCGGTGGGGGCGGCGCCGGAGGAGATCGCCCGGCGGGTGGATCTGCGGCTGGAACGTCAGCGCATCCTCGACGGCGGCAACGCGCCGACGTTCTGGGCGGTGATCGACGAGGCCGCGCTGCGCCGTCCGATCGGCGGCGGCGAGGTCATGCGGGGCCAGGTTCAGCACCTCATCGACCTGATGAACCAGCCCAACATCACGATCCAGGTGATTCCGTTCAGTTACGGCGGACACGCCGCGGAGGGCGGCGCGTTCAGCATCCTGCGGTTCTCCGACCAGGACCTGCCCGACATCGTGTACGTCGAGCAGCTCGCAAGCGCTCTCTACCTGGATAAACGGGAAGAAGTCGACCGTTACACCGAGGTCATGGAGCGCCTCTGCGCGGTCAGCACGACCCCCGCCGAGACGGTGGACCTGCTGCGGCAGATCATGACCGAGCTCTGAGCAGTCGCTCCAGGCCCTCATCTGCTCTAGACTGCCCTTGGCGTTGGACACCCGCCACAGTCGAGCATGCCCGGACAGGTCGCGTGCCGGCGGAGAGGGCGGTCCCTGCGCCCCTCACGTGGGCGCGGCGCGCGTTATTGTGCCGCGGTTGCCGTGCACGACGTGCCCGCGACCACCAGATGATGGACCAAGGAGATCACCCCGTGAAGACCGCTGTCGAGGAGCTCAGCCCTACCCGGGTCAAGCTCACCGTCGAGGTGCCGTTCAAGGAGCTCGAGCCGAGCCTGCAGGCCGCGTACAAGAAGGTCGCGCAGCAGGTGCGCGTGCCCGGCTTCCGTCCTGGCAAGGTGCCGGCCCGGATCATCGAGCAGCGCTTCGGCCGCGCGGTGGTTCTCGAGGAGACCCTGAACGACGCGCTGCCCAAGCTGTACGGCCAGGCCGTCGACGAGACCGAGGTCTTCCCGGTGAGCCAGCCGGAGATCGAGGTCACCAAGATCGAGGACGGTGAGCAGGTCGAGTTCACCGCCGAGGTGGACGTCCGTCCCGCCTTCGACGTCCCCGGCTACGAGGGCGCCGAGATCGTGGTCGACGCGGCCGAGGTGAGCGACGAGGACGTCGACGCCCAGCTGGACGGCCTGCGCCAGCGCTTCGCCACCCTGACCGGGGTGGACCGCCCGGCGCAGAACGGCGACTACGTCGTGATGGACCTGCGTGCCGAGATCGACGGCCGCAACCTGGACGAGCAGCAGGCCGCCGACGTGTCGTACGAGGTCGGCGCCGGCTCGGTGCTCCAGGGCCTGGACGACGCGCTGCAGGGCATGGCGGCCGGCGAGGACAAGACCTTCCGCACGACGCTGGTCGGCGGTGAGAACGCCGGCGAGGAGGCCGACGTGATCATCACGGTCAAGTCGGTGAAGGAGAAGGTGCTGCCCGAGCTGGACGACGAGTTCGCGCAGCTCGCCAGCGAGTTCGACACCCTCGACGAGCTGAAGGACAGCATCCGCGAGCAGGCCCGTCGCAACAAGCTCGTCGACCAGGTCGTGCAGAGCCGCGAGAAGGCCCTTGAGGCGCTGCTCGACAGGATCGAGATCCCGCTGCCCGAGAGCGCGCTCACCGCCGAGATCGACGCGCGCAAGCACAATCTGGAGCACCAGATCTCGGAGAGCGGTCTGAGCCGCGAGGCGTACCTCCGTCTCCAGCAGACCACCGAGGAGGAGCTGTTCGCCGAGTACGAGGCGAACGCCGCCAAGGCCCTCAAGTCCGGCTTCGTGCTCGACAAGATCGTCAAGGCTGAGGACATCGGCGTCAGCGAGCAGGAGCTCACCGACTTCGTGGTCCGCCGCGCCATGCAGATGGGCGTCGCGCCGAACACGCTGGCCCAGCACCTCGCCGACAACAACCAGCTTCCGCTGGCGATGATGGAGATTGTGCGGGAGAAGGCCAAGACCCTCATCGGGGACGCGGCCAAGGTGACCGACACCGCCGGCAACGAGGTGGACCTCAAGGCCATCTACGCCGAGCTCAACCCCGAGCAGGAGGCCGTGGGCGTGGAGGAGGCGCAGGAGGGCGACCAGCCCGCCGACGCTCCGGCCGCCGCCGAGGCCAAGGAAGGCTGAGTTCCTCCGGCCACACCGGCCGGGGCATGCCCCCGGCCACACGGCCGGGACAACGACGAAACCCTCGTCGTACCTGCGGGTGCGACGAGGGTTTCCGGCTATATTCGCGGCAAATCCCGCTAGATATTTCCGCGTCGGCGTGCCGCCGATCGGCCGTACGACCGGGAGCCCCGGCGGCGCGGCACGCCCGTCCTCGCGCTGTCAGGCGCGGCGAGCGCGCGGAACGCGGGCGGGGGACGGCCGGGGCTCGGCCGCCCGCGGATCGGGGGCGGGGCATGCGCCGTCAGCGAACAGTACGGCGCGAGGGCATGAGCTGTCTGCGCCGCGCGTTAAGGTCACAAGCAAAGCCAATCGTTTACGACGCATCGGAAGGTGACGCTGTGACCAGCCCGCCGACCTTCTTCCCGACCGGTGGTTCCGGCTTCGAGGCCCGGAGCCCGGAGGGTGGCCCCTCTCGCCTCGAGGACCAGCTCTACCAGCGCCTGCTGCGCGAGCGCATCGTGGTGCTCGGCACCCAGGTGAACGACGAGGTGGCCAACCGGCTGTGCGCTGAGCTCCTGCTCCTCGCCGCCGATGACCCCAACCGCGACATCTGGATGTACATCAACTCCCCCGGCGGTTCCGTGACCGCGGGCATGGCGATTTACGACATGATGGAGTATGTGCCGAACGACGTGTGCACCGTCGCGATGGGACTGGCCGCCTCGATGGGGCAGTTCCTGCTCTGCGCGGGCGCCCGCGGCAAGCGGTACGCCCTCCCGCACGCCCGCATCATGATGCACCAGCCCTCGGGCGGCATCGGGGGCACCGCGGCCGACATCGCGATCCAGGCCGAGCAGATGCTCTATGTGAAGAAGACGCTCGCGGAGCGGATCGCCTCTCACACCGGCCAGCCGCTCGACCAGATCGAGCGCGACTCCGACCGGGACCGCTGGTTCACGGCCGAGGAGGCCAAGGACTACGGCTTCATCGACCACGTGGTGCGCAGCGCCCGCCAGGTGCCCTCCGAGGGCGCCGTCTCGTGACTGGAGCTTCCGAGATGAGTGAGCTGATCCGGCCGGGTGACATCAACGGCCGCTACGTTCTTCCCTCCTTCGTCGAGCGCACGTCGTACGGCGTCAAGGAGATGAACCCCTACAACAAGCTGTTCGAGGACCGCATCATCTTCCTCGGGGTCCAGATCGACGACGCCTCGGCGAACGACGTGATGGCGCAGCTGCTCACGCTGGAGTCGCTGGACCCGGACCGCGACATCAGCATGTACATCAACTCGCCCGGCGGCTCGTTCACCGCGATGACGGCGATCTACGACACCATGCAGTTCGTCCGGCCCGAGATCCAGACGGTCTGCCTGGGGCAGGCGGCCTCGGCCGCCGCGATCCTGCTGGCCGGCGGCACGCCGGGCAAGCGGTTCGCGCTGCCGAACGCCCGTGTCCTGATCCACCAGCCCTACACCGAGGGCGGTGGTCAGGGCAGCGACATCGAGATCCAGGCTCGTGAGATCCTGCGTATGAGGTCGCTGCTCGAGGACCTCGTGGCGAAGCACTCGGGTAAGTCGCCCGACGAGGTCCGCAGGGACATCGAGCGCGACAAGATCCTCAGCGCCGAGGAGGCGAAGGCGTACGGTCTGGTGGACGACATCATTCCGTCGCGGAAGAAGCGCGCGGCGGCGGTCGCCGCTTCCTGAGGGAGTTGCCGCACCGGAACAGTGCCCAATTGGGCACGTTCCGGTGCGACTCACCGCTAGGGGGCTCACTGAGGGCCCGAGAGACGGTAACGTCGAAACCTGAGCGGGATGACGTTTTCGCACCGGATCACAATCGGTTGCGGACGGAAGCGACCGCGGCGGCAGGGGCGGTCCCACGCAAAGGAGTATCTGGGGTGGCACGCATCGGCGACGGGGGAGACCTGCTGAAGTGCTCGTTCTGCGGCAAGAGCCAGAAGCAGGTCAAGAAGCTCATCGCCGGACCAGGCGTATACATCTGCGATGAGTGCATCGATCTCTGCAACGAGATCATCGAGGAGGAGCTCTCCGAGTCCTCCGAGCTCAAGTGGGACAACCTCCCCAAGCCGCGTGAGATCTACGAGTTCCTCGACGCGTACGTCATCGGCCAGGACAAGGCCAAGAAGGCGCTGTCGGTCGCGGTCTACAACCACTACAAGCGCGTCCAGTCCGGGGAGCGGGGCCGCGACGACGGCCTGGAGCTGGCCAAGTCGAACATCCTGCTGCTCGGTCCCACCGGGTCGGGCAAGACCCTGCTGGCGCAGACCCTCGCCAAGATGCTCAACGTGCCGTTCGCGATCGCGGACGCCACCGCGCTGACCGAGGCGGGCTACGTCGGCGAGGACGTGGAGAACATCCTCCTCAAGCTCATCCAGGCCGCCGACTACGACGTCAAGAAGGCCGAGACCGGGATCATCTACATCGACGAGGTCGACAAGATAGCCCGCAAGAGCGAGAACCCGTCGATCACCCGGGACGTGTCTGGCGAGGGCGTGCAGCAGGCCCTGCTGAAGATCCTGGAAGGGACCACCGCCAGCGTGCCGCCGCAGGGCGGCCGCAAGCATCCCCACCAGGAGTTCATCCAGATCGACACCACGAACGTGCTGTTCATCTGCGGCGGCGCCTTCGCCGGGCTGGAGAAGATCATCGAGTCGCGGGTCGGCCGGAAGGGCATCGGCTTCAACGCGATCATCCACTCCAAGGAGGAGATGGACTCCTCGGACATCTTCTCCGACGTCATGCCGGAGGACCTGCTCAAGTTCGGCATGATCCCCGAGTTCGTCGGGCGGCTGCCCGTGATCACGTCGGTGCACAACCTCGACCGGAGCGCGCTGATCCAGATCCTCACCGCGCCGCGGAACGCGCTCGTCAAGCAGTACCGGCGCCTGCTGGAGCTGGACAACGTCGAGCTCGAGTTCACCGACGACGCGCTGGAGGCGATCGCCGACCAGGCCATCCTGCGCGGCACCGGCGCCCGCGGCCTGCGCGCGATCATGGAGGAGGTCCTCCAGTCGGTGATGTACGAGGTCCCCTCCCGGCAGGACGTGGCACGCGTCGTCATCACCCGCGAGGCCGTGCTGGAGCACGTGAACCCCACCCTCGTGCCGCGTGACCAGCTGCAGGCCAAGCAGCAGCGTACGCCGCGGGAGAAGTCGGCCTGATCCCGGCCGTCGCCGGCCATTGTCCACAGGGTGTGCGGCGACGGCGCGGGAGGCGTCCGGACCTCCCTAGAATTGGGCAGCGTGACTACGTCTGAGCTGCCCACCCAGTACGCCCCCGCCGAAGTCGAGACCCGGAGCTACGAGCGCTGGGTATCGGCGGGCTACTTCACCGCCGACCCCGGCAGTGGGCGCGAGCCGTACACCATCGTGCTTCCCCCGCCGAACGTCACCGGGTCGCTGCACGTGGGTCACGCGCTCGACCACTCGGTCCAGGACGCGCTGACCCGGCGGGCCCGCATGCGGGGCATGGAGACGCTGTGGCTTCCCGGCATGGACCACGCCGGCATCGCGACGCAGAACGTCGTGGAGCGAGAGATCGCCAAGGAGGGCCTGTCCCGCCACGACTTCGGCCGGGAGGCGTTCGTCGAGCGCGTCTGGCAGTGGAAGGAGGAGTCCGGCGGGCGGATCCTCGGCCAGATGACGAAACTCGGCGACGGCGTCGACTGGTCCCGCGAGCGGTTCACGATGGACGAGGGGCTCTCCCGCGCCGTCCAGACGATCTTCAAGAAGCTTTTCGACGACGGGCTCATCTACCGCGCCGAGCGGATCATCAACTGGTGCCCGCGCTGCCTCACCGCGCTCTCGGACATCGAGGTGGAGCACAGCGACGACGACGGCGAGCTCGTCTCCATCCGGTACGGCTCGGGTGACGAGGAGATCGTCGTCGCCACCACCCGGGCGGAGACCATGCTGGGCGACACCGCGGTGGCCGTCCACCCCGCCGACGAGCGCTACGCGCATCTCATCGGCAGGCATGTCGAGGTCCCGCTGACCGGCCGGCGCATCCCGATCGTCGCCGACGAGCACGTGGACCCCTCCTTCGGCACCGGTGCGGTCAAGGTCACCCCCGCCCACGACCCGAACGACTTCGAGATCGGTCGCCGCCACTCGCTGGAGTCGCTCGTCGTCATGGACGAGCGCGGCGTCATCACCGCCCACGGGCCGTTCCAGGGCCTCGACCGGTTCGAGGCGCGGCCCGCCGTGGTCGCCGCGCTGCGCGAGCAGGGCCGGATCGTGGCCGAGAAGCGGCCGTACGTCCACTCGGTGGGCCACTGCTCCCGATGCAAGACCGTGGTCGAGCCGCGGCTGTCGCTGCAGTGGTTCGTCAACGTCACGCCGCTGGCCAAGGCCGCCGGCGACGCGGTGCGCGACGGCCGCACCCGCATCCACCCGCCGGAGCTGGCCAAGCGCTACTTCGACTGGGTCGACGACATGCACGACTGGTGCATCTCCCGGCAGCTGTGGTGGGGACACCGCATCCCGGTCTGGTACGGCCCCGACGGCGACATGGTCTGCGTGGGACCGGACGAGGAGCCGCCCGCCGGTTACGAGCAGGACCAGGACGTCCTGGACACGTGGTTCTCCTCCGGCCTGTGGCCGTTCTCCACGCTCGGCTGGCCCGACGAGACACCCGAGCTGGCCCGCTTCTATCCGACGACCGTGCTCGTCACCGGCTACGACATCCTCTTCTTCTGGGTCGCCCGGATGATGATGTTCGGGCTGTACGCGATGGACGGCCGGCCGCCGTTCCGCACGGTGGCGCTGCACGGCATGGTGCGCGACCAGTTCGGCAAGAAGATGTCGAAGTCGTTTGGCAACGTGGTCGACCCGCTCGACTGGATCGAGCGGTACGGCGCGGACGCCACGCGCTTCACCCTGCTGCGCGGCGCGAACCCCGGCTCCGATGTGGCGATCAGCGAGGACTGGGCGGCCGGATCGCGCAACTTCTGCAACAAGATCTGGAACGCCACCCGCTTCGCCCTGATGAACGGCGCCGTCTCCGAGGGCCTGCCCGGCGACCTCACCCCGGCCGACCGCTGGATCCTGTCGCGGCTGCAGCAGGTCGTCACGACCATCGACGCGGCCTTCGAGGACTTCGAGTTCGCCAAGGTCTCCGACGCCCTCTACCACTTCGCGTGGGACGAGGTCTTCGACTGGTACGTCGAGTTGGCCAAGGTGCAGTTCGCCGAGGGCGGGGTCGTTGCCGAGAACACCAAGCGGGTGCTCGGCCATGTCCTCGACGCGCTGCTCCGGCTGCTCCACCCGCTGGTGCCCTTCGTGACGGAGGAGCTGTGGCGGGCCCTGACCGGGGGAGAGTCCATCGTGGTCGCCCCCTGGCCCGCCGTCTCGCCCGAGTTGCTCGACCCCGCGGCCGAGCAGGAGATCGTCGCGTTGCAGAACCTCGTGACCGAGGTGCGCAGGTTCCGCTCCGACCAGGGTCTGAAGCCCGGCCAGCGCGTGGCCGCGCGGCTCTCCTTGCCGGGTACGGCTCTCGCCGCCCACGAGGGCGCGGTCCGCGTCCTGCTGCGCCTCGACGAACCGTCGGAGACGTTCACCCCCACCGCGCGCCTCACGGTCGGCACGGTCCTCGTGGAGATCGACACGGCCGGAGCCATCGACGTCGCCGCGGAGCGCAAGCGTCTGGAGAAGGACCTCGCCGTGGCACGCAAGGAACAGGCCCAGGTCACCGCGAAGCTGGGCAACGAGCAGTTCATGGCGAAGGCGCCCGAGGACGTGGTGGCCAAGGTGCGCCGGCGTGCCGAGCAGGCGGCGGAGGACATCTCCCGTCTGGAGGCCCAGCTCGCCGCGCTGCAGGGATAGCTGCGTCAGATGAGGTTTGGGAGTGTCAGAGGCAGGGCAGGACTGTGAAGTTGCGCAAGTTGTGCTCGGCATACCCTGACGGGTGCTAGTCTTTGTGCACGCGCAGGGAGTCGGCGAGTCGGAATACCCGAAGGGGATCCGGCTGTTAGGCTCTCTGCACTCCCTTCCTCTCACCCGATCTCGGGTCACCTCGTCGCGGTTCGACGGAGTGTCGCGGATCAGGTAAGTTCGAGGGGTTGCCCCGGAGACGGGGTGGCCGGAATTCTCGGCCGGAAATCGGAATTCAGTGCAAATCACCTCGATTTGACACGAATAACGAGACCGGACAGAATAAAGGCACAACGGAAAACGCCCCGGAGTGTGGGACCTGGTTGACGGGTTTCGGGTGATGGTGGTCGCGTCCGTTTCTTGAGAACTCAACAGTGTGCTAAAAGCCAGTGCATGAATCATGCATGACCCCGTCACCGTGTTGGTGGCGGATTCCTTTGACGGTGCCTTTCCTTAGCCGGGGGGTGCCGGCCAGGGGTGACACTTTTCAGACATTGTTTGGAGAGTTTGATCCTGGCTCAGGACGAACGCTGGCGGCGTGCTTAACA